>JAZKAC010000137.1:0-4917 GCA_040389325.1 Chlamydiota bacterium | reverse complement strand
GGGGTGGGTCATTCTTCGCGATCGTCAAATGGGTCATTCTAATCAATCTTTAACACTCTCTGCATACTTTTGCCAACCACTGTGTCGAGAAAGAGTTCTCTGCTACAGCATCTAGTTTATCAGCTAGTTCTGTTGCTGCTTTTTGTCTATACTTATTTGATTCGCTGGGGAAGTAAGGGTTACAAAATGAAATTGCTCTAATAGCCGCAACAGCATGATTGTATTCTTTTAAATCAAATAACTTTCCAGAAAGAGCTGCTAAATCTTCTTGTTTTTTGCCTTGGCGGATATATTTTAGAGCGTCGATGGCATAAGAATATTCTTTTGCTTCTACTAATTTATCAGAAAGATCAATTAAAGCAGGATGCGCTTTAGGATTCATACAGCGTGAAGCAGCTTTAATTGCATATCCATATTCTTTTAACTGAAAAAGTCTATTAGATAAGGTGATTAGGTCTGGGTCAGTTCTGAGTGAGCCTAAATTAGAAGAGGAAAGTGTATTAATTGCATGTTCGTATTCTTGTATATCAAAAAGCTTGTTTGATAACTCGCGTAGAAGCAAAGGTCTTGCAGAAATATCAAATACACGTTTTAAAACATCATAGGCATATTGATATTGGTTTTCATTGAAAAATTTTCGAGAAAACTCAATTAAGTTCTGGTTATATAGATCTATATTTTCCCATGGTTGTGTAGAACAAATAGTTTCTGAAGCTTCTTTATACTGCTGTGCGTCAAATAACTTATGAGCAAGCTCTGTTAGCGCTGGAGTCCTCTTTTCTGTTCTAAAGGGTTTGAAAGAATCATACCTATATCCTCGAGAATCAGAATATGGAACTCGATCTGAGGTATTAAACAATCTAAGAGAGAGCCTTGCTTCAGAATATTCTTTTATGTCGAATAATTTGGTTGATAGGCTTAATAGAGCTTCATCTCTTATATCACTAGGAGGCGTCATTTCCAAGGCCATCCTTGCATCGGAATAAAGCTCTTCGTTAAATAATTTACCTGATAAATAAATCAAAGCATCAGAGTGTTTTTTTTCTGATGATAGCAACAAACAAAAGCCAAGGACTCCACCATATAACTTTTGTTCACACAACTCGTTAAAAAATTTTATAGAATAGTCGTCCTTAACTTTGACACTATCCAGTATCGCAAGAGTAGCGGCAGCAAAACCATATTCCTTTGCCTCTAATAATTTCTCAGTAAAAGTAACGATCAGCTCATCTTTTTGCTTTCCATCTCGCATGAAATCTAAAGTTGATGGTAGTTCTTTATAATTTTTCATGCTGTATAATTGACTTGTTAATTCAGAAACTAAACTATCTCTTGTTTTCCCAGGTTCAATATCTCTCAAAAACTCTCTCATTTCAAAATATTTTTCTTTTGAAAGTTGGTCTTTAGCAGCTTCAATGTGAGAGTTCATTCGTGTCTCGGGATTTCGTATTTGATTAATGAGTTCAGCATACTCATATCGACTCGGACTAAGAAAATTATCATCCAGATACTCAGAATAAATTTTTTTAGAGATGTCGAGGACAAAATCATCGTGGAGCTTATCAGATTGTATTTCATCTAACTTACGGAGTAAACCATAAGGCAACCCTCTAAATTCATGCTCTATTAGTTCTTTGCGCAAGCTTTGAACTAAGTCTTTATCTTTTTGTTGAAATTCTACTGATAATTCAGAGATTTCTAAAATTGGAGTGCTTTGAGCGCCGTCTGTTGAGGAAGACTCTATAGGCATCCCCTGAGGAAAGCCTATTGTTTTAAAATCTATAAATGACGTTCCTTTAATTGAATTAAACATAAATAAAGCCTCGTTTTTTATTTTAATTTTTAATTATTTTACTTGTTTAAGTAAATAAATAAAACATAAAAATCAATCGACAGTTTGGTTTTGAAATTTTAAATTAATATTTTGTCATAAGTGGATTAAGGAACTTGCAAACTCTATTAGACGAAAGTTAAACTTATCAAGCTCTCACAAAAGGACCTAAGTTTAAATGTAATCATAAAAGTAAATATTTTAAAAATATAATTTATGCGCATTTTAAAAAGAGTTAAATGGCAGTGCAA
Source organism: Chlamydiota bacterium (assembly GCA_040389325.1). Classification (GTDB taxonomy): domain Bacteria; phylum Chlamydiota; class Chlamydiia; order Chlamydiales; family Rhabdochlamydiaceae; genus CAIJXB01. Next base: position 2,835 of record JAZKAC010000137.1, on the reverse strand, counting down.
TTCTTGTGTTATTATTATTTTTATTACGCACAAAGACAGGCAACCCCGAATTTTTCTGAGGACCCGTACGACAATAGGGTCTCAAGTGTTGTCTAATGATATTCATATTAACTCAATAAAGGCGATAGGTCGCCAAGGAGCCTTGATATGAATGACAAATACTTGTCAGTACAACAAATCGTAGATGCTTATCCCTTTTCAATGGGGCAGATAAGACATTATTTGACCATGCGTCATCGCAATGGTCTTGAAAAAGCCGTGCGCAAGATCGGAAAAAGAATATACCTGAGAAAAGATCTTTTTGAGGGATGGATTGAGAGCCAAGCAAGCAATGGAGGTGCGTCATGAGCAGCTACCATTGTAAGAAAAACTCAGGAGAAGTTAAAGCAGCGATTGACCCTCGGGGTTTCTATCTTGTCGAGCAAGGGCTTGATCGTATCAAAAGCGGTGCAAAGCAGTGGGCAATTGCGGGGTGCTGCCCATTCCATGAGGATAGTTCTCCTGGATCTTTCTATGTTCATTTGGAAAGCGGAGCCTTCAATTGCTTTTCTTGCGGAGCAAAAGGGGGAGATATCATCTCATTCACTCAAAAAAAATATGAGCTTTCTTTTCGGGAAGCTCTTGAGAAATTAGCTAACGATTGGAGGATAAAATAATGGATCTTCCTTCTTTTATTTCTAAGAAAAATCTCAAATGGCATTGGGTCTATAGAGGTGCAAAGGGTAACCCTATGGCTTTAGTTGTTCGATATGATGAGGCCGGGCAGAAAAAGCGGTTTCATCAATATCATCTTGATGAAAATAGCGGATGGATTGAGGGAGCGTCAACTCCCTCTCCGCTCTTTGGCTTAGATAGTCTTCCTGAAGAACATGATAGCTCTATTGTGTATATTTTCGAAGGAGAAAAGTGTGTGACAGCAGCACATTCTTTAGATTTAGCGGCCCTAACTTCCATGAGAGGATCTAGTCAGGCGCATCTTGCTGATTGGGCAATCCTTGCAGGGTATCGCCATATTCGTCAATTTGTATTGATTCCGGATAATGATGAAGCCGGAAAGAAATACATGGAGAGTGTTAGCGAGGAGCTTAAAAAGGTGTGTCCTTATAGTGAGGTGGTTGTATGTCCTTTGCCTGTAACAGAAAAAGGAGAAGACTTCATTGATTGGCTTCAAAAACAGAGTAACTGTCCTTTGGATTGGGATGGTTTTTCTCCGATCGATGAACCCGGCTCTTTATTTTTGAAAAATAGCTTTGAAAAGTTAGTTGCCGAAAATAGTAAGCTCTATAAAGAATATTTTCAGATGGCAGACTCTGTGCCTGTTATTTTTGATAAGGAACCTGAGCCGATCGTAGAAGTCTTAAGCCATGTGCTGCCATGTCCTATTCAGGCGCTTCCGGAACCTATAGTGGATTGGATGCAGGGCTTGGCAGATCAAATGCAAATCCCTGTGGACTTTTTTGCAGTTCCTTTCCTTGTTACAATTGGGAGTATCATAGGAAGGAAGAGGGCTTTATCTCTTAGGCCGAATACAGGATGGTTTGAATTCCCGAATCTTTGGGGAATGTTGATAGGGCGTCCTTCTGTCATGAAGAGCCCTGCTATGGAAGCAGTGAATAATCCTCTTAAAAAGCTTGCAGATCAGGCTCGTGAAAAACATGAAGTTGATCTTAAGAAGTTTAAGACCGATTCCAAAAGTTGGGAGTTTAGAGAAAAAGCAAACGGAGAAGTGTATAAGAAGAAATATAAGGAAAGTTTAGAATCCAGGAAATCAGGTGAGATGCTTCCTGAGGAATTTAAAGATGAAGATCCTCCTGTAGAGTCGAAGAAAAAGCGCTATAAGAGCGATGATCCTACGGTGGAAAAGCTTGGGGAAATTCTTATTGAAAACACTCAAGGGATTTTGCTCTTTAGAGATGAAATTTCAGGTTGGTTATATAGTTTTGAAAAGGCAGGCCGTGAAAATGACCGTCAATTTTTTCTAGAAAGTTGGTCCGGGAAAAAAGACTTTGATGTCGACCGAATCGCAAGAGGTTCTTTGCATATTCCTGCTCTTTTTCTTTCGATCTTCGGGAGTATCCAGCCCGGGCCTTTATCTCAGTATATCCGCTCTACAATTAAGGGAGGAGTTGGCGATGACGGATTTCTTCAGCGCTTTTCTTTGATGATTTGGCCTGATGTTGGCCCGGATTGGGTGCGCCGCCTCATTTGGAAGCGCATTTTGGAAAATATAAGAAGGTTCTACCGGCTTTATGTCTTATTTTTGAGCATCTTAAATCATCAATGACAGGTTGTTATCCGGAGAAGATATCTGAAGCAACTTTTAAGGATGCTATTTTATGGTTAGAATACTTAGAAAGTCATGCCCATCGTATCTTTGGGAGTGCCGCAAATGCCGTTCCTAAGGCGTCCCTAGAGTTAATACGGCATATCCGTAGAGGGGATCTTGTTTCCCCTTTTTCGGCTCGTGATGTTTATTACGGAAATCATTGGAGTGGACTATCAACGGCGGCTGAAGTCGAAGAGGTTCTTGAATACCTCATAGAGAAAGGCTGTTTGGGATCCACTACGGTAAAGGGGAATGGAAGACCTTCAATCAAATATTGGGTTCATCCAAAAATTTTAGAAGAATAGGTAAACCCTAGGGTCCAAAAGGTACAGAAGTAGACTTTCGAACCTTTTGGACCTTGGGTTTTTTAAGAAGAATAGATTTTTTAGAGATCAAAAGAAAAGAGTGAAAAAGCAAAGGTTTCCTATCTATTTCGATAAAAGGAAAAAGGAGGTAAAAATGACAAATTGGTATAAATATTGGAGAAGAAAAGGGCATGTTTCAAAAGG
>JAZKAC010000136.1:0-1636 GCA_040389325.1 Chlamydiota bacterium | reverse complement strand
GAAAGGCTTTCTTTCATAGAGAGCTTCATAGAGAAAAATTAGGTTGATGCATATGGGGTCTGGAGGAGAGGAGCATAGCTCCTTTCCCCCTCTTCTTTTTTTTCATTAAGATATACGGGCCCAACTACGGAGGAAGGCTTTGCCTGAACTCCGTAGACGGGAGCAAAGGGAGGAATGACTTCAGAAGAATATAGCTGGAAGGATTTATTGAGGAAGATAGAGACTAAAAATAACCCGCGAAAAAATCGAAGGGAATTGCCGAGAAATTATAAATTCTCGGCAAAGGTTTTAAAAAACATCAAGGAAGTGGGGCCATTACAGGACCTTTTGGGGAACGCTTCCAAGGATGCCTATTTGAGGGTTTATATTTTGCTTTTCCTGAGTTGCGTTGGAGATTATTCATCACCTCATTTAAGCGCTTAGAATCCACGACTTCCCCCTGTTTTTGTTGGCAATAATATGTCAAAAATTTCAAAGGCTTATCTTTGTACAATATTTCAATTCCACCATCCTCTTTTTCACGTACGCAGACTCTTGCTTTTCGAAGAGCATAGGACTGTCTATCGGTTTGGATTTGATAGATAGTGTTCTTAAATGTAAGTGTTAAATTTTTTGATAGAACTCGAAGCGATTGTATGGTAAAAATTAAATCAAGATTACACCCTTTTGATAGAGGTACATGCGCATTGTTGGGATTTTGTGGAATTACCGCAAAACGGCCGTTCAAATCGTCTAGATACTCGGGTAGGAAAGCATTGGCTGCTTCTGGCGTTGAGATACCGCGTAGCCTTAACTCTTTTACAAGCCTATCTTGTGCAGTTTGATTACCCCTTTCAATGCGCCCTTTTGCAGGGGCCGAATTAGCAAAAATCAACTCTATTCCAAGCTCTTTCATAGCCCTCCCGAATTGAGTGATTCCTTCCCCGCTTAAAGCCTCTACGGCGTTAACTCGAAATACAGCATGCTTATCAACATAAAAAGCCATTGGTTTCCCATGTTTTTTTAGATACTGCTTCAGGAGTGAAAAATAAGTCTATATTGCTTCTGATGGCACGAATAAACCCGCTAACCACTTACCCGTTGCATCATCTATGCAAAGAAGAAGTGTGCAGTATGGTCCACGACCCTCAAACCAATCATGAGGAGACCCGTCCATTTGAACAAGTTCCCCCTCTCTAGACCGTCTTTTTCTGAGCTGATATACACGGTGTTTTTTAATCTTTTTATCAACCAATAATCCATCTGTAATTATCATACTACGAACTGATCCAACAGAGACCTCTACTCCATGCACTTCTAAGAGTTTCTCTTGAGCAAGTGTAGGGCCAAAATCATGATAAAACTCTCTTATCAAGGCTAAGGCCATCTCCGTGGTGCTGGACGGAAGTTTATGGTTGCTGGGTTTGCCTCGTTTTTTTGAAATGAGCCCAGTAGCCCCATATTTTTGATATTTTTTTAGTAATCTCCTGACTTGCCTATCACTAACACCTAAAGCGTTAGCAGCTTGCTCTTGGTTTATAGCTTTTTGAGCTAACCTTCCTATAACTTCTACCTTGCCTAACTCTTTGATACTCATAGAAATCATCCCAGTCATAGTTTTTACCTCCTTGGTAATAAGCATTTATTACCAAAAAGT
>JAZKAC010000135.1:0-4324 GCA_040389325.1 Chlamydiota bacterium | reverse complement strand
GAATATGCGAAGAAGAACTCGAATTTGTAGAAGACGCAACTCAAACTTCATCATCTTCTTCAGGAGATTTACCCATTTCTCGCACAGAAAAACGACCTTCTTCTCAAAATGTAGATAACTCATCTAAAAAAAATAGAATTGATAACACAGAGAGAACGAGCTCTGGAGTAACACCTTCTCCAATTTCCCCTTCCAGATTCCCATCACGTTCGCAAGACTCTGTGTTTTTAGAGGCTGATTTTTTAAATAATTTAGAAAATCTGAGTGACTGGCCAGACTTCTTCTAGCATTTTTGATGTTTTATAGCCGTTAGAGCGTAAAAAACTAACAGCTCATTAACTAGGCTTGTGATATAGTACGAACGTACTATTGGGACACAAGATTATGCCGAGCTTATTCTTCTTTTTAAGAAAAAAATTAATCCTTTTTATCCTATCTCTTTGGATTGTTGCTACAATCACTTTTTTCTTAATGCACTCTATTCCTGGAGACCCCTTCACGACAGAGCAGGCTCTTCCTAAAGAAATTTTAGAAGCCATGAAAGCTCACTATGGGCTTAATAAGCCTCTATTCATACAATATGTGCAATACATGAAAGGTCTCTTAACCCTCTCTTTAGGTCCTTCATTAAAATATCAAGACAGACAAGTCACCGATATCATCAAAGAAGGCTTTCCCATTTCATGTTATCTTGGGCTCGGAGCTTTATCTATTTCTTTGACTCTAGGGCTGACGCTGGGAGCCTTTTCTGCCATCTACCGCGGCAGATGGCAAGACAAGGCTCTTATGGTTTTTTCCGTCTTGGGACTTTCCATCCCAAGTTTTATCTTGGCTACTTTTTTACAATATCTATTTGCTATGAAACTCAATCTTTTACCTGTTGCCAGATGGGGCTCTTTCGGTCATGCTATTTTGCCAGTTCTTTCTCTAGCAGCCCTGCCAACAGCTTTCATCGCAAGGCTATCTAGGACTAGCATGATAGAAGTCTTAGGTCAAGATTATATCCAAACGGCTAAATCCAAAGGGTTACCAATCTTCTTAATTATTACTCGCCATGTTCTTCGCAATGCTCTTCTTCCTGTAATAGCCTACCTAGGGCCACTATCCGCTTCTATATTAACGGGTGGCTTTGCCGTGGAGAAAATATTTGGGATCCCAGGGCTTGGGCAGTGTTTTGTCATAAGCATCTCCAATAGAGACTATGCAACTATTATGGGGTTAACTCTTTTTTATAGTGTCTTTTTATTGACTGCCGTCTTAATTATGGATATCATTTCATCTCTTCTTGATCCACGCATACCCTTACAAAAAGAGCAATTTTCATGAATAAAGAATACACAACGCCTCTTTCTTCTTTTTGGCAAACGGGGTTTAGCTCTTTTTACCAAAATAAAATCGCCTTTATAGGATGTGTTTTTTTACTGCTCCTTCTTTTATTTGCTATCTTAGCTCCTTGCATAACGCCCTACACCTATTTTGAGACCCATCTTAGTCTTAAGAACACTCCCCCTTGTAAAGAATTTTGGTTTGGAACGGATGAGCTTGGAAGGGATCTTTTTACCCGTATGGGGTGGGGCGCTAGGATCTCTTTATTTATAGGTATTGCAGCCTCTTGTATCGATTTGGTTATCGGGGTGCTATTTGGAGCTTTTGCTGCCTTGTCGGGAGGTGATGTAGAAGAGTACATGATGAGAGCTGCCGATATCCTCTACTCTATCCCCTACCTTCTTGTTGTGATCCTTTTAATGGTGATCTTAGGATCAGGGCTTACTACCATCTTGATTGCCTTAACGGTTACTGGGTGGATTAAAATGGCTCGCATCGTAAGGGGACAAACTAAGCAGCTTTGTCAAATGGACTTTGTTAAAGCTTCCGTCGCCTTGGGAGGCAATAAGAAACATATTTTACTTCGTCACCTACTTCCAAACTGCATGGGACCTATTTTTGTTACATTGACGCTCACCATCCCCTCCGCCATTTTCTCAGAAGCCTTTTTAAGCTTTCTAGGACTTGGAATCCAAGCGCCTATTGCAAGTTGGGGTAGCATGACAAATGATGGTCTTTCCGCCTTACGCACCTATCCATGGAGACTTTTTTTTCCTGCAGGATTTATTAGTTTTACTTTATTAAGTTTTTATCTGATCGGAGAAGGACTTCGAGATGCCTTCGATCCTAGGATTCACTCATGACTCCCCTTTTAGAAGTTAAAGATCTTCACGTTAGTTTTCCTAAAGAGCCAAATGCTGTCTCTGGGGTGAATTTCAATTTAATGGAAGGTGAAATATTAGCTCTTGTCGGAGAGACGGGCTCCGGAAAAAGCGCGACGGCTAAGGCATTAACAAGGCTTTTTCCCTCTCAAGTAAAGTTGGAAGGGGAAGTTATTTTTCAAAAAAAAAATCTACTTCTTTGTAAGGAAAAAGAATTGCGGGCGATACGAGGCCTTGAAATAGGGATGATCTTTCAAGATCCATCGAGTTCTTTGAACCCAACCCTACCCATAGGAATGCAGATCATAGAAAACTGTAAAAAGGCTACCCCTGGGCTTTCTACCAAGGCAGCCCTTGATGAAGCCATTCACCTTCTAGAGTGGGTGGGGATCCAAAGAGCCTCCGAAAGGATTTCGGATTACCCTTTTCGATTAAGCGGCGGGATGAAACAGAGGGTGATGATTGCCATGGCTCTTGCAGGAAAACCTAAGATCTTAATCGCGGATGAGCCTACAACAGCTCTTGATGTCACGATCCAAGCTCAGATTCTACAAATCTTACACTCCATCAAAGAATCCTTTAAGATGAGCATTCTCCTCATCACTCATGATCTAGGGGTTGTAAGCGGCTTTTGTGATCGAGCTATCGTAATGAATAAAGGAAAGATTGTAGAAGAGGCTTCAGTAGAAGAACTCTTCTACTTCCCTAAACACCCCTACACAAAAGACTTGCTTAAGTACATAACGCATGACACTTCGGCACATCCCTTTACTCAAGACTCATTACCGACTCCCCTTTTACAAATTCACAACCTATCAAAAGCTTTTCCTACAAAAAAAGGGACTATCGAGGTTTTACATGAAATCAACCTAGACATCTATACGGGAGAAGTCCTGGGGTTAATCGGAGAGAGCGGGTGTGGTAAGTCTACTCTTGGCAAGATCCTTCTTAACCTTGAATCCCCTACGAAAGGAAGTGTGCTTTTTGAAGGAGATCCTAAAAAAAGACAAAAGGAAATCGGCATCATATTCCAAGATCCTTCCGCTTCTTTAAATCCTAAAATGACGGTATTCGAGATTTTAAAAGAGCCTTTTATCATCCATAAGATCCCTTACTCTTTAGAAATAATTCAATCTCTTCTGGAGCAAGTGTGTCTACCCACTACGTTCATCTCTAGGTTCTCTCATGAGTTAAGCGGCGGTCAAAAACAACGAGTTGCAATAGCTAGGGCTCTTGCCTTAGATCCAAAATTTCTCGTGTGTGATGAACCGACATCCGCCTTAGATCAAAACACCCTAACACAAATCCTGGATCTTTTAAAAGATCTACAAAAAAAACGAAACCTGACCCTCTTACTGATCTCTCACGATTTAAAAGCGGTAAGAAAGGTGGCTTCTAGAGGCTGCGTGATGTATCTAGGGCAAATCATGGAACTGGCACCCATAGATGAACTTTACAAGAACCCTCTTCATCCCTACACTCAAGCTCTGATCTCAGCCATCCCCCTTGCCGACCCAAAACAAGAAAAAAAACGGGAAAAGTTACTACTTAAGGGAGAGTTATCTCATACCTCATCATCCGAAGGGTGCGCCTTTGCTTCAAGATGTCCTAAAGCTCAGGCTTTATGCCTTACAAAAAAGCCTGCTTGGCAAGAGGTGCTGCCTGGACACTTTGCTAGATGTCATTTTTGTTCTTCTCCTTAAGCTTTATTCCCCACTGCCACCTCCTCTTCTTGTCTTAACATGCATCCAATCTACAACTTCGATCCACTAAATTCTTTAATACTTTTAAAATTCATTCCTATCATAGTTTTTCTCCACTGCGTAACGGATTCTAACGGTTAGAATTTTTCTGTTTTTTATTTATATTATGCTGTTTTGCTAAAAGTTTTTTTTAAAACCAGGTAGTTATGATAAATAGTATTAATGGGTATAAAAATCGGCCTTTTTCATCTTTGCGCACAAAATATTAATTTTCTTCCTGCCACCATTTAATAAAATAAAGTTTTGCAACAAAAAAAACGCTTGTAAAATGGCTACATCTACTCTATACTGAACTTTATGGGAGTTTCTATGTTTGGCAAATTTTTAGATCCTAAAAACGATGTGGCTTTTCGA
>JAZKAC010000134.1:334-1954 GCA_040389325.1 Chlamydiota bacterium | reverse complement strand
AGCGCTTCCTCCCCGTCCTGAAGGACGAGGTTTCCGCGCTGTCAAGAGGATGAATACGATCATCCTATTTTACAAATACTACAAGATCCTCAGGCTGCAGAAGTAAGAGCCGTACTTCAAAGTTTTTTCACTACCGTTAAAAGTTTGAGTAAATACGTTAACTTTCTTTTCATTACTGGCGTAAGCATGTTTTCTAAAGCAGGAGTCTTCTCTGGGATGAATAATCCTATAAACATCTCCTTAGACCCCAAATTTGCCGGGATTTGCGGCTATACCGATGAAGAGATGGATTTATATTTTAAAGAGTACATCGCCGAGTGGGCCGAAAAAGAAAAAATACCCAAAGAAGACATTCGAGAAGGACTAAGAACTTGGTACAACGGCTATCGCTTTAGCGAAGAACCTCTTTCCGTGTACAATCCATTTTCTATTCTCAATGCCCTAAATCGAAAACAGTTTAGAAATTTTTGGTTCGAAACAGGTAGCCCGAGCTTTCTTATGAAGGAATTACAAAAAGAATACCGCCATCAAGAGTGGGCTCTTTTTGACCTAGAGCGTTTTAAAGTTTCTAGTGGACTACTAGGAACAATAGATGTAGATACTATCCCCCTTCCTACGCTTCTTTTTCAAACAGGATATTTAACCCTTGCCGAGTATGACAAAAGAACAAGCAACTACCGCCTAGAGTTCCCCAATCAAGAAGTTAAGACTGCCTTAAATCAACATCTACTGATTTTTCTAGCACATACCGATCCCACAACCTCGGATTACACTGCCAAGGAACTTAAGTTTCTATTCGACACAGGAGATCTCGAAGGGGCGATTGCCTGCCTTAAAACACTATTTAGCAAAGTCCCCTATCAACTTCACATAGAGCGAGAGCAGTTTTACCACGGCTTATTGCAAGTAGCTTGTAATGCATCAGGTATTAAGGCTCAATCAGAATACTCTCTTAGCCATGCTAGAATAGATCTAATATTAGACCTTCCTAGCAAGCTATACGTAGTTGAAGTCAAATTTAATGAGTCTGCAGAAGTTGCCCTCGCTCAAATTGAAAAGAGGCAATCTTACGAACCGTTCCTCAAATACGGGAAAACTATTACGCTGCTCGGTCTATCTTTTAAAAAAGAACCCCTCACTTTTGATATCACTTATGTAAAAAAGGAGTTAGGCTGCTAGATGAAACAACTTCCCTTAGGTGTCAGTGACTACAAAAAAATTATAGAGGGATCTTACTCTTACGTTGACAAGACTCTCTTTATTCAAGAAATACTCAGCAGTGGCGCGGAAGTAGCTCTTATTCCAAGACCTAGACGTTTTGGAAAAACGACTAATCTTTCGATGCTCTACTATTTTTTTACCAATGCCGAAGGAGATAATACCCACCTTTTCCAAAACTTCAAAATTTGAAACCTTGAGAATTTAGATAAGTTAGGACAAAGCTCTCGTAACCGGATGGGCCAATTTCCTGTAATTTTTATCACGCTGAAAGGAATTAATCACAGCAGCTGGGAAGATAGCTATGACAAATTTCAAATTCGTATAGCAGCCGAGTACAGTAAGTATCAGTTTCTTTTAGAGGCTACTCATCTAGATCAAAGACCTCTTTTATCCGACAGT
>JAZKAC010000134.1:0-324 GCA_040389325.1 Chlamydiota bacterium | reverse complement strand
AACAATTCCAATCTATTATTCACAGAGAAGGATCTAAGGGAATTTTCGAAACAAGCCTTCAATCTCTAATCCTTTGGTTGCATCGATATTATAATAAGCGTGTAATCGTTTTAATCGACGAGTACGACGCCCCGATCCACGCAGCCTATCTGCACGGGTATTACGATAAAATGGTTGAATTCATGAGAGGCTTCTTAGGCGATGGACTAAAAGACAACGCTCTACTAGAAAAAGCTATCTTAACTGGTATCCTTCGAGGCAGTAAAGAGAGTATTTTTTCAGGATTTAACAACCCGACTTGCTACACTCTTTTAGATAAGAAAT
>JAZKAC010000133.1:0-8172 GCA_040389325.1 Chlamydiota bacterium | reverse complement strand
AGGAACTTGCTTTACAAAAACGCGATATCCTCGCGCATCGACATGAGTCACAGCACACTAACCCCGCTCTGAAGGTCAAAGTTTGCGTGTGTCCATTGGATCAAATAGGCCAAAAAAACTCTTACCTGGCCGAATGAGCGTATGATTTTCAACTAACTTTGAACCTTGAATAATCTCTTTTGCTGCCTCTACCCAATCTTTTCTTCTACCCAAGGCAGGACATCTATAGGCAAACAAACCTAAGGCCTGCAAGGGCTTTACATACTCTTCTTCTACTTCAAATAGTGTTTCAATATGATCCGAAGAGAAACTAAGGGGAATAAAAACTACGGGTTTTTTAGGATCTAAAAATAGATGGGGATCCGTACAGATTTCTAATGTCGAGGGCTTTAACCATTCCCCCCTTCCAAATTTTGATTGGTAAGCAAGAAGAGACTGATGCTCTGGAAACTCTTTGGCAATAGCTTCAAAAGAAGCTTCGCATTCTTTCTGATAAGGATCTCCGTCTTGAATATATTTGACGGGAAGGCCGTGAGCCGAAAATAATAAAGATACTTCCTTCAACCCTTTTTCTTCTAGAAACTCTCGAATTAATGAGCAAAAAGCCCCTATGTACTTCTTATTATCGGGGTAAGAGTCAATCCAAACTATCTTTTGTAAGGTCTCTTTTTTCACATGCTTAGAAAAATATCTGGCAATACTTCCTGTTGTCACATAACTAAACTGAGGAAATAAAGGGAAAACAATGATCTGCTCCGCTTCTATTTTATGCAAAGAATCCAAGAACTTTTCATGTGTACTTTCTAGGTACCGATGAAAAGCTATTGTTGGCATCTGTAACTTTTCTTTAAGAGCCTCCGCCATCCATTCCGTATCAGCAAAAATGGGAGATTTCCCTCCAATTTTTGCATAATCTTTAGCTACTTTAGGAGCTCTTTTTTTTGCGATCTTACGAAAAAAAGCCCGCTCTAAAAAAGAAGGAAACGGAGTTCGAATCACGTCGGAATCGGTTAAAAGAGCTATCAAAAAATCTGGAACTTCCTCAAGATTTCTAGGCCCTCCAAAGTTTGCGACAACCAAAGCTATTTTACACACTATATTTTTTGCCCGTGAATTGTTAAGATAAAAGTTAGGACAGCTTACTTAAGGACTTTATACATGTTAACTCGATTTTTCTTCTTCCCTTTTCTTCTACTTTCTTCCTGTATCTTATTTTTAAGTAGCTGCGGAGAAATAAAAAATGACACTTATGAAATTGCCTTGGATCCTTTTTGGGCCTCTTCCGAATTCAAAGACAAAGACAATAATGTTCTCGGATTTTCTACCGAACTTTTAAGGATGATTTCTCGAGACGAAAAAATGTCTTTTTCTCTTTTATCCACAAATTGGGATTCTTTATTTCCCGGATTGGACGCCAACTTATACCAAGCTATTTTATCCTCTTTATACCCTTATAATTTCAATTTGCAGCGATACGATTTTTCAAAGCTTTATCTTCCTACCGGTCCAGTGCTTATCCTTCCCGTTTCTTCTCCTTACCATTCCCTTAACGAGATCAACGGAAAACAAGTAGCCGTCTTAGAAAATAGCCCTGCCGTCTTACTGTTAGAAAACTATCCGAAAATTTCGATCTCTACTTGCGGTTCAGTGGCAGATATTATTAATAAATTACAATCGGGGCAAGTGGTAGGGGCTCTTTTGCCTCTTCTAACGGCAAGAGGTTACACAAGAGGAGCTTTTAAAACTCAATTTACTATCGCATCTCCCCCGTTAAATGATGAAGGTCTTCGCCTTATAACAAAGAAAAATGCAAAACCTTTATTAATCAAAAAATTCAATAAAGGCCTAGACAATATGAAAAAAGATGGAAGATACGAGTCACTCCTTGCAGAGTGGGATCTAAACCTCCCCCCCCCTTCATAAAATTCTACATTTATCATGTTCTTGGTATTCGGAACGAACCCGGCTTAAGTACTCCTCGTTTACGGGACAAGGCGTTAGTCCCCATACCAATTTCGCATAATTATGAATGGATTCATCCGTCGAAAAAGGTCCCATCGCAGCTATGTTATGGATACAATACTTAGCCCATACCATCGGCTGAATAAAGAGATCTTCCGCTTTTTTCTGAACCTCATAGTAATGAAGTAAATCCTGTAATACAAAATACCTATCGGCGCCGCATCCCGAATCCGATTCTAAAAGGGTAGATGCGATCGATACGAGCGCTTGATGCTCCGATTCCGTTTCTGCTAAAGACCCGTCTCTTAAGACATCTATGACTCTTGCTATCCTAGGTTCTTTAGAGTATATCTCCCATGGGTTATACAGGCGGTTTTGCTGTAGCAGCTGAACCTCTTTTGCAGAACATCCAAAAGAAAAAGGCCACCAAGCATCCGTTACACTTTCATGCATCTCGATGTTAGCTCCATCTTCCGTTCCCATCGTTAAAGCACCATTCATAGCGAGCTTCATATTGCCCGTTCCCGAAGCCTCCATTCCAGCTGTCGAAATTTGTTCCGACAGGTCTGCTGCTGGCATAATAATTTCTGCTTTAGAGACATTGTAATTTTCTATAAAAAGAATTCGGAGCTTAGAATTTACCCTCGCATCTTTATTAATTTTCCTTGCAACACAATAAATGAGGGCAATAACATTTTTTGCCATCTCATATCCCGGCGCCGCTTTTCCTGCAAAAATAATCTGCCTTTGAACTAACCGACAATCAAAGTTCTCCTGTAGCTCGTAATAGATCATGAGCGCATGCAAAACATTCATCAACTGCCTTTTATACTCATGCATCCTTTTAACTTGTACATCGTACAAAGCATTTTCCGATAAAGGCTCCGTAAAATATTGAACTCTTCCTTGAAAATCTCTCACGGGATTTTGTTCCTGCAAAAACTTTATCAATTTTTTTTTATTTTCTTTTTTTATCAGAAGGAATTCTTTTAGCGTTTCTTCATCATCCGCAAACTGCGCCAAATTCTCCAGCTGCTTAAAATCCGTAATCCATCCATTTCCAATTTTTTTGGTAATGAAGTTAGAAAGCAAAGGATTACAATATAAAAGCCATTTCCTTTGCGTTACTCCATTAGTAACGTTTATAAAACGATCGGGATACATTTCATTAAAATCTTTAAATAAGATGTTCTTCAAAATCTCAGAATGTAAAAAAGCCACTCCATTTACCTTTTGACTGCCATAGATAGCAAGATGTGCCATCTTGACTTGCCCGTCTTCTATGAACGACATTCTCTGCACCCGGCCTTCATCTCCCGGGTACCTTTTACGAATCGAATCACAAAAATCCATATTGAGTCGTTCTATAATTCTGTATTGTCTCGGAAGGAGCGTCTTTAATCTGTTTTGATTCCACTCCTCTAAGGACTCTCGTAAAATGGTGTGGTTCGTATACCCGAAGCAGGTGCGTACAATTTCCCAGGCCTCTCCCCATACCAAGTCATTTTCCTTAATTAATGTTCTCATGAGCTCAGGAATCACCAAAGCTGGATGAGTATCGTTAATTTGGATTCTAACTTTATCGGCAAAAAAAGACATATCCGGATGATGTCTCATATAATTTGTTATTATATCTTGAATGGAGGCTGATGCAAGCAAGAATTCTTGCTTCAGACGGATCCTTTTACCCACCTCATTATTATCGTTTGGATAAAGCACGTCCGTTAAACAAGTATTTTCTCCCGCTTGCCCTAACTGCCCCGCATTAAATCTTTGTAACTGAAAATTTCTAGGCGATTCCTTCGTTGTCCAAAGTCTTAACGTATTTACATTAAAATCTCCCGATTCTTTATACCCTATAATGGGGATGTCATAAGGAAGAGCTCTCACCTCTTCATAGTCTGCTAAGTCATAGACTTCTTCTCCCCTCTTATTCCGCAAGGGGATCTCTCTTCCAGAGTAACAGACACTAGCAGCATATACGTCCTTTCGAAATTCCCAAGGATTTTCATGTAGAAGCCAAGGATCTGGTCTTTCAACTTGAACTCCTTCCCAAATCTCTTGATCAAAAATGCCATATTGATAGCGTAGTCCATAGGCTATTGCGGGATATTGTTGTGTCGCTAAAGAATCAAGAAGACAAGAAGCTAATCGCCCAAGCCCCCCATTGCCTAGCCCAGGGTCCGACTCAAAAAATAGCTCCTCTTTAAAAGAGCGTTTCATTTTTTTCATAACCGTTTTTACTAACTTGAGCGCACGAATATTTGAAATGTTATTTCCCATAAAACGACCAGGCATATATTCCATACAAAGGTAATACACCATGCGAGTCCGTTGGTTACGATAAGTTTTCATCGTAGCCGTCCAGTTAATCATTAATTCTTCTCGCAGAGTAAGAGCAAAGGCTCGATAAAATTCTTCAGGACTTGCATCGTTAAGCGTTACCCCTATAGAAGTTATCAAGTAGTGCTTGATCTTTTTTGCCATCATTTCGGCTTTAGCCTCTAGATCCACCTCCATCCTCTTCCCCCTTTTTATAGGAACGGATCACTATATATCGAATTTGTTTATTTTTTTCTTTAAAAAGATTGTTTATTTTTTTAAGATGCACTCAAAACCAAGGAAATGGACTTATGGAAAAAAATTACGACCTTATCGTTATAGGGACAGGCCCTGCGGGAGAAAAAGCCGCCGTTAAGGCAGCTTATTTTGGCTACAAAGTAGCCATTATAGAAAAAGAAAAAACTTTTGGAGGAGCGGGCGTTATAACGGGCACATTGCCTTCTAAAACATTAAAAGAGACTTCCCTCTACTTTTCTGGAAAATATGAAAAAGCTGCATTCGGGATAGAACATAGTCCTCTTCATAAAGCCTCCTTAGAAGATTTCATGTATCGAAAAAATCAGGTCATTGCCATCGTAGCTCAAGAAATCCGAGAAAATCTACAACGACATGGAGTTGACATCCATCAAGGCACTGCTTCTTTTGAAGATCCTCATACCCTCTCCATTACGGCTGCTGACGGAACAAAAAGAAGCATTAGCGGCAAATTTATTTTAATAGCTACGGGATCTTATCCTTATCATCCTCCACAAATCCCCTTTGACAACATTCGAGTCCATGATTCCGATTCTATCTTGCATATCAACCATATTCCAAAATCTCTTTGCATCGTTGGAGCGGGAGTCATTGGGTGTGAATATGCTACGATCTTTTCAGCCATGGGGACAAAAGTATATCTTGTAAATGACAAGGAATCCATCTTGCCTCAAATCGATCAAGAACTCGCCTCCAGTCTTATTACTCAAATGCATGATGACGGGATTGAAATCCTTTTTAATACAACCATTAAATCGGTAGTAGTCCCTCCGACGCCAGAAGCACCTCTTAAAGTGGACTTGCAAAGCGGAAGAGTTCTGGAAGTCGATATGTATCTTTTTGCAGCAGGAAGAAGTGGCTCCACTAAAGCTTTAGGATGTGATAAGCTCGGATTGAAATTTGGGAAAAGAGAATTTTTAGAAGTTGATAAACAATATAAAACAACCATTCCTCACATTTTTGCAGCGGGAGACGTGATTGGGTTTCCAGCTCTTGCAAGCACAAGCATGGATCAGGGCCGCGTTGCCGTGGCTCATATGTTTCAAATGCAAGATCTTGAACACCTCCCTTCCTTTTTCCCTTATGGAATCTACACGATCCCCGAAATATCCATGGTAGGGAAGACGGAGGAGGCCTTGCTCGCTTCGGGAACTCCCTATTGTTGCGGAAGAGCTCGATATGCAGATATGGCTCGAGGAAGAATCATGGGCGCAAAAAACGGTTTTATGAAAATTGTTTTTGAAAAAGAAAGTTTAAAGATTTGCGGAATCCATATTATCGGACACTTAGCAACGGAACTTATTCACTTCGGATTGGAAGTTGTTGAGTCCGAGCTAACTTTATATGATCTTATCGGAAAGGTATTTAACTACCCGACATTGCACGATCTTTATAAATATGCAGCCTATGACGGGCTAAGCAACTTATCGGGCCATAAAATTAAGCCTTAAAAAAAAGATGATCTCTATTGCAATAAACGCCTTATCATGTTATTCTTCTTGATCTATATCACAATAAGGCTGGCTTATGTTGCAATACTGCTTCTATATTCTAAATGCCATAGAGTCTTTTTTCTGGGGCAATATAGCTTTTGCCTTGATTATGGGCGTCGGAATTTATTTTACTTTTCGCGTCCGATTCTTCCAAATTCGGGCTCTTCCTAGTTTTTTTAAAATATTTTATGGGTTTTTGAAGCCCACATCTCCTAAGGTCACTGGAGTACATCCGATTAAAATATTTTTTACCTCAATGGGAGGCATGATTGGAATCGGCAATATTGTAGGAATTGTAACGGCCTTACAAATCGGAGGCCCAGGCGCTTTATTTTGGGTCTGGATTGCTGCTCTTTTTGGGTCTATCATCAAGTATGCAGAAATATTTTTAGGCCTTAAATACCGGATCCCTAACGATCGCGGAGGCTATGACGGCGGCCCTATTTATTTTTTAAAAGCTGCCTTTAAAGTTTCTTGGATCCCTTTTATAGCAGCCTCTCTTCTTTGCGTCTATGGCGTCGAAGTCTATCAATTCAATGTTTTAACCAACTGTTTATCCGAAAGCTGCAGTCTGGATAAGTGGATCATAGCTCCGTTCTTACTCATTCTTGTTTTATTTGCAGGACTTGGCGGCGTAAAAAGAATAGCTAAAATTTGTAGTTTTGTCATGCCAGGCTTTGTCTTCATCTATGTGTTCATGGCATTTTGGGTCATTTCTCAAGAAATTCACCTCCTTCCCGACGTTTTAGCTACTGTATTCAAATCCGCTTTTCATGGACATGCAGCTATAGGCGGTTTTGCAGGAAGCAGTCTCTTACTTGCCATCCAACACGGAACATCAAGAGCCGCTTATTCATCCGACCTAGGCATAGGCTACGATTCTATCATCCAAAGCGAATCTAGCACGGTATACCCCGAAAAACAAGCCAGCCTCGCTATCATCGGAGTCTTCATTGATAATTTCATTTGCACGCTGAGCATCCTCATCGTCCTCATAAGTGGACTTTGGACAGCCCATCCTCTTGTTGCAATTCCAGATCTTGTTAAAAACTCCTTAAGTTTGTACTTCCCTTACATGCAAATATTCATGCCAACCTTCTTATTCATGACGGGGTACACGACGATCATTGCTTACTTTTGCGTAGGACTTAAGTGCGCTCGTTTTATAGGTCCAAAACGGGGAGAAAAAATCTATACAGCCTACGCTTGCCTGGCTTTTATTTTTTTCTCGTTTTTCAATCCTTCAACAGCCCTGCTCGTTATGTCCATTTCAGGAGCTCTCCTCCTTATCATCAACTTGCTCGGGATCATCAGACTACGAGACCAGGTAACCTTCTCTACCGCTATCCCTCCTCAACCCATCGCCCCCCCCTTACTGGAAGAGCCTAATCTATAAAGATCTCTTTTTTACATTCGTTAACGATTGCATCGGAAGGTGCAATCGTGTAAATCTTGGTTCGGTCCATGTACTCGGAATGTGTTTTAACATAGGAAAAAGTTGAATTAAAAATGGGGGATAACATTGAATCACGATGACAACATTTCCCCTCTCGCGCATCGAAAAAAACCCTGCTTATAAACTCTCCATTTTTAAGAGCTTCGCTGTTAGACAATCTCTTTATTTTCTTACTTGTTTTTTCGAAAGACCTGTCAAGGTCTTCCCCTTTCCACGTGCTAACGGCGCCCCCTTTAACCTCTACTCGAAATAATAAACCGGGCAGATCTAAATCTTCATACTCTAAAAAAGCCTTCTCGAGCTTGATTTCGGGTTGATGAAAAAACTCCTCTATAACTCCATAATTTTTTTCGGCGACACGATCTTTAAAAAAACGGAACATCGTTATTTTAAGGGCTTCGCTGCCAATATTCCCATCCGAAGTAAAGGTTGATCCACTATCATACTTATACTTCCCCATTTCATCTTTTTTTAACATCGATGCTTTAACTTCAAAACACATAGTATTTTCCTAGTTAAATTAATAAAGTAATATTCTGAACTTTGGAAATATAAAAAACAAATAAATTTCAACTTATAACAAACTTTCATCTCTTCTCCTGATTGGGATGTCGACTGTTTTTTTTAAGAAAATTAAAAAACAGTAACTCAAAATCTTCCTAT
>JAZKAC010000132.1:10376-24639 GCA_040389325.1 Chlamydiota bacterium | reverse complement strand
GTTATAAAGTGGGGGTTGTCTTTATTCACCTGATCTTGAAACCTGTAGTGGCGAGTATAGTCCTTCGGAGTGTCTGCCCAATGCATTTGATCCCCAAAGCCTCCCCCTAGAATGTTTACTCCGATAATCCGTTTAATTTGCCCCCAATTGCCCCCTTTTTCGAGTTGATTACCATAAAGAAGGGCTGCGTGAGCTAAGGCTCTATTATCGAAGTTATCCGTTGGCATGACTTGCATTTCTATAAGGGCAAACTCTCCGGTATCTAACTTACAGACAAAATCTAACGTCCCATTGTACTTTTCTTTAGGAAACACCTTGGTGACTTCTGTATAATGACGTAGGAATTGTCCAAAAAATTGCGTTGCTTGTTTGTCATGATGTTTGGTCTTCTTATCACCAATAAAAACTGCTACTTGATCTAGTTTTTCATATAAAAAGGCCGCTTGTTTTTTTGAGGCTGGCTTATTTAGCCAATTGCGTAGTAATTGATGTTTTTGAAGAGGGTGCATGTTCTCATTTAAACGTTCAGACGATGTTATATGAACATGAGGGATAAAAGTGTGGAAAAAAGAGGCTCTAATCGAATCTTCACTAAGAACCCATTTAAAAGCAGAGTCTAGGGTGGGTATCCCATAAACTTGTCCTACGTCTGCTTTTTTGCTCATAACGATCCTTATCCTCTTCGGAGGTTTAATTGTATTATATAATATGGCTATTTTGAATAACATAGATAAATGGTTTTTTTTTCCTAAAAAAACAAATCATGTTAAAAAATAAAGTTGCGTTTTACTAAGAAGTGAAAATTTTTTTTTGTTAGTCAAAGTCGAAAAGACTGTCTAGCCCACAATCACAAGTTCCCGAGGGGACAGGTGTATAGGTTCCTGTGATATCTACAAATGTATTATCTACAAGAGGGGCTATAAATAATTGACTTGTACCGTTTTCAAGGAAGACAATATTCTTGTCAAAAGTGTTTTCCGTGATGTTCGCACAGAGAGTGCTTGTATTATTTGAAGTTATCCCTAAGCTTATGGCCGAGCTTGTGTTTGCGGTTGTATTTTTATCTAAGGTGACATTAGTTGTACTTGCGCTAAAGGTACCTATTGTAATTCCAAAGCTGACGGAAGTGTCGATAGTATTGTCTCTTAAAAGAAGACAGAGAGGTTGACTTGTGGAGGGGCCTTGGTTTTGTAAGTAGATTCCACCGTCGCTAGAGTTGGTAATAACGTTAGATTTTATGATGGCCAGCTGATCTTGACTTATAATAGTGAGGTTGTTGCCAAAAGAAAGACCTGTTGTTTTAGATTTATTTACCGTATTGGAACTTATTAAAGTTCTTTGCGTTCCTATCGTTATGTCATTGTAGTTTAAAACATAGATGCCTTCCAAAGAAGGTGATGTGACGGCATTGTCTAAGATTTCAATTTTTTGTGAGCCGATAGTCATGAGTGTACCGGTATTAAAAAAGTAGATGC
Organism: Chlamydiota bacterium; assembly: GCA_040389325.1. Classification (GTDB taxonomy): domain Bacteria; phylum Chlamydiota; class Chlamydiia; order Chlamydiales; family Rhabdochlamydiaceae; genus CAIJXB01. Next base: position 23,164 of record JAZKAC010000132.1, on the reverse strand, counting down.
CCCTTCCGTTGGAACAGGTGGACACGGTATTATTCTGAATTAGTGCCGTCTGTAAAGCAATATCTATGGTTTTATTGTTTAAGATGAAAATACCATTTTCTCCGCTATTAGATACGGTGTTATCCAAGATTTGAATATATTGCTGCAAGAGGGTAGAGGGGGCTATGTCTCCATTATTTATAATAGAAATGCCATCTCTTCCAGAGTCGGTAATCTCGTTAAAAGCGATAAGAATATTTTGCTTAGAGATAGTAATTCCGCTGGTATTTTGAAAATAAATACCTCCTCCCGATGAAGTTGTAATTGTATTATCCGAGATGGTTGTAGATAGTTTAACATGACTTATGTCGTTAATACAGGTAATGGAGTTAGATGCCGTGACCGTTGTTAAGGTGTTATCTGCTATAAGAATGGAACCTTTGCTATTATGAAGATAGATGCCCCCTTCGTAGTAGGTCCCTTCTATGATGTTATTATGAAGGGATGCATTTTCTACGCCAATTAACGGAGATGCTATTGTAGTGGTGGGGCCTCCCATAATGGCAGCTAATTTTTTCCCTAAAAAGTTGCTATCGGAAGTGATGTGGATCCCTGACACTTCACAAGAATTTGAAAGTGTGATGACACCCGTATTATACCCAAGAGAAGTAGCTAGGGTGATAAGAGGATAGTTTGTTGTCATGGCTGACACTTTTACGTCGACGATCGAATTTTTTTGCTGAGTCGGAAAAATCTGAGAGACGCCAGTTCCTAAAAGTCTTTGTCCTTTTTTCATGACAAAGCCAGTGTCAAGGTTGCGATCGGTCCCGTCTCCTGGGAATACGTAGATGACATCGTATTCCTGTGCCTTACTTTCAGCTTGAGCTAATATAGGGTATGGAGACTCGAATGTGCCGTTACTATGACTTGTATTGTCTACAAACCAAAATACATAAGGCTCTTGCGTTGCAGGATCTATCGCAACAGCATCAAAATAACCTTTATCCGTAGGGATGATCTCATTACGATCTACTCTTTGATGAGCGTATTCAATTCTTTTTCTTTCTTTTTTAGAAGAGGGAATCGGTTTTTTAGGGCCTAAGGGGATATTTAAACTGATACGTCCTTGGTAGATGTCTTTAAATAAGTTGTCGTAAGAGGCGATGCCTTCTGCAGTAAAATAAGTGAAGAAGTCAAAGGCTAGGCGTGCTTTTCCTCCCCAAGTAGTTTTGCCGAATCCCGTTAGGTAGTAAGGGCCTGCTGCGATATAGGCGGGGGTGTGGCGAATTTTAAGAGCATGGGTAGCAAATTCGGCTTGAATGCTTTTTAGAGCAAATTCTTTTTTTCTTTTAAGGATCATCGAATGCCCTGAAAAATGACCGAATTTAATATCAAAAGGAGAGCTTAATTTTCCGCCGACAGGTAAATACCCATTGATTCTAAAATCCCAAATTTTCCCTAGGGATTCTAACCCCAAAGAGACTTGATTATAATTACTATGATTTGTTTTGCGAAAGTCGTAATAAGTATTTAATCCCCAAGCTCTTTTTGAAAGGTATCGGATTCCGACTCCTGCATTGGCGGCAGGAAGCCCGTTATTAAATAGGTGCATTCTTGCATCAATAAAAGGTATCCAATTCCCCGTAATTTTATGGGTGGGGGCGAAAAATCCTTCAAGGGTTGAGTAACCTTCATGATATCCGACTCCCTTGCCCTCTATATGCTTTAGCGCGATTTGTAAGGGAGGGATAGGGTCTTCTTTGGTAGATATACTGGGGTAAAGAAGCTGTGAGCATAAGGCTGAAAAAAGAAGAGTTTGAAAGGGGAGGGTGTTTTTTTGCATTTTCGTTATGTGCCTTAAAGTTAAAAAAAGTATATCCACTCTGCTTTTTTACAATATTTTCCTTTTCACAACCAGATGTTTTTAAGAAAAGAAAAAGATATAACTGGATTTTTTTGCGTAAGGTGTATTATAATTCATGCGTAACTGTATATTAATACCTTCGGAGAGGTCTAATGGATAGGCAAGATGCAATTAAAGAGCTTGTAAGTAAAGAGCTTATATCCGATCAAAAAAGGTTGGTTGAGAGATTATTAAGCGTGTATGGAATAGAGACGAATCAGGTCACTGTTTCTCGGGATTTAGGCAAGCTTGGGATTATAAAAAAACGAATAAAGGGGGAGCTGTTTTATGAGCTGCCCTCTACCGATGTGCAAACGCAGATTCTTAACCTGGCTCTTTTATCCATCGAATATAACGAGACGATGATTGTAATTAAAACTCAGCCCGCTTTGGCAGATTTTGTAGGGGATTGTTTAGATCGACATAAGGATTTACAAATCTTGGGTTGTCTTGCCGGGGAAAACACCGTGTTTGTAGCCCCGAAATCAATAAAAGACATTCAGCAGGTGTATTTGTCAATTTGTGAAAAATTTTCTTTTAAGAAAAAGGTGGAGGAATGATGTATAAGAAGATAGTCATATTGTTGATGGGATGCGTAAGCTTATTTGGAACTGAAAAAACTTCGTTAACTGTCGGGACGAATGCGGAGTTTCCTCCGTTTTCCTATAAAGAAGGAGAAGTCCTTGTAGGCTTCGATATAGACATTGCAAAAGAAGTAGGTAAGCGACTCGGAAAAGAGATTAAGTTTAAAGACATGCCGTTTGAAGCTTTACTTCCCGATCTCATGTTGGGGGGGATAGACTTCATCGCTGCAGGTATGAGTATTACTGAAGAGCGAGGTAAGCGTGTGAATTTCACAAAGTCCTATTTAACGGGAGATCCTTTAGTTCTGTTAACTCTTATAGATAAAAAAGCTACTTTAGAAGAGCTTATGGGTAAGGTAATAGTTGTGAATGAAGGTTTTACAGCAGATAGTTTCATCTCTTCCAAATCGGGATATGAAACGCTTAGACTGGCAGTCTCGGCAGATGCCTTTTTAGCTTTGCAAAAAGGACGAGCGGCAGCTTTTATTACGGCAAAAAGCACGGTAGATGCTTTTTTTGCAGTGCAAGATCCTGCGAAATTCCATGTAGGCTTTTTAGAAGAAACCTCGGAGAGTTGCGCTCTTGTTTTTTCCAAAAAAAATACGAAATTATTAGCTGAGATCCAGGCTGTTTTAGATGAAATGGAAAAGGATGGGACTTTATTACAGTATAAAGTTAAGTGGAAGCTTGTATGATCGATAGTTCTTTAATCTTAGACTCCTTACCGGCTTTATTTAAAGGGGCCAGTCTAACAATGCAGATAGCGGGCCTAGCTGCTATCTTGGGTCTTTTACTAGGGACAGGACTAGCCCTTGCTCAGCAGTCTAAAGTGGCTGCAATACGATTTTTAGCGGGGAGTTACATCACCTTCTTTCGAGGGACTCCTATGCTTATACAGATCCTTTTTGTATTTTATGTTCTTCCTGAGTTCGGTCTTTCCATTTCTCCTTTTTGGTCGGTTACTTTAGCTATGGGGTTAAATAGCGGAGCCTACATTAGCCAGGTTGTTAGATCTGGAATTAACGCAGTATCTAGAGGACAGGTGGAAGCAGCTTACGTTCTAGGCTTAAGTCCTTTTAAGACTCTTCGGTTTGTTGTATTGCCTCAAGCTTTTCGAGTAACATTGCCTGCCTTAGGAAATGAAGTTATCACTTTGATTAAAGATTCCAGCTTAGCTTCTGTCATCGGAGTGATGGAGCTATCTAAAGAGGCCTCTATCATTCGAAGTCGGACCTATGATCCTTTTTCGATTCTTTTAGCGAGCGAGGTTAAAAACCTAAGCAAAGCCCCCATTTTAAAAAAGGTGAGCTTTGCAGTGAAAAGAGGAGAGGTTGCCGTATTTCTAGGGAGTTCGGGAGCTGGGAAAACGACCCTTTTACGAGCTTTAAATCATTTGGAAACGTTAGATGATGGAGAGTGCCTTCTTGATGGAGCTCCTTTGAATCTTTCGCTTGTCGGCAAAAAATCAACTGCCGGGATGGTTTTTCAACATTTTAACCTTTTTGATCATCTAACCGTAGAAGAGAATGTCATGCTCGCCTTGATGAGGCAGCAGGGAAAAGATAAGGAAAAAGCATTTTCTATTGCCAAAGGACTGTTAGAGCGATACCACCTTATAGATAAAGCTAAGGTGAATGTTAAAACTCTTTCAGGTGGACAAAAACAGCGTTTGGCTATTGCAAGAGCCGTTGCTTTAGAGCCCGAGATTATTTGTTTGGATGAACCGACGTCTGCTTTAGATCCTTTTTTAACGCAAGAGATAGCCAAGTATATTAAGGATCTCGCAAACGAAAACCGTATAGTGTTGATCACGACTCACGATATGAGTTTATTGCAAGCCTTAGATGCTAAGGTCTTTTTTATGCAGGGAGGGACCATCGTAGAGAGTGCGTATAAAAAAGAAATAGAAGCTAATCCCAGCCTATATCCGCTATCGGCTAAATTTATTTTTTAAATGAAATGTCATTTCATTGACTTTCCGCGAGCTATCATAGGTTATGTAGCTATTGTTGGCAGAGAAAAAGAGATTCAGGAGTTGGAAAGGATTTATCGATCAGAAGAGGCTGAGTTTTTAGCGGTATACGGAAGGCGGCGAATAGGTAAAACTTTTTAATTAATGAATTTTTTAAAGACAAAGATTTTTACTTTGAGTTAACGGGTGCTCTAGATGCGAGTAAAGCGGCGCAGTTAAATTTTTTTTCTATCGCTTTTGGAGATCGATTTGAATCGGGGTGCGTCGGCTCGTTCCTCTTTCGTGGATAGATGCTTTTGATTTAAGAGAAACGGAAAAGTTTTTTAAGTCTAAAAATATAGAGCTGGATCGAAAGCAGGTAGTAGAGATTTATATGGCCATAGGGGGGTGTTGCTAAATATTTAACCTACGTTAAAAGAGGTAAATCATCAGCTCAAATTATTCAAGAAATTTGTTTTGAGTCAGGAAGTCCATTGTATTACGAGTTCCATAATCTTTATAGGTCTTTATTTGCTAATTATACAAAGCATGTAAGTGTTGTTGAGGCTTTAGGCAAAAATCGGATTGGGATGACTAAAGGGGACCTCTTAAAGGAAACGGGGATGAAATCGGGAGGGGGGGGGCTACTCTAGTCTTGCAAGAGTTAGAGGCATCCGGTTTTATTTTATACAGTTATGATTTTGGTAAGAAAAAAAAGATGGCAGGTATCGATTAATAGACGAGTTTTCTTTTTTTTACCTCACCTGGATAAAAGATCATCAGTCGATGAATAGTTTGAATAAAGATCATTGGCTTAGGATACAAAGTAGTTCTCCTTTTACTTCTTGGGCTGGCTATACTTTTGGAGGAGTCTGCTTGAAATATCTTTCAAAGATTGTTCATGGACTTGGTTTGGATGTTGTAGCAAGTGGGGCCTCGGGGTGGGTTTATTTTCCTAAAAATGAAGAAGTTGCAGGGGCGCAAATTGACCTTGTAATTACTCGTGCGGATAACTGCATAAATCTTTGTGAGATGGAATTTTGTAATGAAGAATTTATTGTTGATAAGGGCTATGCGACAAATTTAGCTTATAAAAAAGCTTTATTTCGTAAGATAACGAAAACAAAGAAAACTCTTTTTACTACACTTGTGACTGCGTACGGAGCTAAAGAAAATGCGCAATATTTAGCGTCTGTAGATAATCAACTTTCGGTGGATGTTCTTTTTTAACGTGAGGACGAAATATCCATTAGATTTTCGTCTGACTTGTAAAAAATCTAACCGGATATCTCTTAAATGTGAGACGATAGGGAAAAAATATTCCATTAAGAGGGAAGAAAAAATGGCTAAAGAAAAACAAAGAATATGTGCTCATTGTGAGGGAAGAATTTCTGTTGAGGCAGATACCTGCTTATATTGTGGGATGCCATTACTATCTACATCTGCAGTAGCGCAGCCTGTGCAAGAAGCGGTAACATCAACATATGCTCCTCCTTACGGGCAGAAGAGTTCGGATTACATGAAGATAGAAAGTGAGTTTTCTCCAAAATTCAAATCTCCGACACAGCAAAGAGAAGGTCCTTTTGGGGGTCTTTCCATACCTGCTCAAGAGGCTGTTGCGGTAGAAGAAAATGAGGGAGATAGATCGGGATTCATTGCTTTATTTTTTGCTTTGATGGGATCTGGCTTGCTGATCTTAGGACTTATGCAAGGACTTTTTTCCGATGAAGGATTCTTACGATTAGAGTGGAATTGCAAATATTGGTTTCTATTTTGCCTGCTATCTTTGCCTATGTTGTATTTTGGCATCAAGAAAAGTAAGGTGAGCTAGAAGCTCACCCTACTTTAGAATTTACTCTTCGGTAAGAGCTTCTTCCATTTCAGGAAGAAGTGATAGTTGAACTCTGAAAGGCTCGTGAAGCGCCTTCACAACGTTTTGTGGAGGTTGTATTCTTTGAGCGGGGTTCATTTCAAATTTGAAAAGAGCGTGCGCAATCTCTATTTTAATCTTAGAGCTAAAGGTGTCAAATAGAGCAAAGGCTTCGTGCTTGAACTCTAGAAGAGGATCTTTTTGTCCAACCGTACGTAGATGTACCTCGGTTCGGAGGTGATCTATGTGAAGAAGATGCTCTTGCCAGTAGCGATCAATATTACGAATTAAAATATTGCGAACGATCTCTTGTAAGATCTTTTCGGGATCCATCTTGACTGCATGAGGCGGGAGGAAAACTTGCGTTGAGCGAATTGTCTCTACTTCAGCAGCTATTTTATTTTCAAAAGACTCAAGAACTTTTTTCTGAGCAATCATTTCTATTTCTTCTAAAGAAAGATAGTCACTATCAAAAGCAGTCGGATCGAAGGTAACGGGAAACTGCGTCATCAGCCATTCTCTGTATCCTTGAGGGTTTCGGCCTCCTTCATTTGATTTGCTTGCAAAGAAAGTTTGACTCATCTGGCAACAAACATTTTCTAAGATCTCTTTAGCGATTTCAAGAATCTCGGTAGAGCGGAGGACATCGTTACGGAAAGAGTAGATTTCAGCTCTTTGCCGATTCATGACATCATCATACTCTAGGGTATGTTTACGGATTGTATAATTTCTTTGTTCTACTCTTTTTTGTGCGGTCTCAATGGATTTATTGAGGATCTTTGCCGTTATTGCTTCGCCTTCGGGAGGACGGAATCTTTGTAAGAAACTTGTCACGCGAGGAGAGGTGAAAAGACGCATGAGAGCATCTTCAAAAGAGACGTAAAACTTAGAAGAACCGGGGTCCCCCAATCGAGCGCAACGGCCTCGTAGCTGTCTATCTATCCGTCTTGATTGATGTCTCGTAGTTCCTATGACATGTAATCCTCCAAGAGCTGCAACACCAGGTTTCAGCTTAATGTCGGTTCCTCGTCCTGCCATGTTAGTAGCTACGGTGATAGAGCTTAACTGGCCTGCTTCCGCGATGATCTCTGCTTCGTGTTCATGATTTTTTGCGTTTAAAACAGTGTGTTCGAGTTTGTTTTGTTTAAGGATACGAGAGAGTTTTTCTGATGCTTCTACAGACTCTGTTCCAATGAGAATAGGACGGTTTTTTGCGTGTACGGCTTGAATGTCTTTTAACATTGCGTTGTACTTTTCTCTTTCTGTCATGTAGATTTCATCATCAGAATCATCTCTTTTGCAAGACTTGTAAGTAGGTATTGCCAAGACTTCCAATTTATAGATCTCTTTAAATTCATTAGCTTCCGTCATGGCAGTTCCTGTCATGCCGGCTAGCTTATCATAGAGACGAAAGTAGTTTTGCAAGGTAATAGTTGCATAAGTTTGCGTCTCTCCTTGGATTTCAACACCTTCTTTTGCTTCGATAGCTTGGTGCAGTCCGTCGGAGAAACGTCTTCCCGGTTGAGGTCTACCCGTATTTTCGTCGATGATAACGATTTTATCTTCTTGGACGATGTAGTCGACATCTTTTTCCATTAAGAGGTGAGCTCTAAATAGTTGTCTTAAGTTGTGAGCTCTTTCTTTTCTTAAAGCATCTTCTTCTCGAAGAGATACCTTCTTTTGGAGTTTTTCGTGCTCGGAAAGTTCTGGATTTTCATCAACTAGAGAATACTCAAATCCAAGATCCATCATAGAAAAGTCATCATGAGAAGCTGTTTGATTTGCAGAAGCAATCCAGGCGTTAATCCCTTTATCCGTTAACTCATACTCGCTAGCTCTTTCATCGACAATGATGAAGAGCTCAGAAAGCATGGAAAGACGCTCTTCTTTATTGGCTTCTCCATGGAAATATATTTCCCATTTTTCTAAGATAGCTCGAAGATCGGGATCTTCTTTTAACTTTTTAACGATTTTATGTTGAGGCATCCCTTTGCTGACAAGCCAAAGCTTTTTTACGGCTTCATTTTTTTCTTCTTCTTGCTGCTTAGTTGGCTTAGTCATCTCTGGAGTTACGGGATAGTAAAGATCCAAGACTTTTCTAGCTTCGGAAGCGATCTTATTACAAAGATCTCTTTGTAATTTCACGATATCGGATACTTGGGTCTTTAAAACATCGTACAGTTGTCTTGAGTTGCCAGAGGGTCCCGATATGATTAATGGAGTTCTTGCCTCATCGACTAAGATAGAGTCAACTTCATCGACAATAGCGAAGAAATGACCTCTTTGGCACTGCTCTTTATGAGATCTTGCCATGGAGTTATCTCGTAAATAGTCAAATCCGAATTCGGAGGCGGTTCCGTAGACGATATCCGCTCCGTAGACCTGACCTCGAAGATGGTGAGGAGTGCTTCCCGTTAGGGCCTCTACTCTAAGCCCGAGCCAACGAAAGATTGTTCCGATCCAGTCGCAATCTCTTTGTGCCAGGTAATCGTTGACAGTAACTAGGTGAACGGCTTTTCCTGATAGGGCATTTAAATATAAAGGCATACAGGCTGTAAGGGTTTTTCCCTCTCCCGTTTGCATCTCGGAGATGGCTCCGTAGTGCATAGCAACAGCACCTATGATCTGAACTTTATAGGGGACCATATCCCATCTTTGGCTATAGCCCGAGACGTCTACTTCCGTTCCGCAAAGTCTTCTGCAAGCATTTCTTAAAGCTGCATAAGCTTCAGGCAGTAGGCTATCCAAGCTTTCTCCTTGAGCTATACGATCTCGAAATTCGACTGTTTTGTTCCGGATATCTTCATCGGATAAAGACTCCCATTGGACATCTAGCGCAATTACTTTATCTGCGATTTTTTCGTAACGATGCACTAAGCGACTTTGCGCTGTGCCAAATATTTTTTTTAGTGCTCCTAGCATGGATATTTCCTGGGCAAAAATGAAGAACTTCCATCTTAACGGATTTCTTTGAATAAAGCAAAAAAAAGATCGTTTGTTTGTTTTTTGTGAAAAGTAAATATTTTAATAATAGATTAATGTATGTGTTAACTTTAGACACATAAATATTTGGAGTTAACATGGTGACAGGCGCAGGTAGCGGATCTCAATCTCCTATAAGAGGGGAATCTCCTGTAGGCAGTGAGTCTTTTAAAGAGAGTAGAGCTTCTTCAGTTTTTAAGAGGTCCACGATTGATTCGGGACTGTTAGGGAGGTGTAGTCTTACTGTCGCAGGAGAAGTCGTTCCTTATAGACCTGAGAATCCCTACGCTTTCCTTGGAGGGAGCGGGAGAAAATGTTATACGCTAGTAGAAGTCGGGAAGAGCAATAGTGGCTCAAATTCGCCTACTACTACGGAGGAGTCAAGAAGTTCTAATTCTTCGGATGAGGCGCTCGAAGGCCGAGAATCCATATACGTCCCAAGAAGTTTGGCTGTTGTTATGCAAGCCGTAGACCTTCTTGGACAGGAGATGTTGAAAGCTGGAGATGTTGAACTATTGCATACTCTTGTGAAGGAGATGCCAGCAGAAGAGGTTTATTCTCTATCCAGCACAAAGCACGCAGATGGAAGCTTCTCCAATGTGGTGGTAGGGAAAATAGATGGAGAATGGCAATCAAAAATTGTTAAGAGTGATGGAGATATCGATAAGGGGAATTTCAAAAAAGAAGATGCCCCGAAGATAGCAGGCTCCTTAGTTAAAGAATTTGTGACCCAATTTAAAAAAGGAATATATCCGACGAATTTCCAATTGGAAAATGTTAAAATTAAAGAGGGAAGCTGTAAAATTGTGGGTGAAAAAGGCTTTGCGAATGTTGATAGGAAGAGCTATCCTTCCGTTAACAAAACAGCAGGTAAAAATAATCTTGAGGGCTTGTATGGAGGACTAAATGCGATGACCTCTTCAGATAAACTTTCACGTTCCCAGGGAAAAGCCCAGTATGCGGGTTATTCTGAGAAAATAGCTTTATCCGAATTGGGAGTGGGTCTTTATCAAATGGCTTTTTTAAAATTTGACAGGAGCAAGTTAGATGAAAAAATTAAAGCCTTGCCAGTAGATAGTGGTGGGAGAAAAGAATTAGAAGATCTAAAGAATTTATCGCCGAATGAATTTGAAAAAAAATGCCGGGATCCGTTTAGCTGGAGTCAACAGGAAGTAATGTCTCCTAATGAGAAGGGGAAGCTAAGGTATGTTAAAAGATCTGCTCCTGACCTGTTACATAGCCATACTCTCTTGCAGACTATTTTAATGCAGACGTATAATTCCTCTCAGAGTGCAATAATCCTAGGGGTGTTAGAAGGTAAATCGGGGCTAGAAGAGCTACAAGAGTTTTTTCCCAAGGGACTTGACAATCAATCCAAATAACTCGAGGTGAATTTTTTCCTTTGCTTTTCATTAAGAAAAAAAATATTCTTAACTTAAGTAGACAAATTACTCTAGAGGGGGTTAGGCTTGGCTTTGCATCTCATGCTTGTTTTGATTAAAAAAGCGCTTGCGGATAAGAAAAAGAAAAAAACAGCTACTGGACCTACAAAAAAATAAATTTTTTATGAAAATACTTTATTCTCTTACTATTCTATTCCCCCTGATAGTCTTTGGGGCTGCTGAAGAGCCTGCTATGGTCTCTTTAGAGGAGACGCGGCCATTATTGGTAGAAAATGAGGTGAAGTCTTTAGAAAAACTCATTGAAGTCAATGAATGTCGATTACTGGTGCAAAAAGATCTCAAAGATAAGATGGTATTTTTTCAAAAACAGAAAGACGAATTTATTTTAGGCAACGAGTCTCAAAAGCACGCTTTTTCCATGGTGTCTAATGCAAGAGATATCTTGGGTGAGATAAAAAAAGAAAATTTAGCCTACCTTTTTTCTTCCGAATATTTAGAAGAGCTCGTGTTTTTTTCTTCCATAGCAGGGAAGAGTTCTCCCGTAAGGCCTTAAACGCAGGGAAAGTTTCTCTTGTTTTTCAGATTGTTTTTGAGTAAAATAAAAAACTAAATTTGCCGTATCACTCGATTAAAAGGACAAATAGGACAATGAGTCAATTTTTAGACCCTAAAAACGATCTAGCTTTCAAAAGGATTTTTGGGAAAGAAAGAAACAAAGATATTCTTATTCATTTTTTGAATGACATCTTTGCGGGGATCGTAGCTCCGATTGTTGATGTGGATTTTTTGTCCCCTAATCAAGACCCTGAAATCGCTGCAGAAAGAAAAAATAGTGTAGATGTGCTTTGTAAAGACAATCAAGGAAGGCATGTCATTATTGAAATGCAAGTTGCTAATGAAGCTGGATTTGAAAAAAGAGCTCAGCACTATGCAGCCAAGACTTATATCGAACAAAGAGATAAGGGCATAGCTTATAAGGATCTTAAAGAGGTTATTTTTCTAGCTATCTTACAAGGATCTTTGACTCCTTCGGATGAGGATCCTGAATTTTTATCTCATCATCACATGTTAAATATTAAAAATCATAAAAGACAGCTAAAAGATTTCTCTTTTTCCTTTATAGAGCTTTCCAAATTCAAGAAAAAGAAAACGGAATTACATACTATCGTGGATAAATGGGCTTACTTTTTCAAATCGGCATCTAAGACGCAAAAAGAAGACCTAGAGGCCATCATAGGCTCCGATTTAGTTATTAAAAGAGCCTATTCCGAGCTAGACCGATACGGTTGGTCCGTAGATGATCTTAGGGTCTATGATTCTATAGATAGAAAGCAATGCGCGGACAAGGCTATATTAGAGCAGGCCATAGCTGAAGGTCTGGCTAAGGGTGAAGCCATAGGTGAGGCCAAAGTCAAGATAGAAATGGCTTAAAAGAGGGCTGTCTCTAGAAGATGTGGTAGAGGATATGGGATTGACTTTACGGGAAATAGAAGATCTAAAAATCGATAAAAGCTCACTTTAAGATCGCGTTTAGTATCTGATTAACAATTTAATAGGGAGCCGCGCAGAAAGCTTGAGGTTTTTGCGCTGTTGAAAGAATGACAGAAATTATTTTTTTAGATCGATTGAGTAAAAAAAAAGTTAAAGAAAATGTCTACGGGGAAGGTTTTTTGAAAACTTTCTATGGAGAAGGAAAAAGATCCCATTTTCTATATCGAGTGTTTTTACCTTTTCTTGTGTGTTATCCTCTTTTTTCTAAGATATATGGCTTTATTCAAAAAAGTAGTTTGTCTAAATGTAAGGTTAAGCCTTTTATTAATAAGTTCAAAGTCAAGACGGAAGAATTCTTGTTGCCCGTTGAAAAGTTTGCTAGCTTCAATGACTTTTTTATTCGAAAGTTAAAGCCTGAGGCCAGGCCGATTGCCAACGGAACGCAAGAAGCTATTTTACCTGCCGACGGAAGATATCTTGTTTTTCCTAATATAGAAGAAGCGGATGGATTTATAGTAAAAGGGAAGAAGTTTAGTTTAGAAGAGTTGGTTGGATGTAAAGAGCTGGCCAGCTCTTATCAAAAGGGCTCAATGGTGATTGCAAGGCTTTGTCCTACGGACTATCA
>JAZKAC010000132.1:0-10366 GCA_040389325.1 Chlamydiota bacterium | reverse complement strand
TTCATTTTCCGTGCAGCTGCACCCCTTCCAAGTCTTTTCTTATCAACGGACCTTTATATTCCGTTAACCCCTTAGCTCTACGAAAAAGAATTGAGATCTTAGCTCAAAATAAAAGGGAGATCACCATTTTAGGCACCGAGTGCTTTGGCAAGGTCCTATTTATAGAGGTGGGAGCGACATGTGTTGGCGCTATTCATCAAACTTATACTCCAGAAAAACTTCATGAGAAAGGCGCTGAAAAAGGGTACTTTTCTTTTGGAGGATCCTCTTTAGTGCTTCTTTTTGAGCCGGGGGCAATAGTATTTGATCAAGACCTTGTAGAAGCTTCTAAAGAGGGGATAGAAGTTTTGGGGCTTATGGGGCAAACTTTAGGTCATTTGAAATTTTGAAGCTTTTGACAAATGGGACATTTTTCTAATTTATGTCCTTTGGCAGGGCAATGCGTTCTTGCATAGTAGATGATTTGTAGGTGGAGGAGTATCCAGCTTTTCTTAGGGAAGAGCTTTTTTAGATCTTTTTCCGTTTTTACTACATTTTTTCCCGTAGAAAGACCCCATCTTTTAGCGCACCTATGGATATGAGTATCTACGGGAAAAGCGGGAATGGAAAATCCTTGTGTCAACACCACGGAAGCTGTCTTATGTCCGACCCCAGGAAGGGACTCCAGGTCTTCTAAAGAAGAGGGGACCTCTCCTTTAAATTTTTCTAGTAAGATACGAGATAGTGAGGAAATAGCCTTTGCTTTATTTTTATAAAGACCACAGGATTGAATGATCTTTTCGATCTCTTCTACGGGTAAAGAGGCCATCTCTTCTGGAGTGGACGCTTTAGCAAAAAGGTGCTTTGTTACTTTGTTGACTCGTTCATCCGTGCATTGAGCGGATAAAAGAACGGCAATTAACAAAGTAAAGAGGCTATGGTGGTCTAGAGGGACTTCGGGAGAAGGAAAAAGCTCATCTAAAATAGATTTTACGATGGAGGCTTTTTCTTTTTTTCTCATGTTATTTTCCGATGCAGAACTTGGAAAACACCGAGTTTAAGATCTCTTCGGAGATATTAACTCCTAAAATGGTCCCGAGTTCAAATAGACATTTTCTCATATCGAAACTTAAGAATTCGGGAGAGATGTCTTGCTCAAGTCCTGTTACTACGGAGTAGAGAAGTCCTCTTGCTCTATCTAAAGCTTCTTTATGTCTAAGATGTGTTAAGATCACTTCCTCTTTTGCAGGGGGGCCTGTTTTCCATAAGAAGGTTTGGATGGCTTCTTTTAAGGAGTCTACTCCCTCTCCTGTAAGAGCCGATAAGGACACATGACAAAAAGAGTTTGTTGAAGGGCAAGGCATGTGAGGAAGATCCGTTTTATTCCGGATTAAAAGAGTTTTTTCTTTAGGGGTTACGTTTAGCAGGGAGATCGATTCTTGACAAAGAGGCGAGGATGCATCTAGAACAAGTAAAATAAGGTCAGCTGCTTGCATAGCTTCTTTTGATCTTCTGATACCTTCTTTTTCTATTTGTTCCGTTGTTTCTCGGATGCCTGCCGTGTCTATTAGTCGGAAGTGAAGGCCGCCTAAGTATAGGTTATCTTCTAAAAGATCTCTTGTTGTTCCTGCTATTTCAGTGACAATAGCTCTTTCTTTTCCAAGTAGTGCGTTCATTAAAGAAGACTTTCCTGCGTTTGGAGGGCCAATAAGACAAAGGGTAAGCCCCTCGTGGATCATTTTCCCCTCATCAAAGGTATTGGAGAGGTGTTCCATCGTTTGCAATGTGGAGTTTAAAAGGGTCAAGATTTCTTCCGTAGAGGCAAACTCAAGACTTTCTTCAGGGAAGTCTACGGAGGCTTCTAAAATAGCTGCTACGTCAAATAATTTTGTTTGCAATTCGATGATTTTTTTGGAAAGGGCTCCTTGAAGCTGCGTATTGGCTGCTGCATAAGCGATTTCGTTTTTAGCGCTAATGACTTGAGAGATGGCTTCTGCCTTGGCTAAATCTATTTTTCCGTTCATGAAAGCTTTAAAACTAAATTCCCCAGGAGAGGCTAATCTAGCACCTGCTTGTAATGTTCTTTCTAAGACCCTACGGGTTACAAGGCCTCCTCCGTGACAGTGAATCTCTACGGTGTCTTCCCCGGTAAAAGATTTTGGGCCCTTCATAACAAGGAGCAAAACCTCATCTATTATATAACCTGAAGAATCCAGGATCTTTCCTAAGTGGGCTGTATGAGATGGGTAGGAAAGGACAGGTCCCGAGAAAATAGAGTCTGCTATAGTAAAGGATTCTTTACCCGAGATCCGGACAATAGCGATCCCCCCCTCTCCCGGAGGGGTGGCGATCGCTGCGATGGTCTCTTCAGGTATATAGGGTCTATGAACAAATTCCATGATGGGAAAGAGTATACCAAAAAAGGGAATTCTCTATAACTTTTTTAAAGCGGCCGTGATAAGGGTCGAAAGATCAACCTCTTCTTCTTTTTCTTCAATAATGGAGTTGATGACTTTTTGGGCTTGAAGGGGTTGATACCCAAGGTTAATTAAAGCGGAAAGAGCGTCACTCGATATCGTTTTAACGCTTTTATTAGAAGAAGGAGAAAATACAGGGGTTATAGGGTTTTTTTGAATCCGATCTCTCATTTCTACGATAAGTCGTTCGGCCGTTTTCTTTCCTATGCCGGGCACCTTGCAAATACTTGTGATGTCGGATCGAGATATGGCAATTTGTAGATCACAAGCCTCTAGGTGGCCTAAAAGAGATAGGGCTGTTTTAGGGCCGATGCCTGAAACTTCTATTAGGATTTCAAAAAGATCTCTTTCATCAGCTGTTAAAAAACCGTAGCTTTTATGGGAATCTTCTCGGATGACGGTTGAGATGAATAGGCAGATAGGTTCTCCTAGTTTAGGAAGCTTGGAGTAGTTACTCAAAGGGATATGAATTTTATAACCGATTCCTCCTGTTTCTACA
Organism: Chlamydiota bacterium; assembly: GCA_040389325.1. Classification (GTDB taxonomy): domain Bacteria; phylum Chlamydiota; class Chlamydiia; order Chlamydiales; family Rhabdochlamydiaceae; genus CAIJXB01. Next base: position 7,411 of record JAZKAC010000132.1, on the reverse strand, counting down.
ATCGTTTTTGCAGGACAAGAACTTGTAAGGATGCCTTTAATATATTCCATCATAATAATTATATTCCTTGAAGGGTTTTACTAATACTAAGAGTATGTCCATGGCAAAGAGCTAGAGCTAAGGCGTCTGCGGCATCTTCGGGAGAAGGGGGGGCGGGGAGTTTAAATAGGAGTTGCATCATCTTTTGGACTTGCTCTTTGCTTGCAGATCCATAGCCTACGACAGCTTGTTTGGCTCTTTTGGGAGGGTATTCATAGACGGGGATATTTCTTTGAGTGGCAGCTAAGACTGCCATTCCTCGGGCCATGCCTAATTTAATCGCGCTTTGGGGATTTTTAGAGACAAATTGAGTTTCTATAGCAATGGCATCAGGTTTATATTGGTCCATTAATTGAGATAGACTATTGAATATAATGAGATATCTTTGAGACAAAGGCTGTTTGGCAGGGGGTCGGATGCATCCGAAATCGATGGCTTGTTGGGTGTGTGGAGAGTAGAGAACGACGCCATACCCCGTAATACAGGTCCCTGGGTCAATGCCTAAAATCACTAAACCTTTTTCTGATCTTTTTTCCATAAAATCAGTGTGGAATGCAGAGGAGTAAATGGAAAGAAAAAAGATCGATATTTGTAAAAAAAATATGGAAAACATCTTGCGGGTTACATTAAACCTCTGTAAGGTGTAGACGGGAATTTTCTTCTTCAGTAGAATGAAGACAAATTTTATATACTTTTAAAAAAAACCTCAAAGGCTTTTTTAGGTGACCATGATGGATTTATTACAGATTCAGCCGAAGAATATTATCGTCAGGATGCCTAATTGGGTAGGGGATGTGATTATGTCAACTCCCGTTTTGACAGACTTGCGAAAAGCCTTTCCCGATGCAAATATTACCGCTATGTGCAGATCTCCCATGGGAGAGTTGTTACAAGAATTTCCTGATATTGACGAGATTTTCTGCTTTACAAAATCCAGTAGGCTTGTAAGACGAAACGAAAAGAAAAATATTATGGAAAAGCTTCAAAACGGGAAGTATGATTTAGGTCTTGTTTTGCCAAACACTTTTTCTTCCGCATGGTGGTTTTGGCAGGGCGAAGTTAAATATCGAATTGGATATAATTGCTCCAAGAGAAGTTTTTTGTTGACGCATCCCGTAGAGGTTCCCGTTGACATTCAAAAACAACATCTTATTTCTACATACAAAAATTTACTAACCGTTTTAGGGATCCCTCCTTCTTCGACTCTTCCTAAGTTGTACTTGAAAGCATCGGAAGTAGAGCAGGCTAAGCTTTTGTTAAGTCAGCATGGAGTTCGAGCCCATCACCAGATTATCGGAATTAATCCAGGCGCTGCTTACGGTTCGGCTAAATGTTGGTTACCCGAGCGGTTTAGGGAAGTGACAATGCGTTTATTAGAAAATAAAGATATCGTTATTGTCTATTTTGGAGATCTTATTACGGCGAATCTTGTTAAAGAGATCTGTCAGGGACTTTCTCCTAGGGTAATTAATATGGCAGGGCTTACTTCGTTACGAGAACTGACTTGTCTAATTTCTTTATGTGATGTGCTATTGACTAATGATAGCGGACCTATGCACATTGCGGGAGCTTTTAACACGCCTGTTGTTGCTTTATTCGGCTCGACAAGTTCCGTGATGACGGGACCTTGGCAAAATGGAACGGTTATTCAAAAGCAAGTTTCTTGTTCTCCTTGCTATCGTAGAGTGTGTCCTATCGACTTTCGCTGCATGAAGCAAATTCAAGTAGATGAAGTAATGGTAGGCATCATGAGAGCTTTAAATAAGGATTTTTCGACATCTAAACTTTCTATCCTTCGATAGAAAAAAGAGGCAACATGAAATCTTTTGTATGTGTTTTTTTAGTGCTGGGTGTTTTAGATTGTTTTTCGATAAAAGGTTTTGCTCGGGAAGGTGAAATGGATGCTAATATAACTTCTTCTTTACAAGAGAAACAAAAACAATTTATTCTGCACCCTCCAAAAGAGGATTTTTCTTTTTGTGAAGATTGGACGGATGCTACTTTTTTCGGATCTTTGGAAGATAAGATCGCGGGGGAAGATTTATTGAAAGAAGGTAAAGTTGCTTGTCTACTTTTGGCAGGAGGGCAGGGGTCTCGTTTAGGGGAAGGTATTGCTAAAGGAAGGGTTGAAGTTTCCCTTTTACAAAATAAAAGCCTCTTTCAAATCTTTTTTGAAAAGACCTTATACGCTGGATTGCAATGCGGAAGAAAACTACCTATAGCTATCATGACGTCTTCTTATAATCATGAAGAGACGGTAGAGTTTATATCGTCTCATAATTTTTTCGGACTATCTCAAGATCAGGTATATTTTTTTACACAAGAAGATCTTCCTTTTTGTGATAAAGAGGGGAATTGGCTTTCAAAAACGCCTGATCTTAATGCCAAAGGACCCAATGGAAATGGACACGCTTTACACCGTATGTATGAATCGGGTGTATTAGATTCGTTTTCTAAAATGGGAGTTGAGCATATCAATGTGATTCAGATTGATAATCCTCTTGCAGATCCTTTTGATGCGACTTTTTTAGGTTTTCACTATCGTAAGGGAAGTGAAATTTCCATTATAGCCGTGACACGAGAGTCGCAAGGGGAAAAAGCGGGAGTGATAGCATCCGATCAAGGCATGTGTCGTATTGTAGAATACACGGAGACACTAAATCGTCCTTTTTCTTTGCTTAACACGGGGCTGTTTTGTTTCTCGGTAGATTTTATTAAACAGATAGCCGAGAAAAATGTAGAGCTTCCTTGGCATGCAGCGTATAAAAAAATAGCATCGGGTGAGTTTGTTTGGAAGTTTGAGTACTTTCTTTTTGATGTATTTCCTTATGCTAAGACTATATCCGTATTGGTAAAGCCGAGATCCGAGTGTTTTAGTCCTTTAAAAAATGCAGTAGGGGATAAAAGCTTAGAGACCGTAAGAAGGGATCTTCTACAAAAAGATCAAGCTAGGTATCTTGCTTTAACGGGAAAAGAGCCTTCCTTACAAGAAATAGAACTCTCTTTTGCTTTTTATTATCCAAAGCCTGAAGAAATTCTTCATTGGAAAGAGGCTAAATGGCCCGATAAAGCATATATTACACCAGAGGCCTTGTAAAAGGACATCATCTGTGATACTTTGTAAAAAGTGCACTTTGTAAAGATTTAAGAGGAACTCATGCGTATTGGTTATTTAGGAGCGGGAAGTTGGGGTTTTGCTTTGGCCTCTTTGTTGGCTTCCAATGGATATCAAGTTATTTTATGGACGATGGATAAAGAGTTTGCAAAGCGCCTAAACGAAACAAGAGAGCATCCAAAGTTACCTCATTATAAGGCTCCTGAAAATCTCATTGTTACTGCAGATATGCAAGAGGCATTGGACGGGATAGACTTTTTGATAGAATCCGTGACATCGATGGGGATACGTCCCGTATTTGAACAAGTCTTGGCAAGAGGAGGCGTTACCTGTCCTATTGTGATCACATCAAAAGGGATTGAACAAAATAGCGGTCTTCTGCTCCCTGAAGTTGTGCTGGAGATATTAGGAGAAAAAGTTAGAAGTCAAATCGGATGTTTAAGCGGTCCGAGTCATGCGGAAGAAGTGGTGCAAAAGCTGCCTACTTCGGTGGTGAGTAGTTCTTATGCCTCCAATATCATGCACCGTATCGTGGAGATTTTTACAACTCCTTTTTTCAGAGTATATCCTAATGCGGATTTCAACGGGGTGGTGTTCGGCGGAGCGATGAAGAATATTATTGCTATTGCCTGTGGAATCTCGGATGGACTTGGATTCGGAGATAATACCAAGGCTGCGTTGATGACAAGAGGGCTGCACGAGATCCGTAAGCTATCTTCCGTGAAAGGGTGTAAGCCCGAGACGTTAAATGGTCTTTCAGGCCTTGGAGATCTTTGTGTGACCTGTTTATCCAAGTTAAGCCGTAATTATAATTTTGGCCATTTGATTGCAGCAGGGTTAACACCTGATGCCGCTAAAGAAAAAATAGGAATGATGGTAGAAGGAACTTATACTTGTGTTTCGGCTCTCCAGTTAGGGGTGAAAGCGGAGATCCCCATTCCCATTACACAAGCCGTATATTCGATTATCTATGAGCATCTAGATCCTAAAGAAGCCGTAAAAGCCCTGTTACAGCGTGCTATTAAAGAAGAACATCTATGATAGAAAAGATTAAGGTTGTATCTGCTAAAGAGATAACGCGGATAGAAAAGCTTGCTTGCTCTGAAGGATGTATCGAAGAAGAATTTATGGAAAATGCAGGTAGGGGCGTTGCAGATAGAATACAATCTTTTACGAATCTGGCCTCTCCCATTACCCTTTTAGTAGGCAAGGGGAACAATGCAGGCGATGCGTATGTAGCAGGTGTTTATCTATTACAAAAAGGATTTCAAGTAGAGGCTTTAGCTATCTATGAAGAAGAAAAGTGGGGGCCTCTTTGTCTTAAGCAATCTAAGCGTTTTATAAAGACGGGAGGTAAGATCCAGTTTCTTGAACAAGAGTCCACTTTTCCATCCAAGGGAATTTTAGTTGATGGACTTGTGGGAACGGGATTTACAGGTTCTGCAGAAGGAGCCTTAGCTAAGGCAATTCATCTAGCCAATAACTCGACGCTTCCGATCATAGCAATCGATGTTCCATCGGGCCTTTGTTCTACGACAGGACGAGTTGAAAGTGTTGCTATCTATGCGACAGCGACAATCTATTTGGAGTTTCCCAAAATTGGATTTTTCTTAGAAAAGGGTTGGGATCATGTCGGATTTTTATGGGAAGAGACCTTTGGACTGCCGAGATCTTACCAAGAAAAAATTAATCCAGAAGCTTTTTTGGTAGAAGAGGTCAATGCAAAGGCTCTACTCCCAACCTTACGTAGAACAAGAAATAAATATTCGGCAGGGTATGTTCTTAACATAGCGGGAAGTCCTGCCATGATGGGTGCGGGGGCGCTCTCTTCTTATGCAGCCTTACGCTCGGGTGCAGGGATCGTGAGATGGTTTTATTTAGGAGCTATACAGCAGCATTCCAATGCTCCTCTAGAGATCATTTCTTGTCCGCTAGAAGAAGGATGGGATACTTTTTTCTCTGAAAGACTTCGGGTGGATGCTTTGTTGATAGGCCCTGGCATGGGAAGAGAAAAAGAAGCCTATAAAAGTATTCGCAAGGCTTTATCTTCTTGTACCTTTCCCGTAGTAATAGATGCAGATGCTTTATTTTTTCTTGCGAAGCACCCTTCTTTTTCTATTCCTAAAGAGTCTATTTTAACTCCTCATATGGGAGAGTTGAAAAGGCTTTTAGATTCTCATAAATTAAAGGACTCGTTTTTATCAAGTTGTCAAGCCTTTGTAGAGAAAAAACGGACTACTCTTTTAGTTAAGGGATCTCCGAACTTTCTTTTTTCACCAGGTAGTATACCACATATTCTTCCCTTTGGGAATCCTGGGATGGCAACAGCGGGAAGCGGAGATGTTCTTTCGGGGATTTTAGCTTCTTTATTAGCTCAGAAAATAGAAACGGTAGATGCTGCCATCTTAGGATGCGCATTACACGGTCTTGCAGGGGATCTTGCAGCGCAAGATAAGACGCCCTATTGTCTAATAGCTTCCGATATCATAGAGTACCTGCCTAAGGCTTTTTCTAAATTGCTTGCCTTATAACAAGACACCTCTTCCTTAGAGAAAGAGGTGTCTGAGTTTGTTTTTAGTTGAAGTTTTCGATGTAAAAAGTGTCTTTATTTTCGGTCCAACGCAGTGTCGAGAAGTTGAATTTTGATATACGCACGGTCATGGTGCTTGTTCCTTTGACATAACAATAACGTCCTCTTGTTGAAGGAGGAAGGCCGAAGTCCTGGCATATGTCTTGGCGTATTTTCGGGGGACAGTTGATTTGACGTGCTACTGCAACTATGCTTAATGCTCCTAATGCAAGTCCCGTGATTACGGTAGCTGTCGGATTTTTCTCATATTGTTTTTGAATGGCATCACTTGTTGCCTTCATTGCTGAATTCGTATTTTCCAAAATTTTAAACGGAATCATTTTTTTTTAGCCTTTTTGTCGATTGAAAAAATATACACTATCTTCACTCAATTAGTTGAGTGTTTAAGGGAGAGTTTTCTTTTGATGTGAAAGTTTTACTTAATACAACATAGTCCCTTCTTATTCCTGTACTATAGAATCCAGTATGGGTGTCTTTTTTATCTTCAGGCAGGCAAGATGCACATATACAGATTGGGATGATAGCTATTCCAGAAACACCAGAGACTGCGATACAGTTAGAAATTGGATAATGTTTTAATAGAGACATGCTGCTCGCTAAGGGTATTGGAGTAATCATTCCCAAAACCACTCCCGTAATGAGGTGTTCTTGGCAAGAAGCATTCGGAGTTTCAGCATTTATTTTTTTATAAGTTTTTTCGTAATTTTTTTCGGGAAAGCAATGATTTGCTAAACATACAAGGGAACCGGGTATCATAAAAAATCTTCGGTTAATTTTTGAATTGACGAAGAGATTACGTAAAAACTAGAAAAAGCTCAATTTAAATATTTTTTAATATCGGAGTTGTTAATGTGATGCCAAGAACTTCTCGTGATTTTTATCAGAGAAAAGAGTAGTTGCTTTCAAATGGAGTGTTTAAAGGGAGTTCTTCTTAAGGTGTAAATGTTTTACTTAATACGACATAGTCTCTTCTTATTCCCGTGCTAATGAATCCTGTATGAGAATCTTTTTTATCTTTGGGCAAGTAAGATGATAGTATGCAAGTTGAGATGCAAGCACAGCCTATGAGGCCAGAGGCCACCACATAAGTAGAAACTGGATCGTGGGTTAGTAGGGATACAGCACACATGTAGGGGGTGGGAGCAATCATTCCCAAAACCACTCCCGTAATGAGGTGTTCTTGGCAAGAAGCATTCGGAGTTTCAGCATTTATTTTTTTATAAGTTTTTTCGTAATTTTTTTCGGGAAAGCAATGATTTGCTAAACATACAAGAGAATGAAGGCGGTTAGCAGGGAAATTGAGGAAAATATGGGTTGATTTCATCATTCTTAATGCGCGCATACATAACCCCCTTTTATAAAAATTCAATATGATTCTTAAAAAATCATCTGACCAAAAATATTTTACTCATCAAGATGATAGCCATACCTGAGAGTCATATCTTGAATTTTCAGATAAAGATCATCAGATAATTCTATTTTTAGATCAGACCATGTGATTTTATTGCTAGTATCAAGCCAGGAATTATAATTTAAGGATATTTGATTTAATATCTTGTAGTCTAAAACTAAACCCGAACGTTCTATGAATTCCGGGAGAGCTTCTTCTAAATCTTCAATTTGATATCTCCATTCGGCTTTTTTTTCAGCAAGTAAGTTCCAATAAT
>JAZKAC010000131.1:0-3178 GCA_040389325.1 Chlamydiota bacterium | reverse complement strand
AATTCTATAGTTTTAGCTAAGCCTTAAGCACATTTAGCTTTTTTACAAAGTCAAAAATCGATTTATTTATAAAAACTTAACAAAAGAGCTTCTATTGCCTGTTGTCAAATAAGGAGAAATAGGTATAATATACATCACTAACCCGATCTGCGGGTAGGAAATGGAGAACTTCGAATTCGTGAAATTTGAGCGTCTTAATCCTTGTATAAGGCTTTTATATGTCTTCATGTAAAGAGTTTGGAAAATTACGGTCATTTTTATGGCCTGTGCATAGAACTGAGCTAAAATCGTTCATCCCTATGTTGGTTATCTTTTTTTTAGTCGGATTTAGTTATAATCTTCTCAGGTCAACCAAAGATGCTCTCGTGGTTACAGCCCCTGCATCGGGGGCCGAAGCTATTCCTTTCATTAAAGTGTGGGCCATTTTACCAATGGCCCTTTTATTTACCTTCATCCTGACAAGGGTTTCTAACAAGGTCAGCAGAGAAAAAGTTTTTTACTATATGATGAGCATTTTCATCGTATTTTTCACCCTATTCACTCTAGTTCTTTACCCCAATCGCGATTTTTTACACCCTCACGAACTTGCCGATAAAATTCAAGCCTATCTTCCCTTAGGGTGTCGCGGACTCATTGCCGTCTTTAGAAATTGGACCCTCACGGCCTTTTACGTCATGTCCGAGATGTGGAGTACAATCATTATGACGATTCTCGCTTGGGGATTTGCTAACGAAGTCACCTCCGTTAATGGAGCTAAACGATTCTATGGACTTTTAGGTATAGCTATTAACTTATCAAGCATTGCAGCGGGACTCGTAGCCGCTAATCTATCCAAGCACATATACAACCCTCTTATGCCATTTGGCGCCGACGGTTGGGATCAATCCATTTTTCTTATTAACAGTATCATCATTCTATCAGGTATTTTAACCATTATTTGCTTTAGATATATCCACAATATAGGACATGGATATAACTCCCCCACCTACAAACAGCACCACGAAGAAACTCCTATTAAAATGGGCATGAGAAAGAATTTCTCTTATCTCGCCAAATCAAAATATTTAATTTGTATTGCCATCATTGTCGTGACTTACAATATCTCCATTAACCTAATTGAAGTGATCTGGAAAGACCAAATTAAGCAGCTATATCCAAACCCTAGCGATTTCAATGCTTATATGGGGACTGTAATGTATTGGATGGGCATTCTAGCTGCGATTGTCAGCGTGTTTGTCTCAACGGTCATCAGAAAACTCTCTTGGACAAAAAGCGCTCTTATTTCACCATTGATTCTTCTTTCGACAGGGATCGCTTTCTTCTCCTTCCTTCTATTTAAAGACACAAGCTTTGCTTCCATAGCTGTTTTATTTGGAGCCACGCCTTTAGCTCTTGGAGTCTTTTTTGGCTCTTTACAAAACTGTTTTGCCAGAGCGTCAAAATACACTCTATTTGATGCTACAAAAGAGATGGCCTTCATCCCACTTTCTAAAGAAAGTAAGCTGAAAGGAAAAGCCGCTATCGATGGAGTAGGGTCTAGACTAGGTAAGTCAGGCGGATCTATCATTCACCAAGGACTTCTCCTCTCTTTCGGGACAATTGCTCTTAGCACCCCTTACGCAGCCGTTATTTTATCAGGAGTCATCGTTGCCTGGACATTTGCCGTCAAATCTCTAGGAAAACAATTTCATCAGCTCACATCAACCGATCCCGCTCCTATTCTACATGAAAAGCCGTTGCAAGACTTAGCCCCATTAGAAACGACGTAAACTTATGAACTTTTTAGTCCAATTTATGTCCGAACATGCTTTTCATGCCCACTGGTTCATTTTCCTTGGGCTTTTATTAGCAGGGTGTAATATCCCCATTAGTATCGATTTGCTCGTTATCACGGCAGCGCTTCTTTCTGCGCAGTTTGTTCCAGAAAACTTATGGCTCTTGTATGGCACTCTTTTAGTCGGATGCTCTCTTTCTGCTTGGATCTCTTATTTTCTCGGAAAAACACTCGGGAATAAATTAAAAAATTGGAAAATTTTTCAACCTATTCTCTCTGAAAAAAAACTCGCTTCGATGCAAAAATTCTATCAAAAATATGGCGTATGGGCTTTTATTGTAGGCAGGTTTATTCCTTTTGGAGTCCGAAACGCTTTATTTATGACAAGCGGCATGAGCAAAACGCCTTTTTTGCGCTTTGTTGTTTTAGATTTCATAGCCTGCTTTATCTGGATTTCTCTCTCCTTTACCCTGTTTTTTCATTTAGGCCAAAACTTTGACACCCTTTGGGCTTATGTTAAAATGATTAATAGCTATATTTTTATCGCATTCTCTATAGCTGTAATTGTCATTTTTTGGTATAAACGAGTCAATCACATAAGGTCAAAAAAAAGCAACCCTCTCTAAAAATGAAAAGAATGTTCACTCTTTCTAACACCCTTACGATTCTTCGGGCTCCTTTAGCTTTTCTTTTTCTTATAGAAAGCACTCCCTTAAGGCTCCTTGCGTTACTGCTTGCCATGTTCACGGATTGCATTGACGGATACATTGCTAGGCGCAATCAAACAGCCTCTCAGTTTGGGGCTATCTTAGACCCCATAATGGATAAATTTTTCGTCTTTTTCACGCTCTCTGTCTTATTCATGGAAGGGAAAATAGAGCTTTGGCAAGCATGCTCCATGATCGCAAGAGACTTTTTTCTGTGTCTTTTCGCTATCTACCTAAGTCTTTTTCAACTCTGGGATAATTATAAGTACAAATCTATCCAGTGGGGAAAGATCAGCACTTCTTTGCAATTTATCATTTTAATCGGACTTACAGCTGGTTACAGCTTCCCTAGCTTTGTATTTATTCTATTTATCCTGACAGGATCTTTAGCTTTTATACAACTATTGAGACTACGAACCTCTCAAGAAAGCTAATTCTGAAGACCTCAAAGAATTTATTTCTCTACTGCATACCGACCCTTGAACCACTCCTTCATCACTCATTCGCAAATCCCCTTCTGACAATACCCCTGCTTTAAACATACGATTTATGTATCTCATAAATCGCTCATCTTTGATTTTTAATCTGAGGATCTTATCTAAAAGTTCGTGGTCTATTGTGCCAAAATAATTTTGAAGGTCTATGTCTATTACAGTTTGAACATCATTTCGAAATAAATGACTATATACTGCCTTTA
>JAZKAC010000130.1:0-5897 GCA_040389325.1 Chlamydiota bacterium | reverse complement strand
CTCGCCACTACAGGTTTCAAGATCAGGTGAATAAAGACAACCCCCACTTTATAACTGGAATAGAGCTTATGCAATATGCGTTAAACAATGTACCAGAAAAATTGCCGTCACAAGCAGAACAGAATTGGTTTCTATTTTAAAAAAATGCCCATAACATGAAGGAGGAAGAAGTGAGAAAAGAAATTAAAACCCCTGAAGTGCTTCACGCATTTGATATGATGAAGCTCAAGAAAATGCCAGCGAACGTACTAAAAGGGTATCAAAAAGATAAAGCGCAATACGAATGCTTTTCTGAATATATTGCAGGTCAAGCGGTCCTCATCAAAGCTCAAGCAGCAGAAGCAACTAAGAAAGCAGTAGCAGAAGCAACAGCCGCCGCAGCTAAGAAAGCAACAGCCGCTGCAGCTAAGAAAGTAGAAGCCGCAACTAAGCAAGCCGCAGCCGCAGTTAACGCAGCCAAGAAGAAAATGAAAGAGCAAGAAATTCAAAAATCCCATGAAGTAGCACGTATCTTGTGTACTAAGGGGATGTCTCTTTCTGATATTCGAGATGTAACAGGCTTATCCCTTAAAGAACTTCGATCCATTCAAAAGAGTGGATAGCTTTCTGAAGAAACTTTAGATTCTAGGCAAGTCCCTTTGCTATAGATTATTCAATCGAGTAGGTGAGGCTGTAAGGCCTCACCTACTTAGTTAGATAGGTTATTTAAAAGCTCGATTTAACCTTGCCATCTAAAAAATAAGTGCGTGTTTCTTTTTTGACTTCCCAACTTTTCGTCGACTGAGGCTGTCATATTCTGACATAATTCTATTTATCTTTTTATGAAAACGCGGATGATTTGGCTTCTTTTTTTGATATAATAGCCCAAGTTTTTGTGTCTTTTTCTTGTTATTCTTTTAACGTATTTGTAACTAGGTGTTTATGAATGTAAAAACACGTTTTCCTAACGAAAGATTGAGTGGCCGATCACGTTTTCCTAATGAAATATAGGTGAATTAATCACGTTTTCCTAAGGAATGATTGCTTTTTTACCTAAAACTGCTTTAGACTAAAGATATGAAAAGAGATATTTACAAGCAGCTAGAAGAGTGGAAACGATCGGAACGACGCAAACCATTAGTATTAAATGGAGCTAGACAGGTTGGAAAAACTCATGCGTTAAAACATTTTGGTAAGACATTTTATAAGAATATGGCCTACTTGAATTTTGAAAAAAATGAAAAACTGAGTCAATATTTCGAGAGCACTTTGGATCCGAAACAGCTTGTAAGGATTTTAAGTATTTACACGGAAATAGAGATAGAGCCTCATCATACTCTTTTGATTTTAGATGAAATTCAAGAGTGCCCGAAAGCACTTAATAGTTTGAAATATTTTTATGAAGAAGCTAATGAGTACCATGTTATTGCTGCGGGCTCGCTTTTAGGGGTAAAAACAGCTAGAGAAAAAGGATTTCCTGTTGGAAAAGTTAACTTTCTTCATTTATACCCTTTAACCTTTTTTGAGTTTCTTTCCGCCTTAGGTCAAGAAAAAACACGACTATTTTTAGAAGAATGTTCATCGTATGAGCCGATCTTAAATCCTATGCATGAGAAATTAATCGAATTATTGAAGCTTTATTTTTTTATTGGAGGGATGCCGGAAGCTGTAGCCGAATATGCTAAGGCTGAAAAGTTGAATGTTGTTAGAGAAATTCAATTAGAGATTTTAAGTGCTTACGAAAAAGACTTTGCCAAACACGCCCCACCCCATGAGATAATGAAAATCACGACGGTTTGGAAACAGGTGCATAGGCAGTTAGCAAAGGAAAATAAGAAATTTATTTTTGCCGCAATTCGAAAAAGTGCAAGGGGCAGGGAGTATGAAGAAGCCATCCAATGGCTTTTAGATGCAGGACTTATTCATAAAAGTTATTTAATAGAGTCTCCAAAATTTCCTCTTAGTGCGTATGCTAATAATGACATCTTTAAGATTTTTTTATTAGATATAGGGCTGCTTGGAGCTCAGTCGAATCTTTCACCTCAAGTAATCATCGATGGAGATCTGTTATTCACGGAATTCAAAGGATCTCTTACAGAGAACTATATAGCGCAGGAGTTGATCGCAACCAAGTGTAAAGAACTTTATTATTGGACAAGTGAGGGAGTGGCAGAAGTCGATTTTTTGTTAGAAAAAGACCATGAAATCTATCCGCTGGAAGTGAAATCAGGTACAAGTCAGAAAAAAAAGAGCCTTCTTGTCTATAATCAAAAATATGCTCCTTCTAAACTCATTAGAGCAAGTAGCATGAATTTAAAACACGACGGTGACATTTATAATTATCCACTCTATCTAATCTCTCGATTTCCGATAGGGTCATAAACTCGCTAAGGCCATCGCGGAAATGGCTAAAAAACTGTTTAAAAGAGGGTTCTGAAGATACGGGATTGTCTTTAGAAGAATTAGAAGTTCTCAAGGTTGAATTGTAGAGTAACGCAAAAAAAGATCTTTCCTAAAAAAGTAGGATCCACCATCTGGTTAAAGGTCGTAACTTAGGTAAATCTTAACCTGATTATGTCATTTCTTCCGGCCGGTTTTAGTCAATCGGCTCAATCCCTCCATCGACTGAGGTTTTCACATCCCGACATAATTTTGCTGATATCTTTTTATGGAAACTCTGAGTGATTTGGGTTCTTTTTTTTGATACGACAGCCCAAGTTTTTGTGTCTTTTTCCTGGCAATCTTTTAACGTGTTTGTAGTTAGGTATTTATGTCGATAAAACACGTTTTCCTAACGAAATATTGGGTGGCTGATCACGTTTTCCTAACGAATGATTGCTTTTTTATCTAAAATTGACTCAAAGTAAGACTGGGAAAGCTTAAGAATAATGTCGTGGCGGAGACACTCAAATACAAAGAATTGGATGGCCCGAGCGGATCGTAATAAAAAATTAAAAAAGGAGCGGCGCTTTTTCTTTCGTCTTGAAGAATGAGGGTGTAGCGTTGTCAAAAAAAATGAAAAAAATATTGATTCTCATGATTGCTTTATGTTGTAACCATGCATATGCCTTGTTTGAATTCGTTAGCAACAAAACATCTGAAGGTGTTTTGGATGACCATTTCTTTAAGGAGTTAAAGAACACTTTTCAGCCTGACATTTTCTTTGAAACAGGGACGTATAGTGGAGAAACTACTATGGCAGCTATTCCTTACTTTAAAGAGCTCGTAAGTGTCGAATTTCATGAAGGGTTAGCTGAAGTTGCAAAGAGAAAGTTTTCTGAGTTTACTCAAGTTAGGGTTTTTTATGGCCAGTCCCCCGATCTTATTCGAACCATAGCTCCTGCGTTGAAAGGAACCATTTTATTTTGGTTGGATGCTCATTATAGTGGAGAAGGAACTGCCTTGAGCTCTAATGACCTCGAATCTCCTGATGCAATCACTGCAATTCGAAATGAGTTAAGTGCCATTCAGGATACAGGCATCCAAGACTGCGTAATCTTAATAGATGATATAAGAGGTTTCGGAACTGAAGTTTCAGGAGTCGACTATATGGGCTGCTGGGCTTATCCCTCTATTCAAGAGGTTGAAAAAGCTATTTTAAAAATTAATCTTCATTTTGAATTGGCGCTGGTTGGTGATATCCTTTTGGCTTATGATAAAACCAAGTATCAACCGCAATTTTCTGAAGCAGTCAAAGCCTGTACTAAAACTCGTCTGTATGATGGGGAAAACTTAACGGATAGTGAATTGCAGGAGCTGGAAAAAACCATAATGCATGCTTCTTTTCAAGAAAAACAATGTATTAAGAAATTATATTCAATGATGACAGGTTGCAAAGATCCCATGTTTCTGCACGACCTTTGGTATGGTTTAATTGAATTGGGGGATAAAAATTACACGGATGCATATCGAGCATTTTTAAAAGTTAAAATAAGAACTCAATTTTTGAATAAAAATGGTCAACCTGACAATAAGGTACTTCCTTATAATCATCCAAGGATCGATCAATATCTACAAAACTGTCTTTCCGAGCTGTGACTTAATCGGTTTTTCATCCACTGGCGCTAGGCCAGTGGTGTCTTCAGTCAATTTTTAAAGATATAGCTTAAACTAAAACTAGTCTTTGTGTATATGGAATGTAACCTACATGTGATAGCGAGCCTCATGGACCCAAATATAAAAATTGTATTGATTCTAACCTTTGGGTTTGCTTTAGCAAGTCTATTTGGGTATCTAGTGCAAAGGATGAAGCTTCCTTCTATTTTAGGATTTCTTTTAGCAGGTTATATTATTGGACCCCATTTTCCGGGATATGTCGCTGACCTAAAGATCGCAGAGCAGCTAGCTGAAATCGGGGTGGTCTTGATGCTTTTTAGCGTGGGGCTTCATTTTAAACTCGAGAATCTCGTTAAGGTAAAGAAGATTGCAATTCCTGGAGCCGTTATTCAAACGGCGATGGCAACTTTTGTGACCGTTTTATTAACGAGGTCTATGGGATGGTCTCTTCAGTCGGGGATTATTTTAGGATTAGCCATTGGGGTTGCAAGTACTTTTGTCTTAGCAAGGGTTTTATCCGATAACAACCTTTTAGACACGAAGCAAGGGCATATTTCTATTGGATGGCTTATTGTAGAAGATGTGTTTACCGTTGTCGTATTGGCTCTACTGCCTTTAATGGTTGCGTATAATGAGACGGAGCAGCACTCGTATCTTACCGTCTTTAAATCCGTTTCTTTCATTCTTGCAAAATTTACGATCCTTTGCTTGGTTATGTTTACTCTTGGATATCGAGCCGTAAAGTTCATTCTAACAAAAATTGCTCAGTCGCGATCTCAAGAGCTTTTTACTCTAACCGTGTTAGCTCTTGTATTTCTAATAGCAACGGGATCCGCCATGGTTTTTGGGACTTCTTTAGCGCTAGGTGCTTTTATAGCGGGGATGGTGATTGGAAAAACGAATGTTAAGCATCAAGCGGCAGCTAACGCTCTTTCTTTAAAAGAAACCTTCACGGTTATTTTCTTTCTTTCCGTTGGTATGCTTTTAAATCCTATAGCCATTAAAGAGGACTTCACGCTCTTTCTAGGAATTATGGGTATAATTTTAGTAGTTAAACCCTTAGCTGCCTTCTTCCTTGTTTTAGCATTTCGTTTTCCGATGAAAGTAGCACTTACGGTGAGTTTAGCTTTAGCTCAGATAGGGGAATTTTCTTTTATTTTAGCAGAGCAAGCAACTCGATTAAAGCTTCTTCCCGATGCAGGCTATGACATCATCGTGGCTTGCGCTTTATTATCTATCTGTATAAATCCGTTGCTATTTCGTTGTTTAGGACCTCTTGAAAATTTGGCCCATAAAATTCCTTTTTTAAGTCGTGTCCAGAAAAATAGGAAGCATAACGAAATAAAAGAAAGTCTTGTGATGAAGAAAAAAGCGATTGTTATAGGATACGGTCCTATTGGACAGGAGGTGACAAAACTTTTAAAAGAGCTATCTTATTCTCCTGTAGTGATTGAACATAATATCGACACGGTCTCTCATCATGTTCAAGATGTGCAGATTATTTATGGAGATGCCTCTTTGCAGGATCTATTAAAAGAAGCGGATGCAGAACACTCCCATCTACTTGTTATCACGACTCTTGAAATAGAGCCCTTGCAACAGATTATTGAATCGGCACGTCAGATGAATCCTAAGATGAAAATTTTAGTCCGCGTTAGATATGTGGTAGATGTCCCTTTAATAGAAAAAATAAAGGTTCACTACGTCTGTTGTGAAGAAGAATCGAGTAAGGCTTTTGTAGAAAAGATCCTTTCCATAGACCTTGAAGACTTTTACCCAGTAAGTCTTTAATAAGATTTTTTAACTTCGCCGATTCAAGTTTGAAGTGCACGGGATGATTTAAAAAAAGAATAGGCAGGTAG
>JAZKAC010000129.1:0-7381 GCA_040389325.1 Chlamydiota bacterium | reverse complement strand
TTTAGGATGTGGATCCCTCTTAGATCTTTATAATCGTCCGCAGTCCCTCGATTGGGTTGTCCATCAAAGCTGATTACTCCTCTTGCACCTTCTCTCATAAGGGATGACACCTCTCTTAGAGCTGCCTCTTCCCCACTTTTGTTAGCGAACTATTTCTAATACCAATCACGAAAAACCGACAAAGAAAAAAAGATCTTAGATTCTTCAAAATCCCATTTGCTTTTAATTCTATAGAGCGGTAAGACTGGACGTAGATGGAGGGAAAATAGCTATGGAAGTACTAAAGATTAAAGGGGGCATTCCTTTAGAGGGGAACGTCAAAGCCTCGGGAGCAAAAAATGCCGTAACAAAAATCCTTGTTGCCTCGCTGATCTCTGATAAACGTTGCACAATTTACAATGTTCCTAACATCGATGAAGTAGAAATCACGGTAGAGCTTTGTAGGGAAGTTGGCTCCGAAGTGCATTGGGATAGAAAAGAAGGCGTTATTGAAATTGTCACAAAAGAACTCAAGTCTTTATATATTCCGCAAAGATTTTCAGGATCCAATAGAATCCCCATCCTAATGATCGGAGCTCTTCTTGGTAGAACGGATGAAGATATCATTATCCCTACGGCAGGTGGTTGCAAAATAGGAAATCGCCCCGTTGACTTTCATATCCAAGCTCTAGAAAAACTAGGAGCTATCATTGAATATCGAGTTATGAAAAAAGAGGGAGCTTACTTTGCAAGAGCTCACCAAGGACTTAAAGGGACGTTAATTCATCTCAACTATCCTTCGGTAGGTGCTACGGAAAATTCCATTTTAGCAGCCGTTCGAGCTAAAGGCACTACGGTCATTAAAAATGCTGCGATAGAACCCGAGATCTTGGATTTGATCTTATTTTTACAAAAGCTTGGAGCGCATATCTATGTCGATGTCGATAGAACTATACGCATTAGCGAAACAACTCAATTCTATGATGTAGAACATACCGTCATCACAGATAGGATCGAAGCGGCTTCTCTTGGAATGGCTGCTATCAGCACAAAAGGAAGAGTTTTTGTAGAAGGCGCTCAACATCAACATATGATCACCTTCTTAAATAAGTTGCGCGAAATAAATGCCGGATTTCATGTGAAAAATACGGGGATTGAATTTTTCTATCAAGGTCCTTTAAAAGGGGGCGTTCATATTGAAACGGATGTATACCCAGGCTTTGCAACCGACTGGCAACAACCTTTTGTCGTCCTTCTAACTCAAGCTCAGGGCTTTTCCGTAATTCATGAAACAGTTTATGAAAATCGTTTCGGTTACACGGAAACTCTTAATCAAATGGGAGCGGATATAGCTCTTTTCACACACTGCCTCGGCGGAAAAACTTGTCGATATGCTTGCCAAGGATACCACCACAGCTTGTTAGTTAAGGGAGCTACGCCCCTCACTGCAAAGGAGATTGCTATTCCTGACTTAAGAGCGGGCTTTGCTTATGTAATGGCAGGCCTCTTGAGCCAAGAAGAAACAACCATCTCGGGTCTTTCTTACTTGGATCGAGGATATGAAAATCTAGAAGGCAAACTCTTATCTCTTGGCGCTCATATAAAAAGAGAACAAACTGACGAGACAGTACAAAAATTACATACGCTCAGCAGTCTTAAGCCCCAAAAGCTCTAGTCCCTTTTCAAGAACCAAGCCTGCTGCTTCACAAAGAAGCAGCCGGCTTGACTCCTCTTCGCTTCCTTCCACCCTACAGTCTCGATAAAAGACATTAAACTTTTCTGCCAAGGCATATAAATAATCAGCTAATCGATTTGGCATAAGATCTCTTGCAACGGCTTGTAAGATCTCTGCAAATTGACAAAGATGTAAAGCAAGATCTACTTCACTTGCATGAGATAGTACGATCTTTTCTGCCCTAGCTAAAGATTTAAGGTCTTTTCCGCTTTTTCTCTTAATGCCTTGAATTCGTACAAAAGCATACAGTAAGAAAGCAGCTGTATTCCCTTCGAATTTAAGCATACGATCGTAACTAAATGTATAATCTTTTATCCGGTTCCCAGAAAGATCTGCATATTTAACAGCTCCTATTCCTAGGGTGTTAGCTATCGATTCTTTTTCCGAAGAAGATATATCTGGTAACCTTTCTTCTATAATTACCCTAGCTCGGTCAACGGCCTCTTGCAAAAGATCAATGAGTTTTTCTGTTTCCCCAGATCTGGTTTTGAATTTTTTACCATCCAACCCTAACACTACTCCAAACGTCACATGATCCATCTGCACTTTAGCAGGATCATAGTACCCAGCTTTTTTTGTTGCTTGAAAAACCATATCAAAATGCAAAGCTTGTCCCGCATCCGTCAAAATAATAATACGGTCTGCTTTTTCTACTTCTACGCGGTGTTTTAAAGCGGCTACGTCCGTTGTTTCATAGTTATAGCCCCCATCTCTTTTTTGGATGATCATCGGTAAAGGAGTCCCATCTCGACCAAAAATACCTTCCAAGAAAACACACTTAGCTCCGTCAGATAGAGTAATCAGCCCTTTCTTTTCAAAGTCGGCCACAACATCGGCTAGATATGGATTATAAAAGGATTCTCCCCTTTCTTCGATCTTGACATCCAGTAAATCATATATCGCTTGAAATGCCTTTCTGGAGATCATACAAATCATTTTCCAGGCTTTGATTGCTTGAGGATCTTCTCCCTGCAACTTCACCACTTGGAGCTGAGCTTTCTTCTTAAACTCTTCGTTTTGATCAAAGCAGATCTTGGACTGTTTATACCATCCCATTAAATGCTCTAGGTCTGTTGACTCTTCTCCTGATAGCACCTTAGGATGCTGTTCTTGTAAGTACTGAATCAACATACCAAACTGAGTTCCCCAGTCTCCAATATGATTCAGACGAAGAACATCATACCCTAAAAAACTAAGTATCCGAGCAAGGCTGTCTCCAATAATTGTGGAGCGAAGATGCCCAACATGAAGCTCTTTAGCCACATTAGGAGAAGAAAATTCTACGATTACTTTTTGAGGATAAAGAGGTCTTGGGGAACCTAAAAAAGGATCGTTAAGAAGACCCGTAACTCTTTTTTCTAAAAAATGTGAAGATAACGTGATATTAATAAAACCAGGACCCGCTACTTCCAGCCCTGCAAAAAACAAATCATAAGAGCTTTCTTCTTGCAGAAGATTTATGATCTGCAAAGCCACTTCTTTAGGATTTTTCTTGTAGATTTTACCTATTTTCAAACAGGAATTACACTGATAATGTCCAAACTGCGGCTGCGTACTTGACACTACCTCCGCCTTTTCTTGCCAATCAGGAAACGCCTTTACGATTGCTGCGCCAAGCTTTTCTATCAACACGGACTGTAAAGTCGTTTCCATATGTTTTTTCCTGTTTTTTATAAAGAACAATGATGGAAGCAAGGATCTTCCACTCTTATTCCAATTTTATTAGCTATGAGATGATCTCCCAAGGCACGAGCCGCCTTATCCGTAGAACACTCTAACTGCTCCGCTTTTGCAAAAATACTTAAAAGGTGCTCGTAAATGCCCTCTATCTTCATAAGAGTATCTACGGGATCATACCCTTCTATTCTAAGCTCGCTTGATACGTTAATCAATCCGCCCGCATTAATCACAAAATCTGGAGCATGTAAGATTCCCATCTTTCGCAAGGACTCTCCATCTTCATCCGATAAAAGTTGATTATTTGCAGCTCCTGCAATAATTTTACACTTTAATTGAGGGATGGTCGAGGGATTAATAATTCCTCCAAGAGCGCAAGGAGCAAACACATCACATTCTTGAGAGAAAATCTCTTCGGGAAGACAAAATTTCGCTCCATATTGCTTTGCCATCTTTTCGGCTTTTTCTATACATACATCCGTAAGAATTAACTTAGCTCCATTCCAAAAAAGAGTGTCTGCCAAAAAAGCACCAACACTTCCAACCCCTTGGATAGCCACAACTTTTCCCGCAACGGAATCCGATCCATATATTTTTTTCAGTCCAGCTTGAATTCCTTTATATACGCCCCATGCCGTAAATCCAGAAGGATTGCCACTACTCTTTTCCGACTCTAAGCCAACGACATATTTTGTCTCTTTACTCATAATTCCAACATCTTTAGGAGAACAGCCCACATCCTCTGCGCCAATATATATTCCCCCCAAAAGATCAATGGCTCGAGCAAACGACCTTAGCATCTCTTCCGTCTTGTCTTGAGGTCGAGCTATAATAACGCTCTTTCCTCCGCCCCAAGAACATCTTGCCAAAGCAGATTTATAAGTCATCCCCATCGCCAATCTTTTTACATCAAATAAAGCCTCGGAAAAATCCGCGTACGGATGGATCCTTATTCCACCAAGAGCAGGCCCTAGAGTAAGATCATGCAGACATATAATCCCCTTAAGCCCTACGGAGGGATCTTCTACTTTATAGACTTTTTGGTAACCCTCTACAAAAATTTCTTCCACTTCGAGAGATAATGTTGTTCCCATCTACTTTCTCCTTACATACGATTAGAAATTAACTTTACTAAGAATAACACATTCTCCTTCTAGAATCAATCCGTTTCTACAAGTAAAAATTAAGTTTTTACATATTAATTTTTTTAACAAAGAAAAAACCGCCCGTTTATTCTTGAAAAATAATCTCCTCCTAGAATAAGATTGTCCTTACGCACTTTACAGAATTGTTTCTGTCGATCCATTCATGAAAAAATTTAAACTAGACTTGAGGTAAAAATGGCAACGCTCGTCATCACTGAATCCCTTAAAGATGAGTTAAATAAGTTTTTACAAAAAAACAAAAAAGCTGATCTTATCACAACTTGCCTGTTTTTTCTGGAAAAAAAGTTTAACATCAAGCCCGTTCTTTACATTCGAGATAAAACAATCTATCAAAGCCAAGAAGACCTATTGAAAAATCTTGAAAGCCAAGGAAAGCTTTGGAGAGAAACGGAAATTAAAATTCAAACGGGTCCTCAAGGCGTAAACGAACTTACAAAAAAAATCTATATATGTCCTTTCACTGGGAAAGTTTTTGGAGACAATACTCATCCAAATCCTCAAGATGCTATTTATGACTGGGTTGCCAAATGCCCTGAAAATAAAGAACGCTCTGGAGGACTTAAAGTAAAACGTTTTTTAACGTCCGAAGACCCTGAAATAATCAAAAACTACATTGTAAAAAGAAAAGATCCTATCACAAAAATAGTATTTTCTTCTGCCGCTACAGGAAAACTCTTTAACAGCAAAAATGCTATCATAGAAGATCTCGTGCAAAATCATCTAAAACCGATCCCGCTTCTGGATGTACCTAATCAAAATAAGTTTCAAATAGAAGAGCATTTTTTAAACTTTATTCAAACACAGCTCGAACAAAGCAGAATCTCCGCTTTCATCGAAGCTCTTTCTCAATTTGATGAGTTTTCGTCTTTTATTGACGGATGGCTGGAAGAGGATAAAGAGGAAGATTGAAAGATCCTATTATTTTTTTAACCTCCTCCTCAAACGAAACAGAGGAAATTGGCCGTCAAATCGGACGGCTTGTACAAAGTGGTGATGTTCTTTGTTTAACAGGAGACCTCGGAGCGGGTAAGACCACTCTTGTTAAGGGAATAGCTAAACAATATACGGGAATTGACGCACTAGAGGTTACAAGCCCAACCTTCACTTACCTAAATATATACTCGGGGTTATGTGATCTCTACCACTTCGACTTATACCGCCTCTCTTCTTCCGAAGAATTTATCCAAGCAGGTTTTTTAGAATTTTTATCCACACCAGGAATCTGCTGTATCGAGTGGCCTGATAGACTCCCCTCTCACCCATCCTTACAAAAAATATCAATTCACATGGAATACCTTTCCTTAGAACAAAGAAAAATCACCTTTCAAAGGACTCATGCAAGCTAACTTTATCAATTTTTCCCAAGCCGAATTTATCAAGTCCTCCGTAAAAAAAGAAGATTTTCCCGTTTTATACTTAGGAAAAAACCCTTATCCAGAAATCGCCATCATCGGTAGATCTAACGCAGGAAAATCCTCTTTAATCAACCATCTTACACAGAAAAAAAATCTTGTTTACGTTTCCTCTACACCAGGAAAAACACAGCTAATTAACTTTTTTTTCGTTGATAATAAGCTTCTATTGGTCGATCTCCCGGGATATGGATTTGCCAAGGTTGATAAGGAAATGAGAAAAAGCTGGGGACAGATCCTCGCCAATTATCTAGAAGACAGATCACAACTCAAACTTCTGATCCTTGTTCTGGATTCAAGACGTGACTTATCAGAAGATGATATAGGAATGATCGCTTGGGCTCAAAGTCAACAGAAAAAACTTCTTTTTATTTTTTCTAAAACGGACAAGCTTAATACTTCCGAAAAAAGACAATCGGAAACAGGGCTCGTTCAGGCTCTTTCTGAACTTTGCTTCGGCCAACCTATTTCCTACATACCCTATTCTATTAAAGACAATCAATGCAGGGTGACTCTGCAAAACAAAATTTCTTCTTTACTATCAACCTCCTAAGGAAACCATGGGACTACTTAAAACCGACACTTTTATCTGCATCGATTGTGAAACCACAGGACTTGAACCCGAAAAAGATCGCATCATCGAAGTAGCTGCCGTCATTTTCACGGAGACCGCTATTTTAGATCGTTACGAAACGCTCATAGACCCCGAAGGACCCATTTCAGAAGAGTCTACGGCAATCCATCATATTACCAATGAAATGGTCGTAGGAAAACCTAAAATTCAAGAAGTCCTTCCCCACGTTCTTAAAATGTTAGGCAAGCATATCATTATAGGACACGGCATCCCTTTTGACATCGCTTTTTTAGCAAATGCAGCGAAAACACACTGCATCCCCAATACCCTTTCAAACCATCCTTATCTAGACACTCTCAGGCTCGCAAGACTATACGGAGAAAGCCCGATCAATTCTCTTGAAAAACTTCGAGAGCATTTTAATATCGCGGCAGAAGGCGCTCATAGAGCCATGAATGATGTCATTGTTAACATCGAAGTCTTTAAATATTTGACCAGAAATTACAAAATGACAGAGCAGCTTACCGAAAGATTAAAAAGACCTATCGCTATTAAAACGATGCCTCTTGGAAAACATAAGGGAAGACCTTTTTCTGAAATCCCTCAAGAGTACCTCCAGTGGGCTTCTAACAAAGACTTTGATCAAGATCTTTTATTTTCCGTTCGCTCGGAGTTAAAAAAACGGAAAGGCGGCTCTTTATTTAATCACGAAGCAAACCCTTTCTCTTGCTTATAAAAAAGCAAGATTTCCTGTACAGCGAGTTCTGTTCTTGTCCAAAAAATGGGGAGGTGCCCGTATTCAGAATTTTTCAATGGAAAAACCTTGTGCTTTTCCCAT
>JAZKAC010000128.1:0-10180 GCA_040389325.1 Chlamydiota bacterium | reverse complement strand
TTTTGTTAGTAAATCTTCTATATCATGAATCGGAAAATCTAATTTATTTTTCACGATTAGATTTTTTGCTATTTCTAACTCTATGACAGTATCGGAAAATTGTCCTATTTCATAATAAAGTTCGGCGGACTGCACTCTTGGGATTGGATTATCTTGATTTAGCAAGATGGCCATAGCGAAACAATCAAGAGCTTCGGATGTTTGATGTAAGGCCCTTCTGACAAATCCTATGGCGGTCCAATAATCGCTGACGAAGGTGTTGATATTTATAAGGAATTGAAATAAAGAGAGACTCTCTTCGAGATTTTTTTTCTCATAGCATTGACGGGCGATTTGATAGACCCAAAGAAGAGTTTTATCGGAAAAGCCTAAAAATTGTTGCCAACTACTTGCTGTTGCAAATTCTTTAAGTGTGAGCTCTAAATCTTCTTGAGGAGCGTTTAGCTTGGAAGCAGCCAGGTTGAATTCTTTTTGGTGGTGTTCTTGTTCTTTTGAGGGTAAATGTTTTAACTCTTGTTGTAAGACGACGGATGCTTTTTTCATGCATCCTACAAAGTTAGTGTACTCTTTTTGCAGATCTTGGGTGAGCTCTTCCGTTTGTTCTTTTATATATTGGGCTTCTTTAGAGCTGTGTAGGTGGTTTGTTGAAGATAATGCATCTGCTTTTTGTGTGGCTAGGACTTCTGCTATAGGTGAAAATAAAGCATGAGTTATAGTATCCACATTTCGTTCATTCATATAATTCCTCATCGTTGTTAGCTTTATGATGAAGTATTTTTTTTTTTAATTCAAGGGCTATTGGTGGTTAATTATGTAGTTTTTGTTTATTGTGATTAGTTGTTTTAATTTTACATGCAACTTGTAATCAATTACTTGTTGTTTTAGAGAGAGTTGTTTTTTGAGTTGATCTATCTTTTCTTAAGTGTTTGATACTGTGGTTGTTGTGTATATTAAGTTTTTTATTAAAAAAATAAAAAAAACTTAATGCTTAAATGGATTTTCTGAATCTATCTCAGGGGTGTCGTAATCCAGGTTATCGGTTCTTGAGGGTTTGTTAGAGGATTAAATCTTTTTTTACGTAAGAGATTTCAAAATTGCAAGGCTCTTTTTTAAAGGAGAGGCCAAGCAGCACGATTGGCTTCTTCAGGCTAAGAAAAGGCTCGTAGTATCTGCGCTCTTCAATTTGAGCGAGGGCTGCTTCTGCAGATTCGTTGAATTTCACTTCTACTACATAGATCCTGCTAGGAAGATCTAACATCAAGTCTATTCTAGCGTGGCTAGTGGAGTATTCGGATTGTACTTTAAGGCCGGATGCATGGCAGGCAACTTGCAATAGGCCGTGATAAAATTGTTCTCTTTCGATATGAAGTTGGTAGGGAGCTTGGCTAAATAGCATTTTTAAGCAAGCAACGGCTCCTTCTACATTTCCACTATCGAATAAAAACCGTAATTCCTTGCCTGCGTAATCCGAAGATGTCGAATCGGTATGGGCTAAAAAAGTTAAAAGATGTTGATTTAAAGCTGTTTTTACTTCTTGGTTCGGGAACTCCAGTCGGTAGTTATTGGTCCTCATGTCATGTTCGGCAATGGTTAGGTATCCCGTTTGAAAAAGAAGAGTCGGGAGGGGGATCGCATCTACATCAACCGATCCGAGTAGTCCACTAGAAACTTTGAAACGTTCTAGGTCGAAAAGAGCCCATTCTTTATGACGATATTCTTTTTTTAGCTCTTTCATAATAAAAACCGGACTTCCCGTTTCAAACCAAAAGTTTCTAAATTCTTTGAGGTTAAAGGCGTTTAAGATGGAAAAGGGATTGTATACCGAGGTGGGATCTTTGCTAAACCGATATCCATTATACCAAGTTTTTAATTCGTCTTGAAGTTGCTTTTGAGGAATATTTTCTTTTTTAGCCCAATCGGCAATATACTCCTGAAAATATGAAGCCATCTCTTCTTCGGTGTATCCACAGATTCCCGCAAATCGGGGGTCAAGAGAGATGTTTATAGGGTTATTCATACCAGAAAAGACCCCAGCTTTAGAGAACATGCTAACTCCCGTGATAAAAAGAAAGTTAACTTGGTTGTTTAAGCTTTTTACTGTAGTAAAAAAGCTTTGCAGCACGGATCTTACTTCGGGAGCTTGAGGATCTTGTAGTACTTGTAAAATAGGATGATCGTACTCATCGATTAAAACAGCCACTCTTTTGAATTTAGCATAAAGAGCGTCCGTAAGTTCTATAAGAGCCTGATTAGGATTGGAGGTGTTGAGCTCCTTGGGTAATTGATACGCATGAGCTATGCGAGCTAGTATTTGACAAAGTGATTGTTTGACGGAGTGGGAATTGGTGCTATCGATAGGTCCAAAATCTAAATGTATGACTCCGTAAGTTGGCCATGTATAGCCGCTTCCTCCTATCCAAAGTCCTTCGAATAATTCTCTATTTCCTTTAAGAATTTCTGCCAAAGTGGAAACAAATAACGATTTACCGAACCCATGGGGACGAGCAAGAAGGAAGCTTTGTTCTTGAATAATTAGATCATGAGCATATTTTGTCTTGTCTATGTATAAGTAGTTTGAAGTTATTAGCCTAGGGAAGTGTTGGATAGAAGAAGGAAGCGGTTTCACGAAATACCTTATTTAGATTGATAGTAGTATATCAAAATACTCATATTATTCCTATAGAGCAAAAGGTTTTCTTGAGGTTTTTTGCGACTCGGGTTAGTATGCGTTTTCATAAATATGGCTCTAGGTGGATATGCTGACAAAGACGAAGATCATTTGCACGATGGGTCCTGCCGTCAATAGCTATGAGCAGATCATAGCTTTAATTGAGGCTGGGATGAATGTGGCTAGATTAAATTTTAGTCATGGAACTTTAGATGGACATTTAGAAATTATCAAGCTACTAAAAAAAGCTAGGGTAGAGAAAAAAGTTCCTCTTGCCATCATGATCGATACTAAAGGTCCCGAGATCCGTCTAGGTCTTATTCCAGCGGGAGTCTTAGATGTGCTTCCCGGGCAAAAAGTACACTTGGTGAGAAGAAAAGAGGATGATGAGGGGATTTTAATGACTCCCGAGATCGTCTTCGAAGCTTTAGAAATCGGAACGAGGATTTTATTTGATGACGGCTACATAGGCGCTAAGGTAATAGAAAAGACATCTGCAGGTGTGTGTGTTGAAATCGAGAATGCGGGGATCTTAAAAAATCACAAGGGAGTTAACATCCCTAATGTAAAAGTGCCCCTTCCTGCTATGACATCTGAAGATGAAAAAGCCATTACTTTCGGGTGTGAGGAGGGAGTTGATATAATAGCTGCTTCTTTTATCAGATCGGCAGACCATGTGATGGAAATTAAAGAGTTATTAGTAAAGCTTGGTAGATCCGATATTGTTGTGATTGCCAAAATCGAAGATGTTCAAGGGGTTGAAAACTTTGAAAGTATTTTATCGGTAGCTGATGGAATCATGGTCGCAAGAGGGGATCTAGGGGTAGAGCTTCCCTTGTACCAGGTGCCAAGTTTACAAAAGATGATGATACAAAAGTGTTATTATGCCGCTAAGCCTGTTATAACGGCTACGCAGATGTTGGAGTCGATGATCTACAACCCAAGACCTACAAGAGCTGAAGTGTCGGATGTAGCTAATGCAATCTATGACAGCACCTCTGCCGTGATGCTTTCAGGAGAGACGGCAATTGGTCTTTATCCGATTGAGACGGTCAAGATGATGAAAAGCATTATTTTAGAAGCGGAAGGAAAGTTTTTATATCGAGAGTTCTTTGATAAAGACTTTAGAGAAGATTTTAATAACATCTCATTTTCCGTAGCTCAGGCTGCCGTAAAAACGGCTTATAGCGTGAATGCAAAGGCTATTTTTGTTTTTACGAATAGTGGTCTTACCGCAAGGATGATGGCAAGATTTCGTCCCGAGATTCCCATTTTTGCCCTCTCGCCTACAGTAGAGGCTTATCATCGTATGGCTCTACTTTGGGGCGTAGTTCCTGTTCCTCCCTATGATGCAAAAAACATGGAAGAAGCTTTATGCTACGTATCTGCCTTTGCCAAGGAAAAGGGAGTTGTTCATCCAGAAGATATCATTTTAATGACGGCAGGCTCTCCCTTTGGTATTAGTGGAACAACAAATATGATGATTGTAGAGAAGGTAGAAGGTTCTCTATGAGTTTTTAAATAAAATTATATTAAAAAGAGCTCAAGAAATGAGTTCTTAATTTTTTTATTTTCTAGCTAAGCGATCAGCTAAGGCTCTACGTGCTGCTGTAACAGCAGGATGACTTCTGGTTGATTCATCATTAGATGTTCGGTTACTTAAGGTTGAGTTGGTTTCTGCGATACTTTGGAAAGAGATGCTAGGGAAGGGTGTGGAGTGAATAGCCTGTCTGAAATTTGGAGGCACGGGGCTGACATTCGGAGCGGGTGGGCTTATGAGATTTGCTGAAGAGTCATTCGGAGTCAGAGGGGGGGTTGGTGACGGTGTTCGTGATCTTGGTGGTTGTATTGACATAATTAAATAATCCTATTTTGGTTAAAATATGTTAATTTAATATAGGTTTTAGCATAAAGTGATGTAATTATTCAAGCTTTTTGTTTCTGAGTTAGTTTTTGTGATAAAAATTATTTATGAGAGCATGAAAGCTGAGGCTAAAGAGAGAGAGCAGATGGCAGCAGTATCCGTTCTTAAGATGTTGGGGTGTAAGTGGACCCCTTGGATATGTAGGGTATTTTTCATCCAAGTCGTTTCTTTAGGGTTAAATCCTTTTTCCGGTCCTATGACTACACAAAGGGAGCTAGGTTTTTCGGCCGTTAGGCAGTTTAAAAAAGAGCGAGCGTCAGGGTGCGTATCTCCAAAAAAAGAAGCTTTGGGTAAAGATTTTGGATCCCAAGAAAAAAGAGAGGGGGCCAATACAAGCTCGGGAGCAAAAAGCCTTCCGCACTGTTTCATAGCCGATGTGATGATGTGATGAGCTCTTTCTAGGTGAGAGGGGGCTAAGATCTTCTTCTCACTTAGTTCTCCTGGGAAAAGCCATATTTTCGTAACTCCAAGCTCTACGCTTTTTTCTAAGATGTATTCAAGTCTCGGCTGTCTCGGAATCGCTTGAGCTAAGATAAGTTCATAGGAAAGGGGCGGAGCTTGCTCGGAAGAGAGAATGGTGACTTCTGCAAGATGTCTTGTTATTTTTTTTATCTTGGCTGTAGCTAAAGACCCTTTGCCGTTGACAAGCTCTATAACTTCTCCCTCTTTTACTCGAATAACATGTGCTAGGTGATGAAATTCCTCATTTTTTAAAGAAACATCATCTCCTTGGTTTAACTCGCCTTCTAAATAAAATCGTTCAACTGGCATGTAAGATAGCTCCTTTAAGAAGTTGAGATATGGGTGTATCGGAAGGAGATTTCGTTTCTATTTGCAAGTCTTGCAGCGTAGGAGCCTTCATGGCAGAAAGGTTAAGAAAGTGTTTACTTAAGCTTTTATCTTCCGTTAGATTAAAAACGAGTTTAAATCTGTAGTCTTGTATTTTCACATCGGCATATTCGGTATAAAGATGCTCTTCTGCTTGAAGGTCTTGCTCTAAAGGAAAAGGGGTGAAGAAGCAAACGAGTTCTGTTGGGTAAATGTCTCGAAACGTTTTAAGATCTAGGGAGAACTTTTTCCAAAGATCCAGGTTTTTAGGAAGAATAACGGCAATGGCATCTTGTCGATAGTTTTTTTTAATCTTACCGAGCAGTTGTTGTTTCCAACGATTATGTTGCCAAAGCCACTCGGACGGGTTAGCCTTAATACTTTCTTCTAAAGGGAGAAGAGCTTCTTGTAAAAGTCTTGGGACCTCTTTTTCTGAAGGTTCTTTAAGATTGGGCCATAGAGGCGCCGAGTAATGGATTTTATACTTCCCTTCTTTACGAGTCATAGTCGCCGTGATGATAGGACAGCTGGTTCTATAGGATAAGATAGAGGGAAGGGGGGATGTAAAGGCGGGTCTTCCGAGGAAGGGGGTGGCAAGGCCAGCTTCTGGCATCCCCTGGTCTCCTACGATACCTAGGAATCTGCCTTGTTTTAAAGCTCTTAGTCCTTCTTTGACGGCCTGCTTAGGAAGTACGATCTTCCCTCCGAACTTCTCCCTAATAGATAAGATCCAGTTATATAGAGGGATGTTTTTAATGGGTTGTCCGATGGCAACTCCTTGCATGCGGGAGGTGCCTTCCAAGAAAAAAAGCTCCCAGTTAGCCTGATGTCCACATAAAAAGATGACCCCTCGACCTTCATCCAAGATCTTTTGCGCTTCTTCGGGATTTTCACAGGTCACAATGGATTGAATGTTTTTTTCTGAGGAGAGTTTACCGTATTCAAGGCAGGTAGTCATCAAATGACCGATAGATTCTTTAGCCAGCCTATGTAGATCTTTTTCTTCTAAGGCCAGATCGGAGGCTATTGATAAGTTGCTTAGAGTTCTTTTTCGGTATTTTGGGATGAGGTAAAAAAGGACTATACCCATCTTTTGTCCTAAGACCCCTAAGGTCTTATAGGATAAAAAGGAAAAAGGGTAGAGGACGGCTCGAATCGCTAAATAACAAAGATAGTAAGAGAGGGTTTTGCTTTTCATACCAATATATATAGCAAAACTCCGAGTTTAATTTCGATTATTTTTTTGTTTTTGCTATAAATTGAGTTAATCAATTAGATTGCAAAATAGATATTACATCTAATAAGGTCCTCATTTTTATGAAAATGAAATTTAAAAAAGATCGATTTTTAGTTTTGTTTTTTGTTTTTTTAGGAGCTACTCTTCTTGTACTTCTTTCTTGTCTTTTGCTGCTTTTTAGGTATCAAGTAGAGGAAACTGAAAATTTTAAAAGAAGTTATGAGTCTTATGTAATAGCGGGAGAAATGAGACAAAGCTCCGATGACCTAACAAAAATGGTGCGGCTTTATGTTTTAACGGGAGATAAGAAGTATGTAGATGCCTACAACGAAATCCTTACCATTCGTAATGGGGTTAGCTTAAGACCGTTGGATTATGATCTGGTTTACTGGGACTTTGTGCTGGATCCTAATAAAAGACCAAGGCCTTATGGCCCTGCGATCTCCTTACAGCAGTTAATGACATTGCAAGGGTTTTCTCAAAAAGAATTTAGTTTGTTAAAAGAGTCCCAGTTAAGAAGTAACACTTTAGTAGAGATGGAGCGAGAAGCGATCCATGCGATGCAGGGGTTGTATAATAACGGTTCGGGAGACTACTTAATTAAGGGAGCTCCTAATCCCGAGCTTGCAAGAAGGTTAGTCTCGAATCAAGAGTATATGGAGCAGAAGGCAAAGATCATGGAGCCTTTGCTTACCTTTAGTCAAGAGGTGGAGCAAAGGACAGAGGGAAGAGAGAAAAAGCTGGAGCATCTATATTTTAGAGCCATTCTTTGGGCGATTTTCTTTACCCTTTTTGCAACAACTTTAATGATCGTCTGTTTGCTTAAGTCTATGAGATCTTTAGCAGAAGCCTTTAAGACAAACGAAGATCTCTTGCTTAACATGCTCCCCGCAACGATTGCCGAGCGATTTAAGCAAGGAGAAGAGACTATTGTAGGCGAGTATCAAGCAAGTGTTCTTTTTCTTCATCTATCTCATTTTGGAGGTGTCTTTGCTGCGGATGAAATTAGCGAGGTTTTTGACGGACTAAATGCTCTCACGGAGAAATTTGGAGTGGAGAAGATACAAGTTGTCGGAGACAGCCAAGTTGTTGTAGCGGGAATTCCCGTTACGGTTAAAGATCATGAAGTTCTCTTAGCCGATTTTGCTTTAGCTCTAAAAAAATGGATAAAAGCGTTTGATAAAAGCGCAGGGCTTGACCTACACCTAAGAATAGGGATGACATCGGGAACCGTGATAGCGGGAGTTGTCGGTCATAAAAAATTCGTCTACGATCTTTGGGGTGATGTGGTCACTTTAGCAAGCGCTCTTGAAGTCACGGGCGTTTTTGGAGAGATACAGATCTCTGAAACGATGGCTCGAACTCTAGATAACCTTTTTGAAGTAGAAGAAAGAGGCATCGTAGAGTTGCCAGGGCTTAGCTCTATGAAGACTTATTTTTTAAAGAAACGAAGAATAGAGAAAAAGTCTTTCTTATAGGATAAGACCTCATGGAACGTTCTAACTCGGTTACTAGTGTAAGCTCTCGATCAAATTCCATAGAAGGATTGTCTAGAAGCCCATCTACGGATTTACAACTCAAAACAAATGATGTGGCTATAAAACCGATAGGATTTTTTGGCTCGGTATTACTCAAAGCTCAATCTCTCGTTGGACGTAACTATATACAGCTTAAAATGAAAGATAACAAAACGATATTTGTAAAGATAGATCATATTATTAAAGGATTATCTACCTATAAAAGCCCTCAAGTAGATGGGGGTGGGGTAGAAATGATATGGACTAAAAAAGAAGTGCGGAGGGCTTTTGGGGGTAAGGACTTAGGAGGCTTGCAAGACGCATTTGCTTTAAAGGAAATGATTCATTTGGATAGTAGAAAAAAGTCACAGGAAGGTTGTGATAGTGCTTCCGATAGAACTGGTTCTACTTCAAGTAGTAGTTCTCTGGGGAGTTTGACAACAAAAAGTGATAGTACGGATATTTATAACGCGGGCGGTATAGTTGATGTAACGGTGGCAAAGTCAGCTTTAGACTCTTATAAAAAAGGTATTTGTCAGGACATTATAAATAGCCCAGGAAAAACTATTCCGAACCTTACAAAAGATCAATTGAAAGATCCAAAAATTTTGAAGACCATTTGTCAAATTCTACCGAAGCTCACCGTAGCTCAGTTAAAGGTTTTTAAAATCTCAGAGGCTGTCTACTTGGCTATTCCAGAACTTACAGACGATCAAATGGACGATCCGAAAATTTCGAAGATTATTTGTGATGAAATTATAAAAAAACCTGTAGAGGTTCTTTCTGTTCTTAATACGAATTATATTTTTCATAAGGAAATTTCAGAAGTTGTTTGTCAGGTTATTCCTAACTTGACGCTCGATCAGGCCTCAATAGGTGAGGAATTAGGAGGTCCGTTGACTGAAAAGCAGGAAAAGGCTCAACAAAATGTTGTAGAGGCTATTTGTGTAGTGATAGATGAAAATCCGAAAGAAGTTATTCCTAAGCTTACTGAGAAACGCTTAGAAGGAACAGTTGAAAGTTCCAGAATTTTGGAAGCTATTTGTAATGCTATTGAAGAAAAGCCATTAACGATTATTCCTATGCTTACAGAAGGCCAGTTGAAGAATGGGAAAATTTTAGAAGCTATTGCGAGGTCTGTCTCTGACTCTCGCGATCCCGGGAAGATTGTTTCTAAGCTTAATCCGGAACAATTGAGTCCAAAGATTATAGACGCTATGTGTGAGGTGATTGTAAGGAAGCCGTGGACTATCGAGGGGTTTATGCCGGATCCCCCAGAGAGTCAGGGGCCCATCGAGGGGGTTATGAAGGAGCTGGATCCACCGGGGAAGTTAAATGCCCTGGACACCATTCTTG
The DNA here is from genome assembly GCA_040389325.1 of Chlamydiota bacterium. GTDB lineage: Bacteria > Chlamydiota > Chlamydiia > Chlamydiales > Rhabdochlamydiaceae > CAIJXB01. Next base: position 650 of record JAZKAC010000128.1, on the reverse strand, counting down.
TGAAGCGAAAAGCTCCAGAACTTTGGAAAGCTATTTGTAATGCCATTGGAGAAGATCCATTGACGATTATTCCTAGGCTTACAGAATCCCAGCTGAAGAATAAGGGAGTTTTAGAAGCCATTGCTAAGGCTGTCTCCAGCTCGAGAGATCCCGTAGGAATTATTTCTTGTCTTGATCAAGAATGCTTAGGAGCTCCAGAAATTTCGAAAGCTTTTTGTAATGTCATTGAAAAAGATCCATTGACGATTATTCCTAGGCTTAAGGCGGAACACTTAAAAATTCCGGGGATTTCGGACGCTATTTGTAATGCCATTGGAAAAGATCCTTTGAGAATTATTCCTAAGACTGCAGAAGACCTGCTGAAGAATGAAGGGATTTTAAAAGCAATTGCTGGGGCGGTCTCTCAGGCTCAAAATCCAGGAGAAATTGTTTCTAAGCTTAGGATGAGGCAGTTAAAAGAGCCAAAAATTATAGAAGCTATTTGCTAAGTGATTGCAGAGCGTCCAGAGACTGTGGATGGGTTTATGAAGACGCCGGCTCTACTAGAGAATTCGAATATTAGAGCCGCAGTAGAGAAAAGTAACTTCAAAATCTTATAAACCTAAAAACGGCACCTTTTAATGCGATTTAGAGATGACCTCTTGAAAAAG
>JAZKAC010000127.1:0-3024 GCA_040389325.1 Chlamydiota bacterium | reverse complement strand
AGATGATAAAGACATCGTTCTTGCTGCCGTTACACAAAATGGAGAGGCGTTAAAATTCGCAAGTCTTGCTCTTCGTAACAACCGAGAAATTGCTTTAGCAGCCGTTCTTCAAGATGCCGATGCTTATAACTACGTAGGAGATACTTTACAAAACGATCCAGAGATTATAAGAATTGTTAGAGGCTCAGGAAAACTACTTCCGTTTGACATGGATACTATCTCTATAGGAATTGATGATCTAATACAAGATGAAAATATCACTATTGGTCTCTTTGCTTCGGAACAAATCTTAAAAGACGGCGCTGTAGACACTAAAAAAGTTCAGGATTTCTTAACCGTGTTACGTAAAAAAGCAAAAGATGGCATCTACTTTACAGATTCGGAATTCTCTTCTTTATCTGGCGGTACATGCTCTGCCATGGCTTTAACCTTTGCTCACGAACTACTGTTTAATAAAAAGCCCATAACAAATCTTGAAGATCTTAAAAAGGCTCTTAATCAACTCGCTTCAAAACCTACAGAAAAAGACTGTATAACAAAAAGCTGCCCATCCCTAAGAGATTTGCAAATGGCTTTTAACACCATCAAGGTCTCTTCCCAAGACAAGTCAAAAGGAATCGATTTTTCTAAACATAAAATAGAGTCTTTGGCTCAAGTTTATCAGTTCTCTATCAAAACGACTTCACAGCCTATTATTATTCGGTCCGATCAGGCCAAGACTATTTTTAAAGAAGAAGTGGAAAAGCTGCCCAAAGGAATTTATCTACTTAGAGCGTTAAATACAGCCAATAATGAAAAATTGGAAAACTTCGGTCACTCCTTGCTATTTTTCAAAGCGAATGACTTTATAGGATTATATGATCCAAGCGTTGGAATGACCATTACAAGCCCTAAAGGTTTAGATGATTTCATTCAAAACACCGTTCTTTTTTCTCTTAAGCGATACGCCCTTCAAGAAGCCCGTTTTTACGGATTAGAACATATAAATATGAAATAAAAACAGAAAAATTCTGCTTGTTAGAATGTTAGAATCTTTTTAAAAATGTTCGATTGATAGTTTTTCAGCCTCGAACTCCACAACTACACTATCGACGTTGCTGACTTCAAGAAACGAGACCGCTAATCAAGCGGTCTCGTTTAACATATTTTACGCTATAGTGATCTCTTTACAAAGATATACATCTTGAATTGCATTTAAGATCTCTATCCCCTCTTTAAGGGGCTTTTGAAAAGCTTTTCTTCCCGTAATAAGACCTATTCCGCCTGCGCGCTTATTGATTACAGCCGTTTCTACGGCTTGAACTAGATCATCATCCCCCGAGGCTCCTCCCGAGTTAATGAGTCCCATTCTGCCCATGTAGCTATTTGCCACTTGGTATCTTGTAAGGTCAATCGGATGAGGAGAGCAAAGCTTTGTGTACATCTCTTCCGTTTGCTTACCGAATTTTAGGGCTTTAAATCCTCCGTTATTAATAGGGAGTTTTTGTTTGACGATGTCAGCTCCTATAGTCGCTCCCAGGTGGTTAGCTTGCCCCGTAAGGTCTGCAGCTTCATGGTAGTCGATACCAGATGTCTTAAAGGCATTGTTACGAAGGTAGCACCATAAAATGGTTGCCATCCCAAGATCGTGAGCTTGAGCAAAAGCTCTACTTACCTCTACGATTTGCCTATCACTTTCGGGAGAGCCAAAGTAGATTGTAGCTCCAACTGCAGCACATCCCATATCATACGCTTGCTCTACATCGGAAAACATCACCTGATCATACTTATTAGGATAGGTTAGAAGTTCGTTATGGTTTAATTTAAGCACCAAAGGGATCTTATGTGCATATTTTCTGGCTACGGAGCCTAGAACTCCAAGCGTTGTGGCTACGGCATTACAACCGCCTTCCATGGCTAATTTTATGATGTTTTCGGAATCGAAATAATCTATGTTCTTTGAAAAAGAAGCTCCTGCCGTGTGCTCAATACCTTGATCTACTGGAAGGATGGAAAGGTATCCCGTGTTAGCAAGTCTTCCGTGAGAAAACATTTGCTCAAGACTTCTTAAGACTCGGATATTGCGATCGGATGGTGAAAAGATCCTATCCACCCAATCAGGCCCTGGAATATGAAGCCTTTCTTTTGAAATCGTTTTACAAACGTGAGAAAGTAAATAGTCTGATTTTTCTCCCAGCAGCAGCCCTATTTGTGAAATAGACATAAAACCCCTTTTCCTGATGATTAGTAATAATCATCAATCTATCGAAAAGAGGCTGTTTTTGGGAAGGAATCTTTTAGCTAGCCGGCAAAAAATATTTCCCCATCTTTTGATAGAGAACTCCGTACTCTTCAAAAGACTCCCCTTCTGGCGAATACCCCAAGTGAGAGTACATGTCACAAAGATCCTCTTTAGCGATCACATATAAATAAGAAAGGCCTTTGCGTTGCAAAAGTTCCTCTAGTTTACTCATCATCTGCCTTCCAAAGCCTCGTCCTTCTTTAGTTAAGACAAAATCAAAAACCTTGCCTTCTTTTTCCGACTGAGGATGACAAAGCACACAACCTACAATATGATCTTTCTCCAAAGCAACCAGCTGAATGCTGGTTTTATCTTCAGGAGAAAGTACGACCTCTGGGGGTATCCCCATCGGTTTTTCCAATGCTTCCCAACGAAGCATTCTTGCGTCTTTATAATAGGGATCCGAACGTGTAATGAACTTGAATTTCATAAGTAACCTCTCCTTTACTTATTATCTTCACCATGCATTTTGAAGGTTTTTTTTGCTAATAAAATGTTAAAGCTCATTTGCTTTTTTAATAAAAAAACTAGACAAAACTTAATTTTCACAGTATAATTTAGTCAATCTAATCAGGGTGAAATATGACTAAAAACGAAAGATTTTTCGGCCTTTTTCATCCTTGCGCACAAAATATTAATTTTCTTCCTGCCATTATTTAATAAAATAAAGTTTTGCAACAAAGAAACGCTTGTAAAATGGCTACATCTACTCTATACTGAACTTTACGGGAGTTTCTATGTTT
>JAZKAC010000126.1:0-6363 GCA_040389325.1 Chlamydiota bacterium | reverse complement strand
ATAGCAATGGCATCTTGATAGCCGATCTTATCGCTTATTGTTCCTGTCGATAGTAACTCTTTAATATCCTGTTTTACTTGAGGATCACAATCTTGTTTGTCTATTTGGCTAAGAAGATTTCTTTTTTCAGCTCTCGGTAGATTATATAAAGTATCACACATGGCATTCCAATACCGATTCGCTTTAGTTTTTGACCTTTCTAATTTTGCATCACTAGAGGGCTTTTTCTGAAGATCTTCTTGCAATACACTGATGGTACTATCAAGTTTTAAAGATTTTTGCTCAAGATTAGATTTTTTTACTTCAAGAAGTTCCAGATGAACAGCTGCAAATGCGGTTGGATAATCTTCCATTTCTTTTTCTACGCTCTTAGTGAGATTAGAAAGATCCTTTATATCTGATGAATTTTGATCTTTTAAGTCTCTACAATTAGTTAAAAGCCCCTGTTTTTCTTGTAGAAGATTTTCTTTTCTTAAAGAAAGAAGAGAATGTTTAGCTTTATCAATGGGGCTTTCAGGGTCAAGAGAGCCTAATAATTCCGTATCGACGGAAGAGCTTTCTTCTTGTATGGAATCGTAATCGGCTTCAAAAGAAAACACTCCGTTATTAGATAAGTTTTTTTTATATTCGGAAATCTCATTTTGAAGGGTTGATAGTTTTTGTAAACCATCGAGCTTACCTCCAAGATCTGACTCGTCTTCAATAAGGCCTTGACGCTCTTTTTCGATACTGGAAAAACTTTTATTATCTTTTTTTGCGCGAGCAATTTTTTTATCTAAAGAGACTATTTTTTGACCGATCTGTTCTACAGCACCCTTAGTTTGTTTTATGACGCCATCTATCGTTTGACCTCTTGATGAAGCTTTTTTCCCTTTAATAGAGGTCAAAGTAGTAAAGAACTCTTCAACTTTAGCTTCAGGATCCATGCTCATCCCATTAAACGTCTTTTCGGAAGATGAGCTTTCAGAAAGCTCATCTGTTATACTGTTAGATGATGCGGAAATGTTCATAGGAACTATAGAAGAATTCTGCTTTGATCTTCCCGTGAACATTACAAGAAGAGCGCATGGTGTTACTTCTTTCGCATTTTCAGGGACGGCGGAAGGTTTGATTGGCTTATTTTCAATGGAGGGTTCTCTGGGCTTGCTCGTCATTTGTTGATTTACTCTTTTATCTAAGTCATTTACTGAGGGGTCTTGAGCGATCGGTGTTTTTTTTCCGAATATCCCACCTGTGAACATATTGCCAATTCTCATGATAATTCTCCGTTTTATATACTTTCAATATACAACATTGAAACAAATATTAACAAAAAATTACTTTATAAAAAGGTGATAATAATTACAATTAAATCTCAATCTTTTAAACATCAATCGTTTGTAATTTTAAAACAAATTATCTTTTTTTAGAGCTTTCCTGCCAGGGATATGGCGTTTTTGGAGGAGGAGCCTTCCCGTCACCCCCAGGTGGCGGGATAACTTTCTTGAGCAGGCCTCCAAAGGGGCCTATAGCATCGGATAAGGCTTTACTTTGCCAAAGAAGGAGGGCCGTTATTTTAGAAGTAGCCGTACTTCCTTTTACCTTTATATCCTGTAAGGTTCCTTTGATAGGTATCTTAAGGACGTAACTATCAGGCAGCTCTTGTATGCCGAAGGCTTGTTTTAGAGCTTGCGCCGTTAATCCTAAAGTCATATTTACGGAGTTATTTGGCAGGTTAACTTCACCCCATAAAGCTATATCATAGGTTTTATCTAAAAGGATCTCCGTTCTTTCTACGTCAATGACCCCTTGCTTTACATGTAGATCTATCGGAGCAAACCAAATCTGTATGTCTTTCCCTTCAGGCTCTTTAGATCTTAACTGCTTAAGAAGTGACACCATAGCTCCCTTGTTTTTGCAGTAAAGCTTCCCAAAGTCCATCCTCAAAAAGGGGATTTGTATCTCAGAAAGATTCATCGAATGAATAGGAAAGGAAAACCCTTGAGCGGGGATGGTAAGGGTTAACGGCGCTGGAGCAAAAAGAGATTGGATGGAAGGGGCATTTACCTGCTCTAAAAGGAACTTACCAAGCTCTACCGTAAGTAAGACATCAGCTTTTAGATCTTTTACAAGCTTTAAAGAACCCGTTTCCATTTTACCTACAAAATCTATATGAGCTTTTGAGGAGCGTAGGTCAAAAGACACAGGCCCTGTGGCATTTTGTAAAGACAGGTCTAGAGTAGCCTCAAAAGATGGGCCTAAAAACACGGCAAAGGGCTCTTTTTTCAAGGCGCAGGCGATATCTAGGGCGGTAGAGGGAAACTGCGTCGCATTCGCTTGAACCCCAATCTGAAGGTCTGCAAGACTAAAAGCTCCTTCTTGATTTAAGAACTTCGATAATATCAAATTAAGATGCAAAGATCCTTCGGGTAAAGAAGAAGCCTTAGCCTTGGTATCTACCCCTAAGGTTAGTTCCTTTTGAGACGCTTCTTTTTGTAAGGATATCTTAGAAGCTGATAGCACCATAGATTCTTTAGAACCCTCTCTTTGGAAAACGGCTTTTTCATTAAAAGCCGTTGCTTGAATTTTTGTATGAGTTAGATCGGGAAGTTTTGTGTTTTTTGCGTAAGGGGCATTAAGGTCCGTAACGGAAGCCGTGAACAAAGTGCTTTCACTTAAAGCAAAGGGAGATTTCTTAAGTGTTATAACTTTATAAGCCTCGGGCGTTAAAGTGTACTCTATCGTAAAGGGTCCCGAGTTTTTTGGGAAAAAAAGCTTATCTTCTTGTATGGCAACCGTTCCCTTTGCTTTTAAGACAGGTGTCGTAGCTTCTAGGGTAAGAGATTGTAAAGTAGGCGTTTTCTCTAGGTGCAAAGAAGAGGAGATCGTATTTCCTATTAGAGGAGCTAGCTCTAAAGGCAACGCATAAAATTCTTCTAACACGGCTAAGGAGAGCTGATCTATCTTTACATCCATCGTAAGAAAGGAAAGATCTTTATATGTTAAGATCTTTTGTAAGGATAAAGATCCTTTGATGCTATTTTGAAAAGTGGAAAGGGAAGGAATATCTAAGCTAAAAGAAAAATCCAACAACTCTTTTGCTCCAAAAAAGTTGACATCGGAACTTAAGTTTTGCAACGTTATTTCTTTTCCTCTTTGCTTATTTTGTAAATGCAAAGGGGCTACATCCAAGTGAGCTTGTATTTTTGCTTTTTTCAGATCTCCCTCTAAAGAAACACTTGTCGGATTACAGACAAACTTAACCTTAGACTCGTCTAGTAAGGCAAAGGCTACGGGCCCTACGGAGAAATCTTGCTTTAAAAGAGTATATTCCATCTTAAGAGGGTCTGTTAAAGTGAGCTTATGCCCTTCAAGGCTTAAGCCCGATTCTAGATGAAAAATAGAACTTTTTGCTTGTAGACGTATGCTAGCTAGGGTGTCTACCGTCGCTAAGATCTCAAGAGAGGGGAGTTCGTAGTTATCTAAAATAAAAAACTGGTTAAAAGAAAGGGTTGGAATAACAATCTTAGCCTCTAAAAAGATCTCTTTTGATAAAGAAGCCCTAGAGATCTCCATAGTCGCAAGAGCCGACTCCTTTAAAAGCAGGGTGTCTTTTTCAACTAAAGACTCAAGCACGACAGGATCTACCCGGTAAGCAAACGTTACAGGCTTAAGAAGGGTCATCTTTTTATCTTTCCACTCTAAGCTTGCATCGGTTAAAGAAAACAAAGGGGTGGTTAGCTGCAAAGAAAGATTTGCATCATGAAGCCCTCCCTGCAACAGGCAAGTTCCCTCTACCCAAGACCCTAAAAAAGTGGATGGAGCAAAAGAAAAAAAACTATCAAGTAAAGATGTAGGGGTTTTTTGCGCCGTTAAAGTTGCCTTAACGGAGGGGTTGTCGCTCAAAGGAGCTAACACGTCACCCGTTAAAGCTATCAAAGAGAGGTTCTTTTGCTCTTTCACTTCAACATTAACCTCTACTCCGACTTTTTCTTGTAACATTAAAGAAGACACATTCCCTTTAAGGGTGGCTTGCATTCCCTTAGTGATGAAGTAGGGGTCTGAAGAAAAAGAAGAACTGAAGGAAGCTTTTTCTACATCAAGTCCTTTTTCTGCGATAGGAAGATGCAAAGAGTTTATGTTAAAGCGAAAGTTAAGAGAAGATGAGGTAACTAAAGCTGGGATATCAGGAAAAAGAAGAGATAGCTTTTCGCTGCTTTCAGAGGTTAGAGTTATCTGCAAAAAAGCAGGGGATGTCAGCTCCGCCATTTCTTCTTTAGAACTTATCTGCAAATTCGTTTTTAAGTTTTGAGATTGTAAGTTCACCTTCGTCTCAAATAAGTTACCATGACTTGTGATCGAGCAGTCCATATCCAAAGAGGGTCCTACCAAAGCTACCAAGACACCTTGATATCTCGGGTAGAAGAGTCCTACTACTTGATCAACTCCTTTTAAAGGGAAGTGAGAGCAAGAAGCTTGAAGAGCGATATCATGATCTAAAGATCCTTTTACCAGAAGATAGCCCTTAGCATCTCCTTGTAAGCTGTCTACCTGTAAAGAAAGAGTAGACATTTCATCTTTTGCACCTAAAGACGCATCCACTTCTATCGGAGAAAAAATAAGATTTTGAGATCCCTCGACCTTAACTTCTAAGGACCCTTCTTTCAAACTAACATGACCTTTAAAGCCGTGAAGATCTTTTTGAAAAGACTCTATAGATCCAACCTCCGGGTAAAAAGAGGCTTCTTGAGGAACCTTACCTATAGAAGGTAGGGATAAATAATCCGATGTAACAACAACTTTCGGTTTTATAATCTGTAAGAAGTTTAGATCTTTTGAGAAAAAAAGTATTTTTAAAAGACCCATTTCCAAGGAGATCTCTTGGCACGTAAGGTTAAGTCCTTTTTTAGTAGCTTCGTAGTGTAGATCTTGTATTTTCTGAGATCCTAGCCAGCTTAAGGAAAGATCTTTTATCTCGACCTTGCCTTGAGAGAAACGGTTCAGTAGAGAAAGGCAAGCTTTTTTTCCGGGTTCGGTAGACACAAGAGTCGGCAGTAAAATAAAAAAAAGGGCAAGAGAAGATACTGCTACAGGAAGAAAGATTCTACGTTTTTTTTGGTTCATAAATAACCTATTCAAGGGGCCTTTTTAAGCCATAATTGATACAAACAAAGAGCTGAAAGAGTTTTACTATCTAAAAAAGCACCTTCTGAAGCCAAAGTAAGAGCTTCTTCTAAAGAAAGAGCGAAAAGATCAATATAATCTGAATCATCGGCCCAAAGAACGCTAGGAAAAAGATCTTTAGCTAAGAAAAGATGTATGTATTCGTTACAAAACCCGGGCACTGTATAAAATCCTCCCAAAGAAATCATCGTGTTAGCTCGAAAGCCGATCTCTTCTTGCAGCTCTCTATCTGCGCATTCTAAAGGATTTTCTCCCGCCTCTAAGGTCCCTGCAGGGATTTCTATTAAGATAGTTCCAGCAGCTCGTCTCCACTGCTTAATAAATAGAATATGACCGTTTTCATCTACAGGTAAGATGGCAACGGCTCCAGGGTGCTTCACAAAATCCCTTACGCTAACGGTTCCATCTTCTCCATACAAGGTCTCTTTATAAGCGGATATAATCTTACCTTGATAAGCTAGAAAAAGTTCTTTTCTAGCAGCCTCTTCTTGATCTCGTTGCCTTTCCGATTTTTCTGTCATCATTGCCCTCTTTTTTGCACAGTAGAGCTTTTAAAGGTTATTTGTAAAGAACACTCATGTTATTGGAGTTAATAGATTCCTATGATGAAGCCGAAAAGATTCCTCTCACTTTTTTTGCTGTTGACCTCTCATCCCGATTATCGGAAAGCATCCTTAAAATAAAATCGGCTTTTTTTTGCTTTTTTCAGTTACTATACCCGCGCAACCTTGTCTAGAGAAGGTAACTACGGGTGTAGTTCAGGGGTGTTGGTTATGCAACCAAGTCAATGAAATATTTTAAAAACTCATTCCACCAGTTGTTTGCTTTTAATAAGCATGCCCCCGCAAGTTTTAATCTTTTTTGGTAATGTATTTATGCGAACTCTCTATCTCCCTGGACCCAATAGGATACCCCTTTTCTTTGTAATTAGTTTTCCGTCGATTTTCCTCTCCAAATTTAGGCCTCTTTCGTCGCCTTTATGGAAAGTCTCGGTCAATCGATTAAAAAATCTATTACATTTTTCTAAGAAGTAATAAAAATAAAAAATATTATGCCAAAAAAATCCAGTTTGCTATATTATATTTTTTTTGTTAAGCAGATATTATACAATAAGAGGAAATTATGCCGAAGACTCAGACGATTTACCATTCAACCCACGATAGCTCTATTACTTCGGATTCTACTCAAAAATCTTCTTGC
>JAZKAC010000125.1:0-6673 GCA_040389325.1 Chlamydiota bacterium | reverse complement strand
TGTTATGAAGAGTTTAATGACATCTTTTTTATTCAATTTTGCGCTCGGCCACATTGGGGGAAAAAACATTCCTTAGATTATGAGAAAGCCTTACATTTGTATGGTGATAATTTCCTTAAATTTCTCGCTGTGAAAAAACGTCTAGATCCAAATAATATATTTTCAAATAGTTATACTAACAGAATTTTTTGTCGGTAAGTCATTAAAAAATAAAGATTCCGTGATGGATGGTTCTGAAGGTTTTATTGTAAAAGAGAGAAAACCGATTGCTAAAATCGTATCTTTTGACTTTAAGCTGAAAGGTAGTTTATCCTATGGGTAACTAGGAGAAATAGCATGTCTAAGAAAAGAATTATTTTGACAGGGGATCGTCCGACGGGTCCCTTGCATTTAGGACATTATGTAGGTTCTTTACAAAACAGGATCGTTCTACAAGAAAGCTGTACTCAGTTTGTGATGATTGCAGATGCGCAGGCTTTGACGGATAATGCACACGATCCCATGAAGGTAAGAGATAATGTTTTACAAGTTGCTTTGGACTATTTAGCTGTGAGAATCTGCCCCGTAAAATCCACTATTTTTATTCAGTCACAGCTGCCTGAGCTTCCCGAGATGACTCTATATTATTTAAATTTGGTTACATGGAATCGTCTTAAGCACAACCCTACGGTAAAGCAAGAGATCAATCAGAAGGGGTTTAAAGATAATATCCCAGCAGGATTTATGGTTTACCCAGTAAGTCAAGCAGCCGACATCACAGCCTTCAAAGCAGACTTAGTTCCTGTAGGAGAAGATCAGCGTCCTATGATCGAGCAGACAAACGAAATCGTTCGTCATTTCAATCGCATCTATAAGACGGATGTTTTAGTGGAAGCGGAGGCTCTCATCCCTAAAATGGCAAGGCTCCCTGGGACCGATGGTCAAGCCAAGATGAGTAAGTCTATAGGCAACTGTATCTATTTAAAAGACTCTTCTGAAGAGATCGCTAAAAAGGTTAAGGGGATGCTCTCGGATCCTGGCCACCTACGAGTAGAAGATCCTGGAAATGTAGAAGCTAGCTCTGTATTTACTTATTTGGATGTGTTTGATCAAGATATAGCTGCTTTAGAAGAAATGAAGGCTCATTATAGAAGAGGGGGTCTTGGAGACTCTATCGTTAAAAAGCGTCTTAATGAAGTGTTGCAAGATTTTTTATCTCCCATTAGAAAAAGAAGAGAGGAATTTGCTAAGGATCCCGCAAGTGTTATGCATATCCTTTTAGAAGGATCTAAGAAAGCTAGAGAAACGACGGCTCGTACTCTAGAAGAAATGAAAAAAGCAATGTGTTTAGATTATTTTTAGAGCTTGGTTTTTTAAAATCTCTCTTAGCACGTAGGGTAAAATTCCGCCGTGTAGATAATACTCTATATCCATAAGAGTATCCAACCTAGAAATAAGAGGGATTTTTTGAGAACCTATCTCTAAGATTACCTCTTGTTTAGGCGTTAGCTGACCAAGGTCTAGAAGGGAGAATTCTTCCTTCCCCGTTAATTTAATGGTGTCAAGTCCCACTCCTTCGGGAAATTGTAGAGGAAGGACTCCCATGCCTATGAGGTTGCTCCGGTGGATCCTTTCAAAGCTTTTTGCTACAACGACTTTAACTCCTAGTAAGGCTGTCCCCTTAGCGGCCCAGTCTCTTGAGCTTCCCATTCCATAATCTTTGCCTGCAAAGATTATGAGGGGGACATTTCTTTTTTGGTAGATCTTAGAAGCTTCAAAGATAGACATTTCTTCGTTATCTGGGATAAGCTTGGTAAAGCCCCCTTCTATAGAGCTCATTTGATTGCGTAGTCTTATATTAGCAAAGGTGCCTCGCATCATGACATGATGATTGCCTCGGCGGCTTCCGTAGCTATTGAAATCGTTTTCCGTGACGCCCTTGGAGATAAGGTATTCTCCTGCAGGGGAGCTTGGTTTAAAAGCTCCTGCAGGAGAGATGTGATCTGTCGTTACGGAATCGCCGAGTAAAGCTAAGGCTCTCATATTTTTTAAAGGTTTTTGTGGAGGAGGCTCTTTTTTGAAATCTGAGAAGAAAGGAGGTCTTTGGATGTAAGTGCTAGAAGAGGTCCAATTGTAGGTAGCTGTTTTAGAAGTGAAGATTTTATCCCAAAGGGGATTATCGGAGGTGATATGGGCGTATCTTTTTTGGAAGATCTCGGGACTTAAGCAAGCTAAGAGGGTGTCTGCTATTTCTTTATCCGTAGGCCAGATGTCTTTTAAAAAGACGGGATTGTTATTTTGATCATGGCCTAAAGGCTCTTTAGATAGGTCTATATTAACGTGACCTGCTAAAGCAAAAGCGATGACAAGAGGTGGAGACATCAAAAAGTTTGCTTTAACGGCAGCGTGAATTCTTGCTTCAAAATTTCGGTTGCCGCTTAAAACACTTGCCGTGATGAGATCGTGCTCTTTGATTGCATTTTCTATGTTTTCATCTAAAGGACCGCTGTTGCCGATGCAGGTTGTACACCCGTACCCTACAAGCTGAAATCCTAGGGTATCTAAAAAGGTCTGCAAGCCTGCCTTTTCCAGGTAGTCCGTGACGGCTCTAGAGCCCGGGGCTAAACTTGTCTTGATTTTGCGAGAGACTTTAAGTCCTTTTTCTACAGCTTTTTTTGCTAAAAGGCCAGCAGCGATCATAACGCTTGGGTTGCTTGTGTTGGTGCAGCTTGTGATGGCTGCAATGACAATGGAGCCGTGATCGAGGACAAAGTCGCAAGAAAGGTGCTGCATGTAACCTGGGTTGATGAGGCTTTGGGTGGAGGGGCGATTAGAAACCATTTCAATTTCACTAAAGGAGGGGACATCTTGGTATTTGCCTAGTTGAGGGGTGCCTCCTGAGATATGAGCTTCTTGAATGTGAAAGTTCCCTTCCGAGTGTACGCAGACTTTTTTAGAAAGTTCCTTTCCGTATCCTCCTCCTTCCAAAGGTAAGCAAAGGGTCTTTTCAAAAGACTCTTTTAAAGAAAAAAGAGGGATTCTATCTTGAGGTCTTCTTGGGCCCGATACGCAAGGGGTGATGGAAGAAAGATCTAATGTAAGTACTTTAGAAAAGTCGATCTCTCCTTTTTTAGGGATGCCGAAAAGATCTTGGGCCGTAAGGTAAGTTTTGATGAGGTTTATATGTTCTGGCTTGCGACCTGTGAGAGCTAGGTAGTCTAAGGTTTTTTCATCGACGGGAAAAAAACCGACGGTAGCTCCATATTCAGGTGCCATGTTTCCAATGGTTGCTCTATCGGCAACCGTTAGGCTGCTAGCTCCTTCTCCAAAGAACTCAACAAATTTTCCGACAACCTTCTCTTTACGCAAAAGCTCCGTTATATAAAGAGTAAGATCGGTTGCCGTAACTCCTTCTTGTAAAGATCCGCTTAGGCAGACTCCGACTACTTCAGGGGTTTGGAAGTTATAAGGTTGTCCTAGCATGGCAGCCTCGGCTTCGATGCCTCCTACACCCCATCCCAGTACGCCTAAGCCGTTAACCATTGTGGTGTGAGAATCCGTTCCTACTACGGTGTCGGGGTAAACAAGGAAGTCTGATCCGATAGCTTTTTTTGTAACGACGGAGGCTAGGTGTTCTAAGTTAACTTGGTGTACGATCCCTATGCCGGGAGGGATAACCTTGAAGGTTGAAAAAGCCTCTTGACCCCATCTTAAGAACTCATACCTCTCTTGATTTCTTTCAAATTCAATCTCTAGGTTAAAGATAAAAGCATCTTTTGTTCCCGACCTATCTACTTGAACCGAATGATCTACGACAAGGTTGACGGGTACGATGGGCTCTATAAGAGTTGGATCAAGTCCCTCTGCAGACATGGCATCTCTCATGGCAGAGAGGTCTGCAAGAAGAGGAACTCCCGTGAAGTCTTGGAGTAAGACTCTTGATACGACAAAGGGGATGTCTCCCTCTTGTTTTTGAAGAGGATCCCAACCTGCTAAGGAAAGGATGTCTTCTTCTGTTACTTTTTTTCCGTCGCAGTTGCGAAGTAAAGATTCCAAGATAATCCGTAAGGAGACGGGAAGTCTTTTAATGGACTTTCCCGTCGTCTTTTCCAACGCGGGTAAACTATAGTAAAAAATGTTAGCCGCGGTTGGAAAAGACAGGAGGGTCTTGAAAGGATCTTTACTTTTCATGCTGAGACTCTTCGATTTCTTCGTTGATGTCTTCTTCTTTTTCTTTTTCTGTAGGGGTTGCGCTTTCTAGAAGATCTCTAAATAGGATATAGATCCCTCCTATTGTAAAAAGAACGGGAAGAAGCACTTTCCATTCGATATCAAACTGTACCGTGACAAAGACCCCTACGAATATGAATAAGGTGAGGGCTACATCATATCTTTTTCCTAGTAGGTATTGTTTTACGCTAAGGGGGATGCCGATAGCCAGCATGATCCCTGGCCACCAAATCCCTACATAAGATAGACAGGCAAGTCCGATGAGAAATAAAGCAAAGCTAAGTCTCTTAGCTTTTTTATGGCATACGATGCGATGTGGCATAGATGAATCCTTTATAATAATCTTTATATCTGAACCATACGTAAAAGCCGTCTTTCATTCAACAAGTCTTTAGCGGAAATAATTTTTCTTCTTCTGCGCCAATCTGGAAAACAATGTTTTGAGGAACGAGTTATAAATAAAGAAGAATCACAAATCGATGTGGCAGCAAATAAAGAAGTGGGAGGATCTAAGGCTGATATGAGCGAAACAAAGCTCAAAGAGATGCCAAGTAGCGATTTAAACCAAGAAGTCCCTTCCCAAGAAACTCCGAAGATTCAAGAAAAATCACAACCAGATAAAACCTTGCAGAGAGGTGACATTCCTAAGCCAGGGTTGGAGAGTCTTGTGGGGACTGAATACGTGCAAGGAAAAAGATCAGACCATAAGCAAAAAGCTTCGAAGGTTCAGGAAAAATCACAACCAGATAAAACCTTGCAAAGAGGCGGCGTTCCCAAGCCTGGGTTGGAGAGTCTTCCAGAGGTAACCCCATATGTACCAAAGCCTCTTCTTAAGAAACTGGGTGACATTAGAAAATAATTCTGGAACGGCGAATTAATCTATGAGGCCTCGAGATATCTCCTTCTTGAATTTCAGGGATGGGATATAATATGAACCACAAAGTTTTTTCGTTTTCAAGTAAGCTTCGTCTATGTGATAATCTGAAAATAATAATAAAAACAAACTATAATATAAATAATGTTTTAAGGGGTGTGTTTTATGGATTTTGCGGTTATAACGAGTTTTTTATATGAAAAGAGTAGAGTAGTTGACCGAGCGATCCCTAAAGACAAAGTTGGCGGGGTAGCTTTCTCGATTCTAGACAACAGTAGTTCTGTAGTTAAAGAATCATCTCGGAAAGATCCCTGTAACATCGAGGCTTTAATGCAAATGGCCAAAGCTGAAGGGGGGAAAGCAGAGCGCGTGGTCGTGGCTCTTGAAAAAACAGGAAAGCTTACTTGTGATCACTTTATAGGGAAGAAGAATTAGGTGAAGCTAATGCTCAATGTATTTTCTGGTGATTCAGTTTGTAATTTATTTTATTGATGTTAAAATTGTTTAATTATAATATGCAGTTATATTGTGACATTTTAATTATGAGTTTATATGGGTATTTCTTTACTTGGATACAAGCCTAAAATAGATGGAAATTCTGCAGACGCGGGAGATGGGCACGCTTATTGGCCAAACTTAAAACCGATTGCTTTTATTTTTG
Organism: Chlamydiota bacterium; assembly: GCA_040389325.1. Taxonomy (GTDB): domain Bacteria; phylum Chlamydiota; class Chlamydiia; order Chlamydiales; family Rhabdochlamydiaceae; genus CAIJXB01. The sequence goes on along the minus strand of JAZKAC010000125.1, from coordinate 929 downwards.
GGCACGTAATAACGGGTGGTGTTTATGGACAAAGACATCTAAAATTAGCTAAGGATATGAAAAGTGAGGATAGTTTTAGTATGACCCGATACTACCATATGGGAGTAGGTGTGCTTGAACATGTTCCATTTTTTGGAACCGCACTAGCTCTGCTTGATGTGGGGATTGCAGTCACTGCCTTACATGTTGCCAATTTTGCCAAAAAGTTTTTTGCTTCCTTTTTCTCGAAAGGGAGTAGCAGTGAAGAGTCTGATAGAGAGTCAACTGATTCATGGGAAGATCCGAAAGAGTTCGAAATACCCCAGGAGAAGCTATCTCCTTCTGCAGAAGATGTATTAAACGACCCTTTAATGGATAACCTAAAAAAACTCAAAGAACGCGAGGTGAAACCCTTGGGAGGTGGTCAGGTCGAGAATTCTGTAGATGAAGTTAAAGAACTGTCTAATACTGGTAAGCCTGAGAAGAAAAAAGATCGAGGGGAGGAGAATCCCTTTAAATGGAAGTATAAAGATTATATTGTGATAGGTTGTTCTGAGGCTAGAACCGCTCCCGAGATTCTTAAGATTTTGGGATTCACTTTTGATAAAGATAAGCTAGTCCCTCCCTCCAGTGTAGTAAAGAGGGAAAATGATCCTAAAGATTTGGGAAATTTCGAAGTTTATAATAGAGAAAAAGAACAAGGCGATATAATTACAATATTTAATGATCAAAAAGAAATTCATCTAGGTGGTGATTGGAAGGGTGTTTCTTTTAAAAAATTCGGATCGAGTTAAGATTCCGATGTGAGATTTTTTACGCAGTTGAATTATCACCACGTCATCCGTTTGTTCCATTTAATCTTGCAACTGGAAATGGGTTCAAGGGGGACGAAGTTCAGGGCAACCGCATTCTTTTTTTCTTGCTTTTTAAGCAAGGTTTTCAGGTCCAAT
>JAZKAC010000124.1:0-2445 GCA_040389325.1 Chlamydiota bacterium | reverse complement strand
CAAATATCTAATTTTGCGTGATGCAAAAGAAGATCTTTTACAAAAGAAAGCATTTTTTCTTTATAGAGGATTTTATTGCTCTAGAAGATAAATAAGTTGTTGTCTTTTCATTTTAGCAGTTGTAAATCTTTTAATTTAGTTTTGTACCCAAGAAAAAACAATAGGTTTTTTCATATTTCGAAAATAGTTGTTGCCACTGAGCTCTTATAGGAGCTATCATTGCCGAGTATGTCCTTCTCCCTCCGTCTTATACCCCGCTCCGATATAGATGTGGTAGCTTTTCCGTTGGAGGTCCTTTTTCGAAATAGAGATCTTCTCAAAAGAAAAACGACTAAGATTGATTGAGGAAAGATAGTTTCTTGCCAAGTAGCCATACATTATAGGCTTACGCCCTGTCGTTATCTTTTATTGTAGTAAATAACGAACTCGGAGTCTTAGACAGAAACTCTTCTAATGGAATTCCGTTGTCTCCGACTAGCAAGATTCTGTTCGGATTGAATTGATTTACAAATGAGTCCATTCCAGAGTTGCGAAGAGTCTCATTCCCGCTTTTAACTTCTATAGCTATCAGCTTGGTTCCAAGCTGAAGAACAAAATCAACTTCCTTATCCCCTTCTCTCCAATAGAAAAGCTCTATTTGAGTTCCTCTGATCCCATTTAATAAGTGAGCTCCAACAGTTGATTCTACTAGTCTACCTCGAAAGACGGGATCTGCCATTGCTTCTATAAAGTTCTTTCCTGATTGTGCGCTCATAAGAGCTGTATTAAATACGATAAACTTAGGACTGGATCCCTTTTTCCGAACATTTTGATTGGCGTATTTCTGTAATCCCGTAAGCAAACCAGCGCCACTGAGTAAATCAACATAATGAGCTAGCGTAGTAGTATTACCAGCGTCTTGTAATTCCCCAAGTACTTTTGTATAAGATAAGACCTGGCCCGAGTAGTTACACGCCAGTTGAAATAATCGCCTCAATAAAGCAGGCTTGTTCACTTGACTCATAAGTAAAACATCACGAGAGATCGTTGTTTCGATGATTGCATCGTTTATGTAACTTATCCATCGTGCAGGATCTTTTTCATCAGAAAATGGCTCCGCACCAGGATATCCGCCAAAATAAAGGTAATGGTTTAAAGACCATCCAAACATCTCTCTCATTTCATGAAAAGACCAGTGAGTGATGGGGATAATCTCAAATCTTCCTGCAAGACTATCAGATAAATCTTTTTGCATAAGCCAGGGGGAGGATCCTAAAATTAATACGGAAAGATCTAATCCAGAAAACGAGTCTTGATCCCAAAGTAATTTTACCATGTCAGCCCAGTTAGGAATTTTTTGTATCTCGTCAGCTATCAAAATAGCCTTTCCATTAACCAGAGCCAATTCTCTTGCTCGTTCCCACTCGCGTTGAATCCAATAAATATCTTGAATGGTTGCAAGATCTGCTGTAATATATAGGATAGCTTTTCCTAATTCACCCGCCACTTGGCGTGCCAATGTTGTTTTTCCAACCTGACGCGGTCCTATAAGAGCTTGGATAAATCTCCTTGGTTCCTTAAGGCGTTCTAGCAGAACTTCGAAAGGCTTTCTTTTCTGCATCATAATTTTACTCGCTGTTTTGAGTAATTTTACTCAATTCTTTGAGTAAAGTCAATAAACATCGATTTTTCATAGAGGAAGTTGCGGTCTGTCGATCTTTTATTTTAGCGAATAAGAAGCATCTTTTTGAGGAAAGATTGTTCTTTGAGCGTCATAAACGATATAGTCTTCGTTTTTTAAAGTAGGTGTGAGTACCGTCTAGAAGGGGAGCCCTGGTAGGTTCGGTATGGGCAATTTCTTGTTCTTATAAAAAAACCGCGTTTTTAGTGCATTTTCAGGCTTGTAGAGATCTCCCTGTCTTTTTTTAAAAGGATAGGGATCTGAGGAGATAAACTGAAGCAGATAGTTAGATTTTTAAAAAGCGTTCGCAAAAAAGCGTATAGGTTACGCAGCGGGTCTGGAATAGGTCGGGATAGTCTGGTTGTGTGCTATAAAAGTTAAAAAAAATGTTGACCAAAGTGCTGAAGCGGTATCCGCTTCTGATTTGCACTGGTAGGCGAACGCAGCGCCGCAGGCCATCCCAGCTATCGTTCCGATTGCCCCAGCCACTATAGGTTTGATTACAGGAGATAGATCTCTGGAAGCTGAGATTCCTCCAGAGAACGTCGATGATGCCGTTATTTTTGTATTGAGACTTTCGGCTATTCGGAACCCGGCATAACCTGTTGCGGCTATCAGAATGGCTGCTATGGTATAATTAGTGTTTGTTGGCATAATCCTCAATTTATGATTTTAATTATACTAGAAAATATCAATCTAAGGAAGGGAATTGGCTAAATTGGCTAAATTAATCGGAATTAATTAAAAAATAAATAAACTTTATAACGTTGTGTTTTTCCGGATAA
>JAZKAC010000123.1:0-2333 GCA_040389325.1 Chlamydiota bacterium | reverse complement strand
AAGAGCTACAACGTTCTTATTTTTTACAAATCCTACGACATCTCTCAAATCATTACGGGTCCTTGTGACGGGTGAAAATCTTGCATCGACTGACATGTTATTTTCTCTTTTTTAGGGATTAAGGTACAAAAACTCCTCTGAGGTTATGCCATAGAATCTGGTAGAAAGCAAGTATTCTTCCCGAAGAAAAACACCCCTCTTCTAGAATTCCCGATTTTAGTAGGAATTCCAGATACGTTGATTTTTTTCAAGATGAGTCTGATTAGAAATAATGGTTAAAAAGATTGATTTTAACCAAGTAGCTCTCATAAGATCCTTTCAACATTTGTACCCATTTTGAGGCCTATAATGATAAGCGTGGATTCTATAAACGAAAGATTTAATTTAACCGTTGTAGAAAGACAAGTAGTCTATCGAGGAGCTCACGCCTACTGTCCGAGTAGTTCAAAAGTCTATAATTTAGGTTCGATTTTTGCGAATTCCATGAAAGGACTGGGGGACAACGTACGCAAGACCATTGCTGTTAGGGTATTGCTAGACATTTCTTTAACGAATAGAATATATCAAAAATACGCTGAAAGTTCCATTCCTCATGAGGGCCCGTTAGCCCCTCCTAGATATCTTATAGAAGAGGGCGGCTATTTAGGCTACTCCGTTGATGCCGTGCTTACCCATGCTAGCTGCAGAGTCCCCCCCTTCTTGCACGGTCTGCCAGTAGCTGTTACTATACAGCAGGAAGGAGTATATTATTCGCAACCTTGAAAATCTATGTGTATTAAACGAACTAATTTAAAGGAACGACTTCCTTATTGTTCAACGAAGGGGCTGTGGAAAACTGGTTTTTATGGGTGTGAATTGCTTGACGGCATGCATTTGCAATGCATATAGTGCACGTAGGAAGTTCTGAGGTTGCTAGAGTTATTACTCCTGGCAGGGCAAATAAAGGCGCAAGATTATGACCTCCTATAATACAACATGACCCCATGCCAAGGTAAACTACTGACGCGGCTCTTGCCGTATTAGTGTAAGAAGTATTCTTCGAGTCGAGATCTGGTTTGATAAACTTTGATCCGATCCATGTAGCTAGACTATCACACTCTGAGCTAGATTGAGAATATTTTTTCATGCAAACCTCTATCATGACAAACTCCTTTATCGCCACCATCTTATGAGAAAATAAAAGTTTAACGTATGAGGTCAAAAAAAACCGGTTAAAATTGTTTTTTTTAGAGATAAGCTTGGCAAGCTCGTACAATGTCAAAACTGCATCTTTGTTCCTTTGTACGAAGCTTAGATGGCATGAGCGCTTATATTTAGACTGTCTTCATTTTACAGTAACCAATAGGTAGCTAGAAATAGGTAAATACTTGTTGTCATTACGTCCGCTACTGCTAAGACAACGGGCCCTGAGGCTACTTTGGGATCTAGTTTACTAGAGTGAAGTGCAATCGGAATGGAAGCTCCTAAGACGGCAGATAAAATCACGGAGAAGGTAACCCCCATTGCTATCGTGAGAGAAGTCATGAACGTAGCTTTCCAAAAAAAAGATAGGAGTCCAACTAAGATACCGCTTGTGGCAGACATTAAAATAGCCACGCGGATTTCAAAAAAAACGCGAGAGACAACCTTTTTTAAAGAGATGTTTTGTTTTTTTAGTATTTGTAAGCTTTGAGTCATGGACTGCATGGAAATGGATTCACTGAGGGCTAAAACGAGTGGGATAAACATGGCAAGTAGGAGAACCTTGATTAAAACTGCTTGAAAGATATAAGAAACGATAGCGCAGGCAATCCCCCCTATCATATTACATAAAATCCAAGGCATTCGCTTTGTGTAGGCGTGTACGGGGTGTTTGTAAGTGCTAATCTCTAGATGCATTCCCAGAAGTTGAAAAATCTCTTGGCTTCTTTGTTCCTTAAAAAGATCTATGTTCTCCTCTAAGCACATCTGTATGTCAAAAAAACCGACAAGTTTTTTTTTAGCATTTACAACGGGAAGAGCCAGTAGTCTATGGTGAGATAAGGATTCCATCGCTTTTTCGTAAGTCGTAGTGTCGTGTAAGAAGAAAATGGAGGTCTGCATGATGTTTTGTACTCTTTCTTGAGGTTCTGCCAAAAGTAACGCTCTTGTAGGGAGGATGCCAAGTAAGGTGTTTTCAGAGTCAACCACATAAAAATAAAGAATTTTACCGTTACATTCTTTTTTTCGAAGAGCATTTAATACATTTTCTACAATCTCTTGCTCATCAATTACCATGGGAGGAAGTTGCATTAGATCTTTAACTAAAATTTCTTTATCTGTCTTTTCCATGTTTTCCTATAGCGTATTATCTC
>JAZKAC010000122.1:0-5996 GCA_040389325.1 Chlamydiota bacterium | reverse complement strand
CCTATGAGGCCTTAGATCGGTTTTCTTGGTCTAAAGAAGAGCTTTTATCTTACCAGCAAAATGAAAAACGCATATTAGACTTACAAGCAGCTTTTGATTATCAACGATTAGCAGGAATAGCTGAAGGTGAAGCTAAAGGTGAAGCTAAAAAGGCGAGGGAAATGGCTCTCTGTCTGTTAGAAAATGGCATTCCGATTTCTCTCGTAGTAACCGCCAGTGGTTTATCGGAAGAGGAGATTCGATCTTTGCTTTAAGCCTTATATACTGCCTGGCCAAAAAAAATCGAAATCATTCGGAGTTTTCATAAAGAGGCACGGGTAGAATTATGTCAGGATGTAACAGCCCAAAGATTACAGTATTTGCTGAATGTTTGGTATCGTTTTTTTTAGACCTTACTCTACGGTGACTGACTTAGCTAAATTTCTGGGTTGGTCGATGTCCGTACCTCTTTCTAAAGCTATGAAGTAAGCTAAGAGCTGAGCTGCAATAGAATAGATGAAGCAGTTTAGATCATCACTAACGGAGGGGATCCATAAGATGTCATCTGCAACCGTTTCAATCTCTTTTGTTCCCTTAGGAGCAAAAACTAATACGGGAGCTTGTCTAGCCTTGACTTCCATTAGATTAGAAAGCATCTTATCCAATGTTTTTTCATGACCACAAAAACCGATGACAGGTAGTTTCTCATCTACAAGAGCGATTGGACCATGCTTCATTTCTCCTGCAGGATAACCCATGGCGTTGATATAACTTATCTCTTTTAGTTTTAAGGCAGCCTCTAGACACGTCGCATACATGTGATTTCTTCCCAAGAAAAAGAAATTATCAAACTTGGCATATTTTTTTGCTAAAGCGTGGATTCCTTCTTTTTGCCTAAGTATCAGGTCAGCTTTTATAGATAAAGAAGTAAGGTCTCCTAAGAAAGTTTTACCTTCTTCTACATCCATTATCTTAAGCCTTGCTAATAGTAGAGTGAAAAGAGCTAATACCGTTAACTGCCCAGTAAAAGCTTTTGTGGAGCACACGCTGATTTCGGGACCTGCTCTTAAAAATAAGCAACTATCGACTTCTCGTGTTAACGTCGAATTAGGGACGTTACAGATGGCTATCACCTTAGCACCTTTAACTTTGGCTTCCCTAACGGCTGCGATGGTGTCGAAGGTCTCTCCCGATTGACTAATAGCTATCACAAGAGTGCCTTCTGGTAAAACGGCATTTCTATAACGAAATTCTGAAGCTATTTCCGCTTTTGCAGGGATGCGAGCTTTTTCTTCAATCCAGTTTGCAGCGATGAGTCCCGCATGCCAAGAGGTTCCGCAAGCTAGTACGAGAACTTGTTTTACACCGAGCAGCTCTTCCTCTTTTAAGGTGAGCTCGGAAAAATAAGCTGTCCCAAGTTCGGTTAAGCAACGTCCGTGAAGTGTTTGTCTAATGACATCGGGTTGCTCAAAAATCTCTTTTAACATAAAATGGGGGAACCCATTTTTGGAAATCTGCGTTTTTTCTAAAGACATCCTTGTCAAAGTTTTGGGGATTAGTTGAGAGTCTTTATTAAAAACATCAACTCCTTGAGGGGTAAGAAAAGCAATTTCTTCATTTTTTAAAAATAAGACATCAAGGTCAGCTGTATAAAAAGCATTGACATCAGAAGATAGATAGACCTCTTGATCTTTTTTATTAACACCGATGGCTATGGGATTTTCTCTACAAGAAACTAAGATGGTCTCGGGGTAGTCTTTATGAATAAGAGCAATAGCCCAAAAGCCCTTAAGAGAGGATATGGTCTTTTGAAATGCCTCTAAAATATTTCCTTCGTAGTAAAAACCCATTAACTGAGCAATTACTTCCGTGTCCGTTTCCGATGTGAAGACGACGCCTTGATTCATCAGCATTTGCTTCAAGCTAAAGTAATTTTCAATGATTCCGTTATGAACAACGGCTATATGTTCTTTTTCATCAAGTTGTGGGTGAGCATTTTCTTCCGAAGGCTTGCCGTGAGTAGCCCATCTTGTATGGGAAATGGCATTTTTAAGTAATAGAGAGAGGGGATCCAAAGCGAGTTCTAAATTGCGAATTTTACCCTTTTCTTTTCGAAAAAAGATGGTGTTTGCTTGAACTCCAGCAATACCTGAAGAGTCATAGCCTCTATACTCCAACAGTTTAAGTCCTTCAAGACAAACCTTTACTGGCGCCTTAGAACCTGTATATCCAAAAATCCCGCACATAAACACCTCAAAATAACAACTTATAGAAAAGTATAAAAATACCACTCCTTGCTGTAAAACAGCAAGAGAATCCATTTGACATCCTCCTCTCCCTCAAGGAAGAGGATTCCTACTGCCCCAATCTTGGTTATCGATTAGTAACTTCGGAGGGTACTTTCGACCTATCCTTACGGATCTTTCGCTATGACGCTCATGTCGAGAGTATTGCCATAGAGGAACTTGCTTTACAAAAACGCGATATCCTCGCGCATCGACATGAGTCATAGCATACTAAATTTAGAAATTACATAGAATAGAAATTTTTACAAAATTTCAAGAGGCACACTAACCCCGCCCTGAAGGGCAAAGTTTGCGTGTGTCCATTGGATCAATTTTTATTTACCTCTTCTTTAGCCTTAGCTAGAGCCTTTTCAAGAGACGGAAAAACATGTTCCTTACCAAGAGTTTTTATAAAACCGAACTTAACCAAATCCTTTTTAACCTCTCCTTGGAGTTCTGCCAACAATAAAATGGTTTTTTCCTTCTTACACCTTTCATAAAATTCTTTTAAGGCGTGCATCCCTGAAGCGTCAATGAATGTTACATCATGTAATTTAAGAATGAACACCTTAGGAGCGCGTTCTATGTTGGTAAGTACATCTTGTAATATGTCGGCCGCACCAAAAAAAAATGGGCCTTGTATTTCATAAATTTCTATGTTGGAATAGTTTTTTTGAGAAATTATGAGAGGGGAGTCAGCCTCTTCGGAAAACTCCTTTGTTAAAGAAATTGTTTTAGGAAATTGGCTCATCCGTTTCATAAACAAAAAGGAGGCTAGAACCATACCAAAACAGATTGCTATCGTAATATCAACAAAAACGGTTAAAAAAAAGGCTGTAAGCAGGATGAGCACATCCCCGATAGGGGCTTTAAATAATTTAATAAAATGATCAATCTCACTCATATTCCAAGCGACCATAATGAGGACTGCAGAAAGAGTCGGCAGGGGAATATAGCTTATGACGGGCGCTAAGAAAAGAATGATGGCTAAAAGAGTTAAGGCATGAACCATCCCAGCAACGGGAGTTTTAGCTCCGCTTTTGATATTGACTGCCGTACGGGCAATGGCTCCCGTTGCCGGGATCCCTCCAAAAAGCACGGAAGCAAAGTTAGCTATTCCTTGTCCCATAAGCTCGCAATTGGACTTGTGGCGTCCTCCTGTCATTCCGTCTCCGATAACGGCAGATAAAAGGGATTCTATCCCTCCTAGAAACGCGATAGCCATCCCATCTAAAAAGATCTCCGTGAGGTTTCTATTCGAGATTGTAATTTTAGGAAACGAAATGGAGGGAAAATGGTTAGGGATTTCTCCAAATCGTGAGTAAATTGTTTCCACGGGTAAAGAAAATATATAAGCAACTAGAGTAGATAAAGTAATGGCAGTGATGGCCCAAGGAAGTTTAGGAATGAATTTACGAACCAGTAGAATAAGAATCAAAGATCCCGCGCTTAAGCAAAGAGTTGATAACTCACAAGTAGACATCGTTGTAAAATATAAAGACCACTTACCGACAAAGTGACAAGGCAGGTTTGTAATGGAAAGACCTAGGAAATCTTTAATCTGGGAAGAGAAAATAAGAACGGCAAGTCCCGTTGTGAACCCCGTGATAAGAGGATAAGGTACATACTTAATCCAAGACCCTACACGAAAAATCCCTAGACAAAGTAAAAAGAAAGCTCCAAGTAATGTGGCTGCAACTAAGCCTTCATATCCATTTCGCTGAACGATGTCATAAATAAGTATAACAAAGGCTCCTGTAGGACCTCCTATCTGGACTTTGCTCCCTCCGAAGGCAGAAATACAAAATCCTGCAATAACAGCCGTTATGAGTCCTTGAAATGGCGTTACCCCGGATGCGATCGCAAAAGCCATCGCAAGGGGAAGAGCGATAACTCCTACGGTTACTCCGGCAATAACATCTTTTTTGAAAATGGAAAATGTGTAATTGGAACGAAGACACAGGTATGATTTCGGAATGAATTCTTTGTACATAAGATATCTCCTAAAAGGAGGGACGTTTTGATTTTTTTTATCGTAAATAACTAATGCGTATAAGTCAACAATTTAAATACTCCATTCATCTAAAAAAACTTAATTGCTTTTGAAATACAATTGTTTTATAGTTAGAGCATGATTAGCAATGAATATATATCTTTTAAAGATTTCGAAAATCTTGACAATCCCGATCTCATCTCAAGCCTTACCGAAGGTCCTAAGTTCACCCCATCCGAAGCTGCAATGATTCAAGATAAATGTAGTAAATGTGTTCAAGGCGTTGTGAGTCAAAATGATTTTCTCAAACTGACAAGGCTAGCGCTTACTCAAGTTTATGCGGGCGAAATCATCGCTAATAAACACTATAATTCCACTCAAGCTTATGAATCAAAAAAAGCTTATGAGCTTTTTTACGAAAAACACGTAACGGAACCTGCTAAAGTATATCGTGCCTGTGATGAGGTATTTAACCGCCTACACAAAGATTATTTAACTCAAGAAGAATATAAAGAAGCAAAGAGTAGTGGGTGGCTTGTAAATATAAAGAACCTTGGCCTTGCAAAAACACAGGCCACTTTCCTATTAAAGGAAGAGGTCAGCCTAACTCCTCGATTTGCAAAGAGCTGTGAAAAGGCTTATGAGGAAGTGGAATTAACTCTTCAGAATCTAGCAAAGAATCAAGAAAACTTTCTCTCTCTACCTGGCAGCAGTCCAAGAACCTCTCTTACTCAAGATTCTCCAAAAAGAATTTCTGACCTATTTAGAACATCTTAAGCCTATAGCTTAAAAGCCGTTATTGTTAAAAAGAGGGGAATCTCTTCTCTACTTACATCTTCTCTTCTAGCATGCTTACCTGTGCTGACTTTATCAGAACACCACTCTTCGATCCATTCGATAGCAAATCCCGCCTCGTGTAGCCATAGGGTCCAACAAGATAAGGGATGATGAAAAGAGGGGGTAGTAGCAGACTGAGCCCCTTGACTTGGATGTAGTTGTATGGGAATCAACATGGATCGGTAATATCTATCAACTCTTCTGTATTGAACTTGGTTTTCTTCGTCAATACCCCAACTAGATTGTTTGGGGATCCTAAAGCACGGATGGTTCATAACAAGGACGAGCTTTCCGCCCGAAGTCAGATGCTTAGCCGCATTGCAAAAAGCCTTTACGGGGTGTTCTACATTTTGCAAGGCCAGGATAATTGTGCAAAAATCGAAGTCTTTTTTTGAAACAGGTAAAGGTTTTGTGATATCGGACACGACAAAGGTATGATTAGTTTGGGTATTCTTTTCTTGAGCGGAGACTACAAGAGATAAAGACAAATCCACTCCGACATAGGTAGAAGATTTGGGTAAATGCCTCGATAAGATCCCTTGACCGCAAGCTAAGTCTAAATAGGAAGCTGTAGACCCTTCTTTTAAAGAAAGAAGGCGAGTTAAGTGAGGGAGAATCACATTTTCGTGATAATAGTGTCCCGTTTCTCCGACAGCCTTATCATACCAAGAGCTGGCCTTTTCCCAAGAAGTATTTTGATTATCTTTTTTTTTCATAGGAAAGAGGATAAACGATTGATCAAAAAAAAGGAAATGTTTTATGAGGAGATAATACGCTATAGGAAAACATGGAAAAGACCAATAAAGAAATTTTAGTTAAAGATTTAATGCAACCCCCTCCTATAGTAGTTGATGAGCAAGAGATTGTAGAAAATGTATTAAATGCTCTTCGAAAAAAAGAAT
>JAZKAC010000121.1:0-16325 GCA_040389325.1 Chlamydiota bacterium | reverse complement strand
TTTAGTTTGCCCCGGGACAATTGTACCCAACGGACAAAAACTCCATTAACTCGATTAAAGAGATCTCATCACAAAATGAGATCTCTGTTAGATTAGAGTATCTTAATCGCTTTTCCCGTTGCGTATGCAACGACAGGACTTGTAGCACCTTCGACATGGATAGTAGCTTTCATTTCAACAAGGCGGCGCGAGTCTTTAACAATCTCGCCACGAATGTAAAGTAGCTCTCCGATGCGAGTGGGCGTCACATAACGCACAGTCATCTCGGCAGTCATAGCTCCTCCATAAACTATCCAAGCAAGCCTTGTCATAGCTTCATCCAAAAGTGTCGCTAAAATGCCCCCATGTACAAGCCCCTTCCACCCCTGATATTTTGACTCTGGGATAAATTGAGTTGTCATTACATTCCCCTCAACATGCCACTCTAGCCGAAGTCCATCCAGGTTTTCAAGACCACAAGCAAAACACTTGTGATTATCTTCCAGCTCTATCTTCTTACTCATTTTCTAAAGCCAAAACATAGGTTGGTTCTTTTATAGAAAGGGCCATTACTAAAGAAACTATAAAACCTATTGGGAAGATCATCAAAGCGTAAGTAAAATTATAGCTATCCGCAGTAGAGGTCATATCAATAAGAAAACCAGTAAGAGGTTGTCCTACAAAAGCCAAGCCCATAATGATCAAAGCCGCAAGTCCCATAGAGGTCCCTCTAAGCTCTTTTGGAGCTAAATCCGTGATCATGGGGTAGCCTAATACTTGGGAAGCAGAGAAAAAACCGAGAGAAAAGAAAATCGTCATCATTGTAAAAAGACTTGGACTTTTAACAATGAGGAGCATAGAAAAGCCCGCAAGACTTAATAAAGCACCTGCCATCATCAGCATTTTTTTCTTTTGAAAAAAGTCACTTAAAAAGCCGTATAAAGGAGATCCTACAATAGTCCCGACGGAGATCATACTCGTGATTAAAGAAGCCTGTAAAAGATTAAAATGGAGCACCTGGGTTAGATACAAATTTCCTATCATAGCACTGATAATCATAAGAGGCAGATTCAAAAAGCCCGTATAAAACCCACACTTCCACACCTGAATATTTGAAAAAGCAGGCTTTAGATTAGATAAAAATACTCTTACGGAAGACTTCTCTCTTATAAGAGCGTTTGCTTTATTTTCCTCTACAAAAATGTAGTTTAACACCCAAATCAAACAACCTACAATCCCGTCAAAAATAAGAGTCTTTTGCCAACTAAATTTCTCGGCTAACAAGGCAAATGGCACTTGAGCTATTACGCCCCCTAAAAGAGCGATGGTGATCATTACACTCATAATCAAAGAACTTTTCTTCCCAAACCAACTATTTGCGAGCATCATACAACTTAAAAAACAAAAGGCATTTCCGATACCCGATAGAAAATGAGATACCGCCGCCTGCATAAAAGTAGTTGAGAAAGCAAAACCGAACGTCCCTATAATACAGAGTCCTAGGGCCATTAAAATGATCTTTCTGACAGGGACACGGTCCAAGATGATCCCTGCAGGGATCAAGAAAATAACATCAGCCAAAAGATACGTAGAGCAAAGAGCTGAAAAATCCGTAGTTGATAAAGAAAGATCTTTCATAAGCATAGGAGAAATCGCATTTAACATATGCAATTGAACAAGTTCATAAGAAAAAAAACATGAGGCGATAAGGCAAATAAGCCATCCTTTTACCCGATTGGTCATGAAACCTCCATAGGTTGAGCGCAATTTACTTGAGAGAAAGTTTTATTAAATTCCCGAAAATGAGTCATACAAGAAGAAACATAACTCTCATTTCCTCCAACTTGCACTTGATCCCCTTCTTCTATAGCAAGACCCTTTGCATCGATTCGGATATTCATCGTGGCTTTTTTTCCACAATGACAAATCGTCTTTATCTCGGTAAGCTCTTCTGCCCATGCAAGCAGATAAGAGCTTCCTTCAAAAGGTTCCCCTTTAAAGTCGGAGCGAAGACCGTAACATAAAACGGGAAGTTTCAATTCGGTCGTAATTTTTGTAAGCTGTTTAATTTGCTCTTTTTTTAAAAAATGAACCTCATCAATCAACACGCAGGTTAGGTTAGGTAGGCATTCTTTTTGTTTAAGTGCAAACTCAAAAAAATCGGTATCGTTATCAAACCCGATAGCTTCTTGCGTAAGCCCTATCCTGGAATGGATTGCTACCTTTCCAAATCGGTTATCGATGCAAGGAGCAAAAAGAAGTACTTGCATACCCCGCTCTACGTAGTTATACCCAGACTGTAAGAGGGTGGTGCTTTTCCCTGCATTCATTGCAGAGTAATAGAAATAAAGCTTAGCCATATGATGTACTCATTATCTAATTTACTAAAAAGAGATACCTTATTGTGAATTTGATGTATATCCAAAAGATTTGCTTGCCCCCTCCTCCTTAATATACAAATTTAACAAGAATATTAATTAAAAATTGAAATTATATATTATTTTTGATATGATACAATAATTAACAACGCATGTATAGTGAGATTTCATCAGAAATTCCCGCTGGAGGTTAAGTAAGGATAGAAATCCTCAAAAGAGCTTCGAAATTCGATCGTAAAGCCATTTTTTTTATCCAAAAAACCTTACGCAAACTAAAAAATATTCTCTCAGCATGTTTTTTTTGAGTAAAAAAGCAGCTTTTGTACGAGAGAGAATCTCACCAGGCGAAAGGAATCCGTGTCCGCTTTTTTTGCAGATTTTAAGAAAACAATCTACCAACCGTAATCTATTGCTATTCCATCTTTTTGAGGTTGATTTTCTTGCTGATTAATAGATAAAACACCTCCCAAGAAGGAATTTCTACACAGCAAAACAGGGTCCTCATTGCTTGCCACAACGCTCGATATGTGCCGGCTTTTTTTTTGGCAGACAAGAACAATTGGCATCCTATCTGCTGAGCTTGATCGATTAAAAATGCTAGCATCATAAGATTAGTAAGGACGGCACTTAAGTATTTCTTACCATAGCCAAAGTTATATTCAAAATTATAGCCTCCATTAAGTCTTCAATGTGTTTTTTCTATTTTCTTTTTTGAAGTCTTAAGGTAGAATCGTTTCTTTTTTGCAATAAGGATCGCGATTATGAGTAATCTATCTTGTGGAATCGTAGGTTTACCCAACGTGGGGAAGTCTACTCTTTTTAATGCGTTAACAAGAAAAGCTGCAGCTGCCGAAAACTACCCCTTTTGCACAATCGATCCTAATATAGGCATTGTAGAAGTTTCGGATCCGAGACTACAAAAGCTTTCCTCCATCTCTCATAGTAAAAAAATCCTTCCTGCAACCGTAACATTTGTAGATATTGCAGGGCTTGTAGAAGGCGCTTCTGAAGGACAAGGACTTGGCAACAAATTCTTAACGAACATCCGAGATACCGATGCCATTATTCACGTGGTAAGATGCTTTGAAGACGATGATGTCATTCACGTGCTTGGCGAAGTAGACCCCATTGCCGACATCAAAATTATCAATATGGAACTTATCTTATCCGACTTGCAAATGGCAGAAAACACCTACACTCGCATGGAAAAGCTCGCTAAAGGGAAAAAAGAATTACAACCTACTCTAGATGTTTTGAAAAAAGCTCTGGAACATTTAAACCAAGAAAAACCTCTTCGCAAGCTCGATCTTTCCGAAGAAGAAAAAAAGATTCTTGCACTATACCCTTTTCTCACTAACAAGAAAGTTTTATATGCAACAAATGTATCGGAAGACTCTTTACCCTCTTTAGAAAATCCCCTCGTGCAAAAAGTTAGAGAATTCGCTAAGGAAGAAGGAAGCCTTGTTGTCCCCATCTGTGCTAAGCTAGAACAAGAAGTTGGACAACTAACTCAAGAAGAAGCTACAGAGTTCTTACAAAGCCTAGGATTAACGGAAACGGGACTTGACCGCTTGGTCAAGGCAAGCTTCTCCTTGTTAAATCTCATCACTTATATTACGACGGGAGAGATCGAAACAAGGGCCTGGACAATCTTAAAAGGAACCCCTGCCAACGAAGCTGCTGGCAAGATCCACACCGATCTCCAAAAGGGATTTATTCGAGCGGAAGTTGTCTCTTATGACGATATGGTAACATATAATGGAAGAGTCGGAGCTAGAGAGCAAGGAAAGGCTAAATCGGAAGGAAAAGAATATATTGTACAAGATGGAGATGTGATTTTATTTTTTCACAATTAAAAAAACTATGAAACAACTATTTGTCACCTGTCCCCATGGCTTCGAGCCTATTTTAGAACAAGAACTTAAGACTCTAGGGTTGCACTCGCTCACCCAAGGGTTTTGTGGTGTTTCCGTTCCGAAAAGCTTTGATAACATCTGCTTAATTAACTATCAATCCAGAGTAGCCACCCGAGTCCTATGGCCTATTGCAGATTTTTCTTGCAAAGATAAAGATGATCTTTACGCTAATGCTAAAAACATCCCCTGGTCCGATTTTATGCATTGCAATAAAACGTTTGCCATTGATTCGAATGTATCTCATCCAAATCTCACTAACAGCCTCTTTGCTTCTTTAGTCGTCAAAGATGCCATCTGTGATTTTTTCCGAGAACAAACGGGAGCTAGACCCTCCATAGATAAGCAATTTCCCGATGTTCAGATCAACCTCTTTATCCAAAAAGGTAGAGCTACTATTTATATCGACACCTCAGGCGCTCCCTTACATAAAAGAGGATGGAGAGATCTTCATACGGAAGCGACTATGCACGAATCTTTAGCTGCTGCTCTTTTGCTCTTCACTAAATACTCTAAAGACAAAACTTTCTGTGATCCTTTTTGTGGATCTGGAACTTTTCTTATGGAAGCTGCTATGATTGCTACCCATACACCTCCTGGCTTTCTTAGAAAAAAGTGGGGCTTTTTTCATCTGCCTGGGTTTGACAAAGCACATTGGCTAGAGTGGAAAGAAGCTCAAGATAGCTTAAGAATCCCTCTAGAAAAGGGAAAAATCTTTGGATCCGATAAAAGCAGAGAAACCTCCGAAGCTTGTCAAAATCATTTACGAAAACTAGGGTTTGCCTCTTCAATAGAAGTGCAATATAACGATATAGCCTATTACACCCCTCCAACGCCCCCTCATTGCGTTCTCACCAACCCTCCTTACGGAAAACGACTAGAAACTTCCATTTTGCTTTTCCAACAGTTTGCTGAATTTTTACAAAACAAATGCGCCCCTGATGTAACGGCTTATTTACTATATCCCGAACAAGAGCTCTTAGAAACGGCAGGACTTTCCGTTTACCCTGAACTTTCCTTCAAAAACGGAGGATTACCTATTAAACTTTTTTCTGTTAAGAAAAATTTAACTTGACGACCTTGAAAACCTGTGATTAGATAGCTTGTTTAAGGAGTAAGAACGCATGGGTGAAAAGACCGAACAAGCTACCCCGAAAAAAATGCGAGATGCAAGGAAAAAAGGGCAGGTAGCTAAATCTCAAGATTTTTCTTCCGCCTTTACCTTCATCGTCTCAATTGCCACCACCTTATCATTATCGGGTTATTTATTTGAGCAGCTATCTTCCTTTATTATCGTAAGCTTCAAACTCGTGGGAGAGTCTTCTAACTTACAAGATCAGGTGCCAGGCGCCCTCATTCAATCTCTGCTTGTTATTTTTAATACAAGCATTCCTATTGCCTTACTGACTACCATCATAGGAGTTTTTATTAGTTTTATAATTGTCGGCCCTCTCTTTTCTTTTGAATCGATGATGCCTGACCTGAAAAAACTTAATCCTATTTCTAACTTAAAAAACATATTCAAAATGAAAACACTTTTTGAATTAATTAAATCAATATTAAAAATTACAGGAGCTGTCTTATTAATCTACTCTGTAATGTGGACTAGCATTCCCGAAATCATCGCAACGGCAGCTTTAACCGTTTACGAAACTGCTCAACTATTTAATGATTTCTTAGTTCAAGTCGTTATTCGAGTAGGGATCTTCTTTTTTCTTATCGCCGTCGCCGACCTTATTTATCAGAAAAAAAACTTTGCCAAAGAAATGAAAATGGAAAAGTTTGAGGTTAAACAAGAGTATAAAGATAGCGAGGGAGATCCTCATATCAAGGGGAAAAGAAAACAAATTGCGCAAGAAATTGCTTACCAAGAAGGCCCGTCTTCTACTAAGCGAGCAAAAGCCGTCATTACCAACCCCGTACACCTGGCAATAGCCCTTTCTTATCAACAAGACACGGAAAAAGCTCCTAGAATACTTACAATGGGTAAAGGACCCATTGCAGATCAAATCATAAAATTAGCAGTAGATTATAATGTCCCGATTATGCGAAATGTGGCTTTAGCACAAACACTTTTTGAGAAAGGGGAATTACATCAGTGCATTCCAGAAGAGACTTACGAAGCCGTCGCTGAAATTTTACGCTGGCTTGAGGGTCTTGAAAACAATGAAATTATAGGCTCGGATCTTTATAAATGAAAAAACTTATAGAAAACATCACTAGGTCATTGAGCAGCGGAAAAGCTCATGCTCTTATTAGTCAATCTAGCGACATCGTACTAGCTGCCTTCATCATCGTACTGATTATGATGATTATCATCCCCGTTTCTCCTGCCGTCTTAGATAATCTCATTGCTGTCAACTTAACGATTTCCATCTCTTTACTCATGGTGTCTTTATACATCCCGAAAGCCGTTCAACTCTCCATCTTCCCTTCCCTCTTACTTATCACGACTTTATTTAGATTGGGGATTGAAATTTCAGCTACACGACAAATTCTTCTTCACGCCGATGCAGGGCATGTTATTTTTGCATTCGGAAATTTCGTCGTAGGGGGAAATTTCGTCGTAGGGGGCGTAATATTTTTAATTATTACCATCGTGCAGTTTATCGTCGTAACAAAAGGGGCGGAAAGGGTAGCCGAAGTTGCGGCACGCTTTACGTTAGATGCGATGCCAGGAAAACAAATGAGTATCGATGCCGACATGAGAAGCGGAATCATCGATGCCAACCAAGCACGGGAACTTCGCCTTGGGTTAACAAGAGAAAGCCAACTCTACGGAGCTATGGATGGAGCCATGAAGTTCGTCAAGGGGGATGTTATAGCAAGTATTGTTATTGTTGTTATTAACATCATCGGAGGACTTATCATCGGAATCACGATGCACGGAATGACGGCTTTACAGTCAGCTCAAGTTTACACTCTATTATCTATCGGAGAGGGCCTTGTTTCCCAGATCCCCTCCTTGTTGATCTCTTTGACGGCAGGTATTGTAACCACTCGGGTCTCCAGCGATAAAAAAGATGCCAACTTAGGAAGAGAGATTTCATCTCAGTTATTAGGTCAACCTAAAGCTCTTATGATCGCCTCTAGCGTAATCTTTGCCATGGGGTTTATTGAAGGGTTTCCTACTTTTGTATTTATGAGCATGGCCATTCTTCTTGGGGCCGTTTCCTTTACGGTCTGGAATAAGACAAGAAAGGCCACAAGAAAAAGTGAAGGTATGCTTACCTCCGCAGGCGTTGCCACGGATGTAGAAGGTCATACGGTGGTAAGGGGTGGACAAGATGACTACGCCCTAACTCTTCCCGTTATTTTAGAAATAGGAAAAAATCTTTCAACTTCCTTGAAAAAAGAAAAGGGAGAAACTACATTTATCGATGATATGATCCCTAAGATGCGACATGCTTTATACCAAGACCTTGGAGTAAGATTTCCTGGGGTTCATGTGAAAACGGATTCCACGACTCTAGAGCCTGACGAATATTCCATCTCTTTAAACGAGGTCCCCATTTTAAGAGGAAAAATTCTACAAGACTCTCTTTTAACCAGCGAAAGTCCTGAAACATTACGAAAATTCAACCTTCCTTTCAATACAACAAAAAATTCTTTAGGCCTTCCTTCTCTTTGGGTAGATGCTAAATACCAAGAGATCTTACAAAAAGCCCGAATTAAATTCTGGAAGCCTTTAGACGTCATGATCCTACACCTTTCCTATTTTTATAAACACTATGCAAGCGAGTTCATCGGAATCCAAGAAGTTCGAGGTATCTTGGAGTTTATTGAAAAATCTTACCCCGATCTAATCAAAGAAGTTACAAGGCTCGTTCCCTTACAAAAGCTTACCGATATCTTCCGAAGGCTAGTACAAGAACAAGTCTCCATTAAAGATCTTAGAACGATCTTGGAAGCTTTAAGTGAATGGGCTCAAACGGAAAAAGATGTGGTCTTGCTCACAGAGTACGTTCGATCTTCTTTAAGAAGATATATCAGCTATAAATATTCCTTAGGTCAATCTGTTTTATCCGTATATCTTTTAGATCCAGAAATTGAAGACCTCATCCGAGGCGCTATTAAACAAACTTCTGCAGGATCTTATTTAGCTCTAGATCCTGATTCCGTCCAACTTATTTTACATGCCCTTCGAACCACTATCGTTCCAACCCCTTTAGGGGGACAACCTCCCGTTCTCTTGACGGCAATCGACGTAAGACGCTTTGTTCGTAAACTTATTGAAAGCGAGTTTCCTGATCTTGCTGTTATTTCTTATCAAGAGGTGGTACAAGAAATTAGAATACAACCCTTAGGAAGGGTACAACTATCATAGGATAAGGGTTAAACCAGTATGGCAGAAGATTTTGGGGTTCATCTAAACTTAAACCAAATACAACAAGCCGGAGCAAAGGCTACAGGTCGAAAAGAAGATATACAACAAGAATCGGTCCAAAATAGCTTAAAATATATCGGGGACAATGCCCTCTTTGTTAACATACGAAGAAACTTTGATACCTTTGAAAATACCCTCAAAAAAAAAGAAGTCGCTGGAAAAAAAACGGAAGAGCCCGAAGAAATCCCAGCCGTCTTAGAAGTCCAAAGCATTGAAGAAACAGCTGGACAATACCAGAAAAAAAATCCCGAACTTCTAACTAAATCTCTTTTATATTTAAGAGATAGAATCAGCCCAGATGATTCTCAAGAAGAAATTTTAGATAAAGTACAAGAAGCTTACCCAGACCCTTTTTTAGCAAGTGACGCTTTAGATTTTTTGATTGCAACATCAACTGGAGAGCTGACAGATAAACTCGTAGAAGCTAAGAAAAAATTCACGGAACTCTACGGAAGAGAGATCTTGGCAGGAAAAAACATCAGCATCCAATCAAGAGAGTTTTCCAGGGCGGGCCTTGGTTCTCCAACAGGACTTCGAGATCTTTATAAAGACATCACACAAAACCCAAGAGAGGCCGCGGCGCTCTTTGCCGAGTTGACAGAAAACTACACCTTTGAAAAGTTAACGACCGTTATTGCTTTTGTTTTACATTCCTTAGGAAGTGATCTTAAAGCCAAAGGATCTTCTATTGAAAAAGGGGAGCTCGCTCGCCTTTTAACAGAAGCCAAGTCCATGCAAGCCATTTTAGGAGTTTATCGATTCTTTAAATCACGTTCGCGGCTAATTTTATCCAGTTTTGAACGAGATGATCTGGATCTTCCTTCAAGAGTTAATTTTGAGACTCTATCCAAATCGTTTATTAAGCTTTTATTAGAAAGATTCCCCTCTGCGGATAAGGTCTTTCAGATAGGAGTGCAAATGGGGCTTGAGGATCAACTTTTGGCAGAGCTTATCATTTTCTCTCAAATGAGAGATGCTATAAGGCAAGTATCCCCCAGATTATTTAAATCCGAACAACACCGTCAAGAAACCCTAACCATCTTTTTGGAAGTATTAGAAAAAATAGAAGAAGACCTGGATAAAGAAGAAGAAGAGGAGGAAGAAGAGGAAAATGAATAAATTTGAAATGCTAATACAAGAACTCGGACAAATTCTGGGAATTTCCTTAGAGGCAGAGCAAGGATCTCTTTGCAAAATGTTCATAAAAGAAAAGGTCCATTTACAAATTGAATACGATGAAGAATTTGAAAGAATAATTTTAGCTTGTTTCGTCTGTGAAGTTCCCCCGGGAAAGTTCCGAGAAGACACTCTTACGGCAGCTTTAAAAGCTAACTATATAGATTCTTCCCTAGGCTCTTTTTCTTACGTAGAAAGCACTCAAACCTTAATTTTACAACTTTATTTACCAAGCTCAGTTGCAGCGCCTCTCTTAGGAACTTTACTACAACAATTTACAGAAAAAGCTATCGATTGGAAAGAGGCTATAGAACACGGTAACGTTTCAGGACTTGTCCCAAGCGTTGGAAGTTCCTTGCCCTCTCCAATGAACTTATCTTAAAGGAAGATTGAAATGATCAAATACGTACCCCGTCTCATCTTAAACTTTCTTCGAACTTACTATAACTCTTTACTTATCTGCCTCACGCTCCTCATTATCTTTCGTCCTTATAATGACAGCATCACATACTTAGCCATCTGGAAAGTACTTTTAACGGGAACTCTTCTTGCTGCCACTTTCAACTGCAGTCGCTCTCATAAAATGCAAATAGCACAAACTGCTTTGGCTATTCCAACCATTACGTTCTGCTGGATAGATATCTTCTTCCCTCATCCTATTATCTTTGTCATCACTACAGTATTTAATATTGTATTTATTTCCCTTGCCACAACAACCATTATTCAACATGTACTTTTAAAAACTAAAGTCACTTTAGAAACTTTAAAAGGAGTCATTTGCGCTTACTTCCTTGTTGCAATAGCCTTTGCTTATGTTTTTTGGATCATTGAGTATTTTGAACCTAACTCTTTTTTTATCAGTCCCGAACATAAAGCTTTTTACTACTACACTCAATACCTCTCCGAAATGCTCTATTTTAGTTTTATTACTCTTTTAACAATTGGATATGGGGATATCGTAGCGGTTAAAAATGTCGGGCAGACGGCGGTTATGTTAGAAGGTCTCATAGGGCAATTTTACGTAGTTATTCTTGTAGCTCGCCTTGTTGCTACGTATTCTTTCCGAGAACAAACTAAACTTCAACAAAAGACACACGATTCGAAAGGTTCTATTGACATTCCCAAAGACTCCCCCTAAACTACTTTCTATGTTTATAAAAGCTATAACACCTCTACGAACCCTTCTTTTTTTTCTCCTTATAAAGATCTCTGCCATAGCTTCTCCAACACCCCATTTAAACTCTTTATACCACTCCTTAGATCCTCTTTCCATCACACAAAACCTTGCCTTCTACGAACTTTATCCTACAAGTTCAGAAGGCTCTTTAGCCTTGCAAAGAGCCTGGAGACTTCTTTGTCAAGGGGGACCCATTTCCTCCTCTACGCTGATTTTACCCAAGATAGATCTTCAAGCTATCATCGCTCTTATTACAAAGCAGCCATCCGAACCTCCCGTTGATTTGGCTCCCGAGCAGATCAAAATTATGAACAGAATCAGCGCTTCTTTAAGCAATAGATCGCTACCTGGATCCACCATCTGGACAGAACAAGAAATCTTAGCCCTCTCTTCCGATGAGATCGATTTAGGAAGAGCTCTTTTGATCTATCAATTTGATCAAGACCCTCAATTTAAGAAAAAAATTTTAGACTACGAGGCCAGCTTAGATCTTATGGCCTTACAAATCAGAGTGAGACTCTCTGAAAATGCTTCTCCCGAAGAAAAAATCTCTCAGATCAACAGGTTCATCTTTCAAGAGATGGGCTTTCGTTATCCTCCCCATTCTCTAGATGCAAAACATATTGATCTCTACACTTTTTTACCCTCCGTAATCGATAGTCGTAGAGGTGTTTGCTTAGGGGTTTCCGTCTTATACTTATGTTTAGCCCAAAGACTTAACCTGTCTTTAGAAATCATCACACCCCCAGGTCACATCTACCTGAGATATCCTTCAAGCGAAGGCATCCTTAACATAGAAACAACGGCAAGAGGAATTAGTCTCCCCTCCGATGTCTATTTAGGGGTCAACACAAGATCTCTACAGATGCGCACATTGAAAGAAGTTGTCGGTCTTGTATTTTTTAACCAAGCCTCTATTAGTCTTGCCAAGCAAGATTATGAAACCACCATAAAGCTGTACGAAAGAACTCGTCTTTATACTCCCAACGATCCATTTTTAACCCTTTTTTTAGGAATTAATTATGTTTTTGCGGGAAAGAAAAAAGAAGGCAAAGAGCTCTTAGCTCGTGTAAAATCCGTAGTCCTAGACCATGCCGTTTCTGCAGAAACCCTCCCCTCCGATTATTTGAATGGGTATATTGATGCCGAAGGGATGAAAACAATATTTCTTTCCGTAGACGAGAATCGATCTTCCATTTTAGAAAAGCAAACTACCTTACAAAAAATCTTAAAAAAATACCCCAAATTTCGAGCAGGTCTTTTGCAACTTGCAACCACCTATCTTCAACTCAATAAGACAAGTGAAGCCCTGGATGTACTTCTTCGTTACCACGCGATAGACCCTAACGACGTCACCGTAGAGTATTATCTTTCCATCCTCTGCTTACAAAGATTAGACTATGTGCGAGCTTGGGAATTTTTTAGACAAGCTCGTACTCTTGCAGAACATCGAGGCCATAGTCCTAAAGCACTGCTCTCCCTCCAATCCGAAATTCGACAATTATGTCCAGATCCCTTCTTAAAAAACTAAATCATTTACAAACTCTCGTCTAGAATATTTTTTTACAACACACAACCATCTGTTAATAAGCACATTGCAATAAAATAGACTATCAAAGAAGACTATCAAATTACTTGATTTAAATTAATTTTTACAGTATAATATATCTAATATAACGAACAAATTAACTACAAAAAAAGGATTTAAATGACTTCAGTCTCAAGAATTAACTGTGACACTTTTCGTGTAGATGATATGTTAGATAGTTATAGAGAAGTTTCTAAAGAGGTTAATTCTCTAGCAGAAGAAACTAATCCCGATCTTTTTAGAAAAAAAGTTATACCTTTCTTAAGTAATCACGCTTTGACTATTACCGACTCTCTACGATTTGGAGACCCTCATAAAATACATAAAATCATTACTAAAATACATCTTTATTCAAAAACGGAAGAGTACGTAGTCAGAAAATTTAAAACTTCAGATTTTGGCCGAAAAATTCCAGTTCTAGAAATTGCAAACATCACCGAAGAGAAATTCATCTTAGATGAAACCCCTAAGCCTCCTCATGCAGTAGAGTCAGAGGAAGAAGCTCATTCTTTTGTTCAAACTTTTGCTAAAATGCCCATTCCTTGGAATTGTTCCGATGGTTGCGAGACTCGAGCCGAAATGGGGTGTCGATTGCTTAAATCCATGAATCTTCCTGACGGTGATATTAAAAAAATATGGATTCGAGGTTCTCTTCGAACCGAAAATTCATCAAGAAAAACCAGAAACTGGACTTGGCACATTGCCCCCTTAATTATAACTAGATCGGGGAAAAAATTAGTTATAGATCCTTCCATTCATCAAGAAAAAGCTCTTTCTCCATCAGAATGGATCCTTTCTATGACAAAAGATATAAAAGAAGTTACGCATGGCGAGATTGCTGGCAATTACACCGTGATCTCGGATGCAAGACAAGTGTTAGTAACGGATACAATCTTCGAAAACTATAAAAAAACAATATATGTAAATATATTCTCTTCTGTAGTTGAAGAATCCCCTTTTCTTGAAAATATGTTACTATGTGTACTCCCTCCTCGTTTGAATTTAGAGGATACAGCAGAATCTATACCATTAACTCCCAATGCCGATTCACATTGTTGTGCGATCTCTTAATAATTAATTAGAAACTAGTCCCCCTACTCAAAAATCTTGACAGGATCATAATTTGACACGATAATTCTATTATACGTGAACAAAAGGATCCCTATATGGCTATCGCTAAACGCATTTTCTTATTCATTGTTGTAAACATACTTGTTATGACAATGTTAACGGTTATTTTAAGCCTCTTTAATGTAAAACCTTATTTACAATCTCACGGCATTGACTACACCTCTTTAATGATTTTTTGTCTTGTATGGGGGATGGGTGGAGCTTTTATCTCTTTAGCCCTTTCTAAAGTGATGGCAAAGTGGATGATGGGGGTAAAAATCATTGATCCCAATACCTCAAATAGCGAGTTACAGAACCTACTATCGACAGTACATGGCCTTTGCAGATCAGCTCATATGAACCACATGCCAGAAGTTGGCGTTTATGAATCACCCGAACTCAATGCTTTTGCTACGGGTCCTTCACAAAAACACTCTTTAATCGCCGTATCCACGGGACTTTTACGTAAAATGTCTCAACAAGAATTAGAGGGAGTTCTCTCTCATGAGATCACCCACATTACTAACGGAGATATGGTGACTATGACTTTGATCCAAGGTATTGTGAATGCCTTTGTCATGTTCTTAGCAAGAGCTCTGGCTTTTGTTTTCTCTAACATGGGAAGAGATAAAAACAGTTCCTCCTCTGGATCCTATCTTAGCTACACTCTCTTTGTTTTTTTATTTCAGTTTGTTTTTATGATCTTAGGATCAATCGTTGTCGCTTGGTTTTCTAGAGTACGGGAGTTTAGAGCGGATCTAGGAGGCTCTTATATCGTAGGAAAAGAAAAGATGATCGCTGCCTTAGAAGCTTTACAAAGGACTCAAAGAATCCAAGATCCAAAATTAGCTAAACCTTCTTTTGAATCAATGAAGATCTCTACTCCAAAAAAGATGGGTTGGTTAAAGCTTTTTTCTTCTCATCCCCCGCTAGAAGAAAGAATCTCAAAACTCAAAGAGTCCTTTTAAAAAAATCTACACAAACAAATATCCACCTGGTATAGATGTAAATAATATTTTAGATTCTATACCAGGTGGATTTTTTCATGAAAATAAATATTGGCATCGATCAAAAAAACTTCAAAAAGTTACATACCCTGCTTAATAACCTTCTTGCAGATGAGTATACGCTCTACACAAAAACCCTCAATTATCATTGGAATATTCTAGGAGTTCAATTTCATGATCTGCATCTTTTTTTTAGAGGTCATTATGAAGAACTATTTCAAATCGTAGATGATACGGCAGAAAGAGCTAGAACGATCGGAGCCTGGGCTTTCGGAACACTACAAGAATTTCAAAAAAACACCCAACTTAAAGAAAAACCTGGAATAGTGCCCTCTGCAAAAGATATGATTAAACATCTTTTAGATGACCATGAAACGATCATACGTTCTTTGCGAAAAAACATAGAGACTTGCGAAAGTTATCAAGATAGTGGAACGGCGAACTTCCTCACGGATTTACTTGAAAAACATGAAAAAATGGCTTGGATGTTGCGTACTTTTTTAGAAAGTTGATGTAAGGAAAAAAATGGATTTAATTATTTTAAAAAATAAAGATGTGCAGGCCGTGTTTTCTTCCTTAAGAGGGATGAATTTAATACGATTTCAAGTGGATGGTATAGATGTTATTGATCAAAACACAACGCCCTTATTTGAAGATCGTTTTGCAGGACTTGGTAGTTTGATTGGCCCGCATTTTCACCATAGACCAGTAAATCAAATCCAACCCGTGCCTTCCGAATCATTATTTCCCCATATTGCAAGGCTAAAAGCTAACGGCGTCACGGAGCCATTTTCACACGGCATAGCACGCTACGCCCCCTGGAAAGTTCAATCTTCCGAATCTTCGATTACGGCAAAGCTTTCAGGAGAAGATCTTTGGAATGGAGTTCCTCTTTCAGCTTTAGAAGGTTTCCCTTTTCAAATGGAGCTCCTCGCTTCTTTATTGCCAAAAGGAATTTCCTTAGATTTTTCCGTAGAATCAAAAAACCCCTCACTTATTGGACTTCACTATTACTACACACTACCATTAGAAGGGGGCAGAATTAAAGCTGCAGTAGAAAATAAGTACCGTATACAAGAAGAGTGGAAGCCTATTCCTTCTTCTTTTTTAGATCAAGAAGGACATCTTTCTTTTGATGCCACACAAGAAGTCGATGTCGGTTTTATTCCAAAAAAAACAAAAAATGACTTCGAAATCTTTTATGAAAATGCGCAGTTTGTTTTAAGGATTTCTTTTCAGGTAGAGGGCGATGAAGCCTCTTGGCAACTTTATAGACCGAAGGGAGCCTCTTACATCTGTATAGAACCTTTATCTACAAGAAACCCAAGACACCCTATCTCTAAAAAAAGTCGGCTCCAAGTAAAAATCGAAGTCATGGAGACTAAGGCTTGAATGCTAAATCCAACTGAGCTTCTCTCCTAACCATCTCCCACTCGTAGTCAAAGGCAGGATTGTGAGCATTGCCTAAGCGATCGTATTTGCGTGTTGAATAGATAACCCGAACAAAGGTGCGTAAAATCGGCTTTTCTTGGGTATTGATGACAGCTGTTAAAGGTTGATTAGAATGACCCATTTGACGATCGCGAAGAATGACCCACCCCCCTTCGATC
>JAZKAC010000120.1:0-2481 GCA_040389325.1 Chlamydiota bacterium | reverse complement strand
AAAGTTGATCTATTATAACGATTAAGCCTAGTATTTCAAATCAATCGAATGAGGGTGTAAGATGCTGGAAGGTCGGATACATGAGCAATTGCAAGAGTTGGAAAGGGAAGAACAAGGGCTAAGAAAACAACTCGAAGAGATTTCTCGTAAAAAAGAAATCCTTGAAGTGAAAATTCATAATGTAGGAGAAGTGGCTACTCTTCCTGCAGAACCGCCTTTTTTAACTCTAAGGGAAAGAGTGGCTTTATTCCGGAGCTTATTTAGAGGACGAGAAGATGTGTATCCGCAAAGACGGGAACGACCTAATCAAAAGCCTTCTTATCAACCTGTGGGCACTAGCGGTTGGAGTTGTAAAATCTGTAAAATAGCTAAGGCAAATCCTAAGCTATGTCCTCATAGAGTGTTTAGCCCTCTAGATGACGGTGTTATTTATAATCACTTAGCTGGAGTAAAAGACAGAGATGGAAATTCGACTACTATAGGAGTATACGCACTTTTAAAAGATAACTCTTGTTGTTTTTTGGCGGTAGATTTCGATAAAGGGCTATGGCGAAGGGATGTTACGGCTTTTTTAGAATCTTGCAAAGAAAAAAATGTGCCAGCTTATGTAGAAAGGTCAAGATCGGGAAATGGCGCCCATGTGTGGGTGTTTTTCTCTGAGAAGGTACCTGCCGTCGATGCTAGGAGAATGGGAACATATCTTATAACAAAAACGTTAGATAGACGGCCAGAGATAGGGCTTGATTCTTATGATCGCTTATTTCCTCATCAAGATAAGCTCCCTTTAGGCGGTTTTGGGAATTTGATAGCGCTGCCTTTGCAAAAAGTTCCTAGAGAAAAGGGGAACAGTGTCTTTGTTGATGCTCTTTTTGAGCCTTATAAAGATCAATGGGCTTTTATGGCTTCCATTTCAAAAATGACTCTATTTCAAGTAGAGCTATTAGCTAAAGAAGCTGCTATTAAAGGAGAAATTGGCCTGAGCCTTCCAATAGATGATGAAATAAAGGATCCTTGGGCATCGCCTCCTTCTCGAAAAAGAGTCCCTCCTAAGATTGAGGAGGTTTTGCCCCAGATGATATCCGTTGTTTCAGGGAACCGAGTCTATGTGCCTAAAGAAGGGTTACCCCCTTCTTTAATCAACCAGCTTGTTCGAATTGCTGCGTTTCAAAATCCTGAATTTTATAAAAAACAAGCGATGAGAATGTCCGTGTTTGATGTGCCTAGAGTGATACACTCTGCAGAGTTCTTTTCAGGTCACATAGCTTTGCCCAGGGGATGTTTAGACGAAGTAGTATTACTACTAACTCAAGTTGGCATTAAGGTAACCATTCAAGAGGAAAGGTTTGTAGGAAATCTTTTTCCAAGTCAGGAGGAAGCGGTGCAGGCCCTTCTTAAACACGATATAGGCATACTTGCTGCTACTACAGCTTTTGGAAAGACTGTGGTAGCAGCCTATATGATTGCAAAGAGAGGTTGTAATACCCTGATCCTCGTGCATCGCAGTCAGCTTAAAGATCAGTGGATAGAGCGTTTAAAAAGCTTTTTAGATATAGCTCCCGATCAAATCGGTTATATAGGGGGAGGAAAAAAGAAAGCTACAGGTAAGATAGATGTGGCTTTGATTCAAAGCTTGTCTGGGAAAGAAGGAGTGGATGACCTTGTAGCGGGTTATGGTCAGGTGATAGTGGATGAATGTCATCATATCTCTGCCTTGTCTTTTGAGTCTGTTATTAAAGAGTGTAAGGCTAAATTTGTATTAGGGCTTACAGCCACAGCCATTCGTAAAGACGGACTTCATCCTATTATTTTTATGCAGTGCGGGCCTATTAGATACAAGGTAGATGCTAAAAAAGAGGCAGAGAAAAGGCCTTTTTCTCATCATGTTATTTTAAGAAAGACATCTTTTCGAATGAAAGAGATCGAAGAAACTCAAAAAATTCAAATCCAAGACATCTATGCCGCTCTTGCTTTGGACTCTTCTCGTAACACCCTTATTTTTGAAGATGTTTTAAAGGCTTTGGAAAATAAGAGGTCTCCTCTTATCCTCACGGAAAGAAAAGAGCATGTGCAAATTCTTTCCGAGAAACTTCGACCCGTTGTTAAAAATATAATTGTCTTGCATGGGGGAATGAGCCCCAAAGAAAGAAGGATTGAGATGGAGAGTCTTAGATCTATTCCTAAGGAAGAAGAGAGATTGTTAATTGCTACGGGACGATTTTTAGGAGAAGGATTTGATGATGCTAGGCTAGATACTCTTTTTCTTGCTATGCCAATTTCATGGAAAGGGACCTTGGCTCAATATGCAGGGCGTTTGCATAGAGCTTGTCAGGGCAAGGAAAGTGTGATGATTTATGATTACGTGGATGAGCAAGTTCTAACGCTTCTTCGTATGAGTGAAAAACGGATGCAAGGATATAGGGCTTTAGGGTATGAACCTTTGGATGCTTTTTGATAGGATTTTTTTATGTTACATGCTTTTAT
>JAZKAC010000119.1:0-1972 GCA_040389325.1 Chlamydiota bacterium | reverse complement strand
TATAAAACCCGTTGAGATAAGCGTGGGTAATAGGAGTGTCATACTCGTCAATCAAGATGATAGTGTTTTTTTCGACAACCTCTTTAAAGACTTTGGTAATAAAAAGAAGACTCTCTTCAAAGTCAGTTTTCTCTGCTGTCTTATTAATTAAAGTTTCATATTTTTTTTTGTAGTCTTGAGCTATCTTGTTTTCTAGAGGTTTAAGAGTTCTTCTTACTTCTTCGGCTAATAGACTTTTTAATTTTTGATAAGCTTCTTCCCATGAGGTCGCTTTGACATCCTTAAAAGAAATGAAAATAACGGGATAAGTCCCTTGAAGCTTTCTAAATCTCTCTTCTTGCCAAATTTTGCTTTTTTCAAAAAGATGAGCTGTAGATTTATCCGTTTTTTCAAAAAAATATCGCAGCATGGAAAGAGTGATTGATTTACCAAAACGTCTTGGGCGGGTGATAAGAGTGACTTTACTTGTGTTATCCAAAAAATCTTCAATTAAAAGAGTCTTATCAATGTATATGCAGCTTTCGTCAATTAAATCTTTATAATCGTCGATTCCTATAGGAAGACGCTTAGTTTTAGATGTTTTTTTGAAGGAACGACCATTTTAACCGGTTTTTTAAGAGATAATTCTATTTTCAGGTATAGGCTACAATATCTCAAGAAGAAAATCATGCATTTAACAAATGCTTTTTATAGACGAATTTTAGCAGATATGGAAAAAAAAGGACCCTTCGGGTAACCTTAGCCTTTTTCTAGGTAAGGGGGTAGTGACATGAGTCTACGAAGTTGTATGTTGTTATTACTGCTTGCTAGCTGCTCCGGTATGGAGCAGTCTCAAAAAAAAGAAATTAGACAAAAAAATGAGAGAAAAGATCGAGTGCATCGACTATCTCATGAAGTGCAATACCCCGAGACAAAATTACTATCGCAAATTCGAGACCCTTATCCTTGGGAGCTTGGGTATGCGGGGATTCATCCTGGGATCACAAAAGAATCTTTCCGATGTAAGGGAAATGAAAAAAATCCTCCTAAGAACAAAGAAAAAAACTCTAATCTTATGCTGAAAGATTGTTCGGGAGTGCATAATCATAGCTTGCCTACTCGAGGGAAAAAAGAATTTATCTATCCTATCCTTTTAGACCTTCTAAATTATATACAGCTTAAGACAGGCTGCCAGGTTGAGATCACGTGTGGTCATCGCTGTCCCGCTCATCATGCGTATTCAGATAGCTCGCTTTATAATACGAGTTCTAAGCATATGATTGGAGCCGAGGTGGATTTTTATGTTAAAGGGATGGAAGAAAAACCTCAGGAGATCACTGCTCTTGTCATGCAATATTATAAAGAGCAGGAGTGTTATAAGGGACGTCTTGAGTATGAACGATTTGCTCGTTTAGATTCTATAAAAGTGGATGTAGCGACAACTCCTTGGTATAATAAAGAGATTTTGATTAAGGTTTATCAGAAAGGGGAGGGAAGAGACTTTGATAATCTTCACCCCTATCCGTATATTGGCTTGCAGGTTCGGTTTGATCGAGAAAGAAACGAAAAGGTGACCTACTCCCCCGAAAAAGCTTTTAATGGCTATATGAGGTATTAAAAAAATTTTCTCATTGTTTTTTTTGCCGAGTATTTGGTACACTCCCGTGTTATTCTTGCCGATGTGATGGAATTGGTAGACGTGGTAGACTCAAAATCTATTTCTAGCAATAGAGTGCCGGTTCGAGTCCGGCCATCGGCATCTTAACCGAATAGTTCTTACGAGCTATTCGGTTTTTTTATTCTGGGAGGTTTTTTGTGATCATCTATCTTCATCCAAAATGTTCAACATGTAAAAGTGCAGAGCACTTTTTAGAAAAAAATAAAATAGCAGTTACGGTCAAAGATATCACCAAGGAAGCGCCATCCTGCGAAGAGCTGCAAAAGATGCTTAGTTTCCAAAATGGAAACTTAACCAAGTTGCTAAATACCTCAG
>JAZKAC010000118.1:10116-15924 GCA_040389325.1 Chlamydiota bacterium | reverse complement strand
TAATTTTTCACGTCTACTTTCTAAACACTTTTCTATTCCATTTGTACAGTTTAATGACTGGCAAGAAGCTTTTGATATGCTGGCAGGCCTTACCAAACAAGGAATCTATGTAATTTTTCTTGATGAAATTTCCTGGATGGGAGGGAAAGATAAAGACTTCCCGGGAAAGCTGAAAGGTGCGTGGGACACTCAATTCAAAAAAAATCCAGCATTTAAATTAATCCTTTGTGGATCGGTCTCTTCTTGGATTCAGGAAAATATTCTACAAAGCAAAGGTTTTGTCGGAAGGATATCTATAACAATAGATTTAGAAGAGCTTCCTCTTCACCAAGCTAATCGATTTTGGGTCGAAGCTCCCTACATATCCTCTTACGAAAAGTTCAAAATACTCTGCGTTACAGGGGGGATTCCTAGATATTTAGAGGAAATAAACCCTAAAACAGATGCGGAAAAAAATATTAAACAACTAGCTTTCTCCGCAGGAGGGATGTTAGTGACTGAATTTGATAAAATCTTTTCTGATCTTTTTGGAAAAAATGCTGAAGAGTATCAGTCTATTATCCGCTTACTGGTCCATCAACCGCTAAGTGCTGAAGAAATTGCTAAGTTGCTCAAAATTGAATTATCAGGTCATCTTAGCTACAAACTCACGGTGTTAAAAGAGTGTGGATTTTTGGTGCGCGACTATGTCTGGCAAGAAAAAAAATGTCTTCAAAAGCTCAGTAAATACAGGTTAAGAGATAATTACTTACGATTCTATCTAAAATACATAGAAAATAAAAAAGAATTAATCGAAAAAAAACTATACCAAGACATAGATTTAGAAAATTTACCTAGCTGGTCAAATATTATGGGACTGCAGTTTGAAAATCTCGTTTTAAACAATTTAAATCAAATAGTAAAAATACTTGGAATTTCTCCCGAATCTTTGTATAGTGCCTCCCCTTATTTTCAAAATCCAACAAAATCTAATCTTGGCTGTCAGATTGATTTACTAATCCAGACAAAATACACTATCTATCTTGTAGAAATAAAATTTTGCAAAATGATAGGACTAGAAATCATCGATGAGGTTATTCAAAAAATAGAGCGACTTAAAATACCAAAAACCGTTTCCTTAAGGCCGGTTCTTATCTATCAGGGAGAGATATCTAAACAAGTTTTAAAAGAAAATTTCTTCAGCAATTTGATAGCTTTCGATGATCTCTTAATATAAAGCTTGCCGCTCTACCAGGCTTTAACCTGGTAGATCTCCCTCTTTTAAAAATT
The DNA here is from genome assembly GCA_040389325.1 of Chlamydiota bacterium. Taxonomy (GTDB): domain Bacteria; phylum Chlamydiota; class Chlamydiia; order Chlamydiales; family Rhabdochlamydiaceae; genus CAIJXB01. The sequence goes on along the minus strand of JAZKAC010000118.1, from coordinate 14,655 downwards.
TGGATGGATTTTCAAGTAAGTCTTTCATGTGCATGAGGAAAAGAACAGCTTCTTTACCATCGATGATCCTATGATCATAACTTAAAGCCAGATACATCATGGGTCGAATCACCACTTGATCATTTAAGGCTACGGGTCTTTTTACAATCGAATGCATCCCTAAGATAGCACTTTGAGAGGGATTTATAATGGGAGTTGAAAGTAAAGAGCCAAAGACACCTCCATTTGTGATGGTGAAGCTCCCCCCTTTTATGTCGTCGATAGCAATGCGTCCTTCTCTAGCTTTCTTAGCCTGCTTAGCGATCTCTTTTTCTATATCTCCTAAAGAAAGAGTCTCACACTGCCGAATCACAGGCACCACGAGCCCTTTTTCCGTTGAGACGGCTATACCGATATCATAAAAATTAGGAGTGACAATCTCATCCCCTTCAATAAATGAGTGAATAATAGGGTAAGTACGTAAAGCATCTAGAGTAGCCCTCACAAAAAAGGACATAAATCCTAGCTTAACTCCATGAGCTGCTAAGAACTTATCTTTTTCTTTTGTCCTGATGTCCATAACGGATGTCATATCGACTTCATTAAAAGTCGTTAACATGGCTGTAGTGTTTTTAACTTCTACAAGCTTGGATGCGATGATCTTTCGTAAAGAAGACATCTTTTTACGAGTCGTCTTTCCCTCTACGAAAGAAGGCATTTCTTTTTCTACGGGAAGAACCTTTATAACTTCTTCTACTACAGGTGTCGGCTGATCTGGTTTCTTCACTTCTATAGGCTCTTTTACTTTTGCTTCGGTGTCTAAGAAAGCCACCTTCTGTCCTACCTGTACCGTGTCTCCGATCGCAACGGAGAAGGTGACCTGCCCCGCTTCTGGAGCATATAAAACTTGATTTACCTTGTCCGTCTCTAGCTCCATAATTTCTTGTCCCGAAGAGACTACACTTCCGCTTTGAACTAAAAAAGCACTTACGGTTGCTTCCGTGATGGATTCCCCTATAGTAGGTACTACGATTTCTATTAGCATGGGTTTTCTTTCTCCTTAATCTTAAACACTTCTTGCATGATTTCTTCTTGCTGCTTTTTATGAACGGCATAAGAACCCGTTGCAGGAGAAGCACTTTCTTTTCGTCCTATATACCGTAGAGGAGCATATTGATTATATCGCTCTTCCCAGACGGCTTGCACATATCTCCAAGGGCCCATATTTTTAGGCTCTTCTTGCACCCAGATCCACTCGGTTACTTCTTTATAACTTTCTAAAATACTCATCAGTTCTTTTTCGGGAAAAGGATATAACTGCTCAATTCGTAAGATCGCTATATCTTGTGCACTTTGGGTCTTCCTCTCTTGTAAAAGATCATAAAATACTTTCCCCGAGCAAAGAAGTAACGTCTTTGCCTTCTTATTAACGATAGGATCTTCCAAGCATCCTTGAAAGACACCTTGAGAAAGATCTTTTATAGAGCTCACACAAGATCCGTGACGTAAGAGGACCTTTGGAGAAAATACAATTAATGGTCTTTTGACTTCTAGGTAAGATTGCCTTCTTAGCAGATGAAAAAATTGAGCGGGTGTTGTGCAATTAGCTACAATCAAGTTATCTTCTGCGCATAACTGCAAAAATCTTTCTATTCTAGCAGAAGAGTGTTCAGGTCCCTTCCCTTCATATCCATGGGGTAATAAGAGAACCATATTGGAATACTTATCCCACTTTTGTTCCGAGGTAGCTAGGTATTGATCGACAACAACCTGCGCTCCATTATAAAAATCTCCATACTGTGCCTCCCAAAGGACAAGACACTTCGGATGGGCCAGACTATACCCCAGATCAAAACCCATAACCCCAAATTCGGAAAGGGGAGAATCGTAAAGAGAGAAGGGCCCCTGACCCTCTTTTATATGCTCTAAGGGGATGTATCTTTTCCCCGTTTCTTGATCTACCCATACGGCATGTCGATGAGAAAAGGTTCCTCTTCCTACATCTTGTCCTGAAAGCCTTATCCCCATCTTCTCTTCTAATAAAGATCCGAAAGCTAAGTGCTCTGCCATCCCCCAGTCTATTAAAGTAGCATTTTCATCCTGCACCATATTAAGGCGCCCCTGCAGTATCTTCTGTAATTTAGGATGGATCTTAAAGCCTTCGGGAACAAGGCTGATCTTCTTGGCAATCTCTTGTAACTTCTCTGAAGAAACGGAAGGAACATCCGATTGTAAAAAGGATTTTCTTTTACAAGACTCCCCTTGAAAAGACTGTCCAAGGCTTTGAACTTTAGTTAGAATATCATGTAATTTAGCCGTGAACTCATCTTCTTTTTTCAAGACCTCTTCTTTTGATATCACTTTTTCAAGGATCAGCTGCTCTTCTAATATTTTTCGAATCGGGCTCTTTGCTCTGATTTGCTTATATTCTAAAGGCTGGGTAAAGCTTGGCTCATCCCCTTCGTTATGTCCATATTTTCTATAGCAATTTAGATCTATAAAAACATCAACGTGAAACTTTTGTCTAATTTGAATGGCTAAGAAGGCAGCTTCTATACACTCTATAGGTCTTTCCGCGTTGACATGAAATACGGGGCATCCAAACGCTTTAGCTATATCCGTGCAATAAAGGGTGGATCTCCCATTGGAAGGTAATGTCGTATACCCGATGTGATTGTTGATCACGATATGCAAACTGCCGCCTGTCTCATACCCTTTTAGTTTTGACATCTGTAAGAGCTCATAAATCACCCCCTGTCCTGCTAAAGAAGCATCTCCATGGATTAATAAAGCAGCCACTTTTTTATGAGCTAGAGGTGTGTTTTTTAGTTCTTGTTTAGCTCTTACCTGCCCTTCTACCACGGGGTTAATGGACTCCAGATGACTTGGGTTGGAAGCTAGTGCGATATTGAGATAGGTGCCGGATCTTAGTTTAAAGTTCGTATGAGCTCCCCTATGATATTTGACATCCCCCGAACTTTCAGAAGAAGCCATATCTTTAAACTCTTCAAAGACTTCTTGATACGTTTTACCTAAGATGCCCGTTAGAACGCTTAACCTTCCTCTATGAGCCATCCCTAAAATGATCTCTTCGAGTCCTGATTGTCCTCCTGCTTCAAGAAGAAAACGCAAAAGAGGAATTAACGTCTCTCCCCCTTCTAAGGAAAATCTTGTTTGCCCTGGATACTTCACATGCATGAACATCTCAAAGAGCTCTATTTGCATAATATCATCCAAGATCTGCAAACGATCTTCTTTAGAGATCTCTACTTTGTTTTTCTCCATATTAGATCTTATCCAAAGGTCAAGTTCTTCAAAGAGCCCTTCCACCTCAAATCCGATCCCTCTGCAGTACCTTTCTTCTAAAGCATTGATAAGAGTGCCTAAAGGGGCTTGCTTCTCTTTTAAAAATCCGAAGGTCGGCACCTTTAAAGAAAGATCTTCTTTAGAAAATCCGAACCTAGAAAGCTCAAGCTCCTTCACCTGCATCGGAGTCTCTTGCAAGGGATCTACACTAGCTTTTTTATGTCCATGTTTTCTATACGACTCAATTAAACCGATAACTCTTATATCTTGATTGCCCTCTCCTAAGGATTCTTTAGCTAAAGCCATCCCTGCAAAAAAGCCTCTAAAAGAAGCATCTACCTCTAAAGGATCTTCTAAATACTTTCGATAGATCTCATCCAAAAAAGTCGCATTCATCCCAGTCACATAGGAAAAAACATCCTCTTCCATCACATGGTCTCCCCTTGCGTTCTAACTTTTCAGACTCTCTGTTTTTTCCTTATAACACAACAAAAAAATATACATATTTATTTAAACATGTTAGATACAAGGTAAACACAAGGATGTATTCATGACTGAAGTAACAAGAAATTCGTCAACAAGCTCGACAAATATTTTACCGACTGTCTCTTCATCTCTTTCTTCCTTAAATACAAAAGTTCAAGAAGTTGCCAAATCACTTTTGACGGGGGTTAAAGCAGTTTACAATTCCTCCTTCATACTTCCTATTGCAGCAAGAGTTGTCATCGTACTTACCGCAGCCCTCATCCTAGGATATTTAGGTCTTACGCCTCCTGGGTGGATTTCTGTAGCCGTTGCCGCTACAACTCTTGCTATAGGCCTCTTGATTCGACCTAAGCAAACCATTGCCGAACTAAGCTCTATAAAGAAGCTGATTTTTGGAGGAGATTCTTGGAGTCAGCCTCCAAGCACAGAATCAGATTCATTTCTCCAAAAGATTTCCACAGGAACATCTCCCAACAAACTTGGATTCAAGACATTTGAAAAAAAAGAAGAGGGCTCCAGTCCAGTATCTCTATTTATCGGAGAAGAGTGGGAAACAAAACCTAAAGGTCCTTTTATCCCCTACTCTACAAGTGATTTAAAAAATGAGGGGATTGAATCTCATAGAATTTTTTCAAAAAACAAGACTCCTCTATCCACGGATCAATTAGAAGAAGCTGCATATATCATCAATCAGGCAGTTTCAGCAGGTAAAGACATTTATATCCACAATAGATCCGATCCGAGACTCTCTACAATGGCTATCGCTGC
>JAZKAC010000118.1:0-10016 GCA_040389325.1 Chlamydiota bacterium | reverse complement strand
ACATTTATATCCACAATAGATCCGATCCGAGACTCTCTACAATGGCTATCGCTGCCTACCTTATTAAATATGAAGGTAAAAGTATAGAGGAGGCTATAAACGCTACCGCAAGTCGAAAATCTAAGACTTTTAAAGCTGAAATGAAGACTGAATTAGCAGATTTTGAATCAAAACTTGTAAAAATCGACTTGAATAAGGAAACCGACAAGACAGATGAATCTGCTATTTTAAAAGAGCTTCAGTCCCTTATAGATCGCGGACAAAAAATTAATATCGTCATTGACGGACAATCCAAAACTCTAGCCCACATAATAAAGGACTCTTATTTTCAAAATATTCCAAACCATGTCCTTTTATCACTCACGGAAACCTTCCCTGCCAAAGCAAGGGAATTCCTTGTCGCCAAAGATAATAAGGAGTCAGATCTATCCGAATCTCCCATTTTTTCCAAATCTATCACCCTTACAAAACTCGATAATACTTATGAGCTACAGGGGAATTTCTCTGAAATTTATCTAGAGAAAGATGAGTCGAAAAAACTAAAAAGCATATCTCATATTAACTATTCTGCAACTATCCCGGAAACATTAACCCAGGACAACGCTTCAGTTATACTCAGAGTCGATAAAACACCAGCATCAAAATTGGAATTGTTTTTATGTGAAAAAGATATAGAATTTCAAAAAACACTGGAGAAAAAGACTCTCGATGTCCAAACACGTATTAAAACCAAATTAGAGATGACATCTGATGAACATGCCACCATTTCTGTTAATTTAGGTCGAGCAATCTCCAATTTCCTAAGTAAACGTACCGATTTTAATAGAGAAGATAAGCTACTCGCAAAAGACTTTCTAGACAACATCCAAAACAAGCCAGGAAATACCAAAGAGGTAGATAAACAAGCTCTCATTGATTACCTAAGCACTCCAACTCAAGAAAATCCCAACACGGAAAAATACGCAACTGCCGCAGATAAGATTTTCGGTTACAGAAATAAAACAATATTTACGGCAAATCCAAATGATCTAGTAATATTAAATAAACCAACCAAATCAGATGTGTGTTCCCGTATAAACGACGATCTAGGAGCTCTTCAAGTTAAGATAATAGCGAATGGCAAGACTACTGACCTAAAAAAAAATAAATCTGAGACATCTTCAATAGAAGATCAGAGCTCTAATATAAAAGACCAGCTCGATCCTCTTAATATCCCTCAACATATCAGGCCTTTTTTACATCAAGGATCATTGGTGCTTTTAAAGGAGATATTTCAAGAAAATTCCGGACTTACCGAATTAAATATAATACCCGATCGCATTAAGGAAAAACCATATGAATTAATCCTTGAAAACCAAAACAACAACTGGAAAGTAACTATAGATTGTAATATGAAATATACTTCCTCTGATTTTGAAGATCAAACAAAACCCATCGCGTTTGCTAAATGGCACTGCGAGGCCTTTATACCTGATCAAATGGCGAACACTTCTGGAATCCAATTGCATTTTACGGCAACCCCCATAGACGATCCAAACTCGGTTAAAGCATGAAACTTTTAGTGATGGGTGCAGGTTATGTCGGGATGGCTTTGCTGGAATATCTAAAACATGAAGAACATGAAATCTATGTAACTACAAAAGATGCAGGTAAGGTAGATCTTCTTAAGCCTTACGCAAAAGAGGTTATCTTACTAGAGTCTTTAGATGATGTGGATGTTCTTATCGATGCTTGTGATGGAATGATCATCCTTATCGCTCCTAAAAATAAGGAGAGCTATGAAGACACTTATCTAAGTATGGCAAAAAAAGTCTCTTCTAGATTAAAAGGAAGGGAAAAACCTTTTTACCTTCTTTACACAAGTAGCACCTCCGTTTATGAAGGAATAGATAATAAGTTGGCAATGGAAGATCTTATCTTGGAGCCTAAGTCGGAGAATGCGAAAATACTACTTGAAACAGAAAAGCTATTACTAAGCTCTACAACGGCTTGTGTTTTACGGTTAGGAGGCATCTTCGGCCCTAATCGTGAAATAAGTAAGAGAGCTTTACACCTTGTGGGAAAAAAGATGCCTGGAAGCGGTGATGAACCCACAAACCATATCCATTTAGATGATATCGTCAAAGCTATTGCCTTTTGCTTAAAACACAGGCTAACTGGAATTTATAACTTGGTTAATAACGACCACCCTACGAGGAAAGAGCTCTACCCAAACTGCCTATGGGATCTAAGTTTACCTCATATAAAAAAAGATTACGAAGTGTCTAATCGAAAAATCCTTGATGCAGGCTTCACTTTAAGCCAGTCGTTAAAGAGTGCCCTCCATACAAATCATCTGAAATAGACTTTAAATCGGATCTTTTGTAAAAAGAAGAAATAAGTTACCTTTAGAAGCAGATGTTCCTATGATACGCGGAGATAGAAATGGAAAGAAGTCCTCTTGAGTCTTTAAGAATGAAGTCTCCTCATATAAGACCTAGTCTTTTACAAGATCTATCAACGGTAACCTTCTTCTCAACGGAAAACGAAAAGTGTCAAGAAGAGATCTTTGCTTCATTTCCTAATACCTTTAACCTCCCCTTACTAGAAGGCACTGTCGGAAAAAAAACACCTCTTACCCCTTTAAGGATAGGTGCCGTTTTCTCAGGAGGGCCAGCAGCAGGAGGTCATAACGTACTAGCTGGGATCTTTGATGCTCTAGGAGGCGGCAGCCTCATCGGTTTTTTAGGGGGCCCAGGAGGAATCATTACAGCTTCTTATAAAGAACTCTCAAAACAAGATATCGACAACTATAGAAATCTTGGAGGATTTGATCTGCTGGGCTCGGGAAGAACCAAAATCGAAACCAAAGAGCAGATGGAATCGGTTCTTAAAACTTGTCAGAGTCTTGATCTTGATGGTCTTGTTATCATCGGAGGCGATGATTCAAATACCAACGCGGCTATCTTGGCAGAATTTTTCAAAAGTAAGCACGCTAAGACAAAAGTAATAGGCGTTCCAAAAACGATTGACGGAGACCTTAAAAATCCTTACGTTCCCATTTCCTTCGGGTTTGACACGGCTTGCAGAGTCTACTCCGAGCTCATCGGCAACATTTGTAAAGATGCTAAGTCGGCACAAAAATATACCCACTTCATAAAACTGATGGGGCGATCTGCCTCTCATGTTACGTTAGAGTGCGCTTTAAGCACTCAACCGAACTATGCTCTCATCGGAGAAGAAGTTCATCAAAATAAGAATACGCTAGCTCAAATCGTATCCAACCTTTGCGACCTTATAGGAGAGCGCTCTAAGCTCGGAAAAAACTATGGAGTAATCCTAGTGCCTGAAGGACTCATCGAGTTCATCCCGGAGATAGCCTCTTTAATCCAAGAACTTAATACAGCTCTTAGCAGACAAGAAACCTCCTCTTCTTTTGTTATCATTGCAGGCCTTTCTCAAAAGGCAAAACAGTGTTTTGATTCCCTTCCCGAGGCTATCCAAAAGCAGATCTTGCTACGAAGAGATCCTCACGGTAACGTCCAGGTTTCTTTGATAGAAACAGAAAAACTACTCGCAGATCTAGTTGGCAAGGAGATAGAAAAAAGAAAAGCCCAAGGTCTTTTCTCAGGATCCTTTCATCCTATGACTCACTTTTTAGGTTATGAAGGAAGATGCGCCATCCCCTCCGACTTTGATGCGGCTTACTGCTATACATTAGGACTTAGCTCCGCCCTTTTATTTAGAGCGGGAGCTTCAGGGTATATGACCTTTGTATCCAACCCCGATGAGCCCATCTCCAAGTGGAAGATAGGAGGGGTGCCTCTTACCTCTTTACTCCATATGGAGGTTCGTAAAGATAAGAAAAAACCCGTGATCCAAAAAGCCTTAGTCTCTTGTGAAGGCGCCGCCTTCACCCGATTTATAAAAAACAAAGACAGCTGGGCATTAAAAGATGCTTACCTATCTCCTGGACCCATGCAATTTCATGAAGAAGTCTACCTTCCTATCAGCGTGTCTTTAGAACTTGCAAAAAAAGGAGATCGTCCGTGTTAGAGCATTGCGATAAAGGTTTCATGCAACCTTGGGATATGAAGAGAAAAAAGTTTTTTAATCCTCATGTTGTAGATGACAAAAGAAATATAAAAGATGCTCTTTTATGGAAAATGGGATATTTTGACGACAAATTGGATCTGCCGACGATCCCCTCTTCTTTTCAATATCCTTTGAAACCTGCTTCCGAAGATCCGTCTCGGGCTAAAGCTCTTTGGGTTAACCATAGCACCTTCTTCATCAAAATAAATGGGGTGCATCTTTTAACTGACCCTATATGGGGTAGAAGATGCTCTCCCGTGCAATTTTTAGGTCCTATCAGAAAACATCTAGCTCCCCTTGCCATCGAAGATCTTAAAAGAGTGGATCACGTGCTTATTAGTCACAACCACTATGATCACCTCGATAAACAAACAGTCCTTCACCTACATAAGCTCTATCCTAACATCTGCTGGTGGGTTCCGTTAGGGGTGAAAAAATGGTTTTTGAATATGGGTATCACCTCCGTAAGAGAACTTGGATGGTGGGAAAGTCTTCATCTTCCCTGCTCAATCAACCCCTCTCATACACTGCAGTTTACTGCAGTGCCAGCACAACATTTTTCAGGTAGAGGCATTAAAGACTCGGGAAAGACCCTTTGGGCGGGGTGGGTGGTAGAATTTTTTGAGCCCTCTCTTACTAAAAGGCTCTACTTTGTAGGAGATACGGGCTATAACGAGGTAGACTTTAAAGCCATAGGAAAAAGATGGTCTCACATGGACCTTTCTTTAATCCCTATAGGAAGTTACCTTCCAAGGAAATTCATGTCACCCGTGCATGTAGATCCTTGGCAAGCTGTACAAATTCATCAAGAGGTCTTTTCTAAACAAAGCATAGGGATGCATTGGAATACCTTCAACCTATCCGATGAGGAACCCGATCGTCCTCCCTACGATCTATTTCAAGCTCTGACCCAAGCCGAAATTGATCCATTAACATTCTTAGCTGTCCCTCCAGGTTATGAAGTCCATTGGTGAAGCGCTGCTGCTCCCTTTAATTCGTCTAAAGCTTCTTTGGTTTAATATCATCGAAGAGCTTACCGTTCATAGATATTTCTATAAAAACTCTCTTTTTAAACAAGTCGATGTTTCCTTAAAGCACTTGTATTTTGGGCAAAACCCCTATATCATCTGTAAAGACTTCATGCAAAGTTGCAAACAAAACCAGGTTCATGTTTATGGAGAAACGCCTCTAACGGAAATCTACTCCCTCTTAATGCAAGCGGGATTACAAAAAGAAGACTGCTTCATCGATCTAGGGTGCGGACGAGGACGAAATGTTTTTTTTGCCTCGACCCTCTTTGGCTGCAAGACAATAGGAATCGATATCGTCCCTATTTTTTGCGATAAAGCTCAAAAATTAGCCTCTAGCTTACCCAATCCCCCCAAGTTTTTATGTGAGGATATGAGCACAGCGGATCTTAGTGAAGGCACGATACTTTATTTTTATGCTCTTTGCTTAGAAGAAGACCTATTCCTTTCAATGATCACCAAACTAGCTAGCCTAAAAGTCGGAACCAAAATCATCACCGTCAGCTTCCCTCTTTCCGACTACTCAAAAAAATTCTCTACACTTTTTTCTAAACAAGTTTCCTACCCTTGGGGAAAAACGGAACTTTTTATTAACACAAAAATAACATAAAAACAAAATATTGCGTTAATACAGCTTTACAGTTACTTTGTTCTACAATTTTTATGCTTTGGAGCTGCACGCCCTAAAGGTATTTCATCAGCGGTTGATTGGATGGCGTTTTGGTCCTTCCAGGAGCAATCGCATTAACTCTAATATGGGGAGGTCCAAGTTCTAGTGCTGCACATTTTGTAAGGATATTAACCCCCGCTTTAGAACAAGCAATTAAAGCATTCCCAACTTCAGGTTTTGCTATTCTAATAGGTTTTATTGAGTCTTTAAACTCGTAGAAGATCCTAGACTAAATTCTAAAATAAACTATGCCAATCGGTAAGAACGATGCTGTCAATGTTTTAGGAATATCTGGCAAGAGCTCTTAAAATCGCTACCACCGTCACGTCTACTTTTGTTACACAGCTGTTATTATCGTGGTCCAGACATGCAAGCGTTAAATGAATGGGTGCGGCTGCTAAAACGCATCCACCGCACACACCACAGCCAGCAGCAACGGATGGGGAAAAAAATACAAGCGGTATGCTTGATCCAACACAGCATGCGCCCGAAGAGAATAAAAAGTCATTAACTTGCAAAACTGCTTGTCCTCTCTTTAGGAGGTTGTCGTCGCTCATTTCCTTCCGCGTTCTATTATAGCTGTTTCCGACGTTATTACAATATTTTACGATACAGGACATAGGTACCTCATATTTTAAAGTCTGAAATCTTATTCCAGATGGAATTAATTGACCATAGATCTTTTTATCCGATATGCCGTAAAACTTGACTGTTCGGATCTCCCCTATCTCGGCGCAAGTATCGTATTTACTAGAACTAAGGAGTTCTAGAAATGGAAACGGATAAGATTTGGAGTGTATTTCGCAATGATAAATGAACGGGATTTTCGCTCTGAGGAGTCTTTACCCAACTCATAACAATCATTTAAATTGATCTTTATGGGATATCATCTTAAAATCCTCTTTTACTAGAAAAGTAAGGTTCAAAAAAATCATGCAAACTAAATTTATCTTTATGAGTGGTGGGGTTGTTTCTTCTTTAGGAAAAGGACTCACCTCCGCTTCTGTTGCTACCCTCTTAGAAAGCCGCGGGCTAAAAGTCTCTATGTTAAAGCTCGACCCCTACCTCAACGTAGACCCAGGGACTATGAACCCTTTTCAACACGGAGAAGTGTATGTGACGGATGATGGGGCCGAGACTGATTTAGACCTAGGACATTACTTTCGCTTTACTAACGCACATCTATCTAAAGCTTCTAACGCTACTTCTGGGCAAATCTACGACACGGTTATAAAAAAAGAGAGAAGAGGTGATTACCTAGGAAAGACCGTTCAGGTTATTCCTCACGTAACCGATGAGATTAAACATAGGATCCTCCAAGCTTCTTTTATCGAACCTGGGGTTGATGTAGTCATGGTAGAGATCGGCGGAACCGTCGGAGATATAGAGTCACTCCCCTTCTTTGAAGCCATCCGACAATTTCGGTATGAAAGAGCAAGAGATTGCTTAAACATACACCTTACTTACGTTCCCTACTTAAAAGCTGCAGGAGAAGTTAAAACAAAGCCTACTCAACATTCTGTCCAGTTATTAAGAAGCATCGGAATCATCCCCGATATTGTTCTTTGTCGCTGCGAAGAGAGCCTTTCCGAAGAGATCAAAGATAAAATCAGTTTGTTTTGCAACGTTCCTAAAGAAGCTGTCTTTGATGAGCCTGATGTTCCTAAAAGCATCTACGAAGTCCCCGTATTCCTTCATAAGCAAGGCTTAGATCAAAAAATCTGCAACCTCCTTTCTTTAGAGTGCGATAAAATCGATCTTACCAAGTGGGAAGTGATGTTAGATCGTCTCTACCATCCTAAAGGTAAGGTGACCATCGGGATTGTAGGAAAATACCTACAGCATAAAGATGCTTATAAATGCGTATTTGAAGCTCTTGACCACGCAGCCATTGCAAATAACGTCGATATCGAAATCAAGCCCTTTGATGCCGAGAAGTTTGCCGAGTGGGATAGCATTGAAGAAGCGCTTCAAGGCTGTGACGGTTATCTTGTTCCAGGAGGCTTTGGAGAAAGAGGCTGGATGGGTAAGATCTTGACAGCAAAACTATGCAGAGAAAAGAAAATCCCCTATTTTGGTCTTTGTCTTGGGATGCAAGTTCTATGCGTAGAGTTTGCAAGACATGTCCTTGGACTTAAAGAAGCTCATTCTACGGAAGTAAACCCTTCTACCCCTCACCCCGTCATCTCTCTTTTAAGCGAGCAAAAAGAAGTTACCGATATCGGTGGCACTATGCGTCTTGGAGCTTACAACTGCATACTGAAACCTGGGTCTAAAGCAGAAAAAGCTTACCAAAAAACTCTCATCTCGGAAAGACATAGACATCGTTGGGAATTTAATAATGTCTATAAAGAAAGAATGGAAGAAAAAGGACTTCTTTTTTCAGGATATCTGGAAAATGGACACCTTTGTGAGATCACCGAGGTAAAAGATCATCCTTGGATGGTCGGAGTGCAGTTTCATCCTGAATTCAAATCTAAACCGACAGAGGCTCATCCCCTGTTTAAAGATTTCATTGCAGCTTCTTTAGAATACCAAAAAACTAAATAAGGAAGAATTTTGGGAAGACTCCTTTCTTTTGATTATGGTAAGGTTCGCATCGGAGTGGCTCACTCCGATGAACGAAAAATTATAGCATCTCCTTATAAAGTCTTTATCCGTCAAAAAAAGATCCAAAATACTTATACGGAAATCCGAGATAAGACCTCTCACCTGGCTCCCTTTGATCTTCTTGTCGTTGGACTTCCCCTATTACTTAATGGGCAAGAAGGAGAGATGGCTCTAGAGGCTAAAGCCTTCGGAGAAGGCCTTAGCGCCTTTCTCTCTATCCCCTGCCTCTTTTGGGATGAAAGACTCTCCTCTTCTCAAATAGAAAGACTGTTAAAAGAAGGTTCTTTATCAAGGAAAGAACGAGCCTCTCTTTCTGATAATCTATGCGCAACGCTCATTTTACAAAACTACATGGATTTTCAGTCTACAAGTCATTTAAAAAATATTTAATATCTTATTGACAATATATTCACTTGCCTAATATATGTTAAGTCATGATAAAAACACTATTTTTAACTCTATTTTGCGCAGTTCTGGTTCTTGTTTCTTGTTCAACGGAAACAAAACAAGAAGATATTACGGGACTATGGAAAAGCAGAGATCAACATTCCGATAAGCCGAGAAGTCTTGTGGCTGTCTATAAGTACAAAGATAAGTACTATGGAAGGATGTTAGCTACGTATGATGACAATGGGAACATCAAAGACACCATTATTGAAAAGAAAGACAAAGCGACGGGAGTTGTAGGAAATCCACCTTACTGCGGAATGGATTTTGTCTATGACGTACAAAAAGAAGAAGATAGCAGCGAAGATAAAATCAAATACGAGGGAAAGATCATAGACCCCGAGAAAGGAAAAGTCTACGATGCCGAACTTTGGCTTGACGGCAATGACCTCATCGTCCGAGGTGAAATTTGGATCTTCGGAAAAAACATACCCTGGCATAAAGCCTCTAAAAAAGATCTTCCCAAAGGCTTTTCGATGGGAGACATCAAAGACTTCGTTCCCGTGATTCCTCAAGCCTTATAAAAATAAATTACAGTTGAATTATAACTACTCACGTAATATAATCTCTAAAAAAAACAAAAACGAGGATTATAATTATGATTAAGTTTAACACAACTTCTGTACAATCCCCCTTAAACCACCATGCAACATTCTCTCAAAAAAAACACAACGGTGTCTTTTGCGATGTCTATACCTTGGACCCAAAGAAATTATCAGAAGATGCATGTCATATTTTCTATCCCTACACACAAGAAAATTACAAAAAAGAACTCCTTGCCGCCCAGGCAGTCGAGCATATTTTTTTTAACCCTTCGAATGAAATACTCAACAATCAATTTCAAGCTAATATAATAGATACGGCTTACTCTCATAAGTTTGTGCACTTTTCATTCCCTAAGGACGAGGAGGAACACTACAAAGAGGTACTACAAGCTTTCGATCTGATCGTATCAAAAAAAGAATATTCAACCTCGAACGCTTCAAAGACCGTACGGTTGAATGTACCCTCAAGTAATAATGTGTGGCATATATCGGATACGCTTAAGAGAGATTCGAAAGCAATAGACGAAACTTGCAATTTAGTAAGAGCGGTCGGAAATGAGCTAGCCGAAAACTTATATAAAAACAACCGGGAAACCTCTTTTTAGAAAGAGGCTTCCTGGTTGTTACGTTCTAGTCGCCTAT
>JAZKAC010000117.1:0-25973 GCA_040389325.1 Chlamydiota bacterium | reverse complement strand
GGTTATACAACACATACAGTAGTGAACATCCTGTCAAAATCGAGCTCTATAGAGATAAAAACCCCATGTTCGAACGATTTAACGTGGAAAAAGAAATTGATAGAGCCCTAAAAAGAAAGGTGTGGTTAGCAAGCGGCGGATACCTGTTTTTTGATCGTACGGAAGCGATGTATACCATCGACGTGAACTCGGGTAGAGGTAGCCTCCAAGCAGGATCTCATGATGTTGAAGAAACCTTAGTACGCATTAACATAGAAGCTGCCGAAGAGATCTCAAGACAACTTAAACTAAGAAATCTCGGAGGGCTAATTATTTGTGATTTTATCGATATGCGCTCCAGAAAAAACCAAAGAAGAGTCTTGGATCACCTTAAAGAATCGATGAAAGACGATTCTGCTAAATGCACAATATTGGGTATGAGCGAGTTTGGACTTGTTGAAATGACTCGTCAAAGAAGTCGTGAATCCCTTATGCAAACTTTATTCACCAACTGCCCTTACTGCAGTGGAACGGGTCAAATTAAAACCCATGAAAGTGTCTCCATAGACATCGAACGGATTTTGAAAAAACTTCTTTTTAAACACCCTTCTCATCTTGAGCTCACTTCTCATCCTGACTTAGATCATTATCTGTCTCATAGGGATAAAGATTTCTTGCAAAAGATCGCTCATACAAGCAATGTGTCTTTAAAATTTCGCTCTAACGATAATTTGCATTTAAACGACTTTGAATTTTATTCAACCGTTAACGGAAAGAAAATAGAAATTTAATCGAGACTTTTATGGATTTACGAACAAAATTAAAGAAGGCTTGCGAGTCAAGCCTTCTTCCTGAAATGCACAAAAAACACTTCTTAGAGATGTTTGAGAGCTACGCTCAAGTTCTTGAAAAACACCACATCGATGTAAGTCTTTATGCCCCCATCTTCTTTGATTTTTTAAAAAAAATAGAAGAAAACATCAAAGTCCCTTTCGCCTTCTCCCCTTTTCATAAACAAATCATCTCCCCCTTCAACTACTATAAATTTGGAATAGACTTCTTCAGCCCTTTGATAGATATCCCTAACTCCTCCGTAACAGGTCATTCCTACTTACAAGAAATTGCAGATAAGCTTGCCAACGGAGAAAATGTTATCTTCTTAGCTAACCATCAAATCGAAGCCGACCCTCAAGCCATAAGCGTCCTTTTAGAAGATCTTCACCCGAACCTTGCCAAAAAAATGATCTTCGTGGCAGGAGAGCGCGTCATCTCAGATCCTCTAGCTATCCCCTTTAGCCTGGGAAGAAATCTTCTTTGCATCTATTCTAAAAGATATATCGATCACCCTCCCGAATTAAAAGCTCAAAAACAAATACACAACAAAAAAACATTAGAACTCATGAGCCAGCTTCTAAGCGAAGGGGGCCATTCCATTTATGTAGCTCCAAGCGGCGGTCGAGATCGAGCAGATGCCAATGGACATGTTTCTGTCTCAAAATTCGATCCACAAAGCATCGAACTTTTTTATCTCATGACAAAAAAAGCTTCTAAGCCAACTTCCTTCTATCCTATGGCTTTAGCTACCTACTCACTTCTTCCTCCTCCGAGCACCATTCAAAAAGAACTTGGAGAGGCGCGCACCACTAATAGAGGATCTATCCATTTATGGGTCGGACCTCAGATTTCTATGGACAATTTCCCAGGATCCGCAGAGAGTGATAAAAAACAAAGAAGAGAACTTCGAGCTAACTATATCTGGGAACAGGTATCTACAGCCTATAATCAATTCCCTTTATAAGGAGCTTTATGAAAAAATCCATTATCTTATTATGTTTTTCCTTTCTTTCCCTTTCTTCAACTCAAGCCCTAGAACAACCTTCACTCGATTACACTCTACTTGATAACAATGAAACCTATCCCGTTTTAAATCCTACTCTATCCGACAGAAAAACGGCAAAAATCATTCTTAAAAACGGAATACAAGCCTACCTCGTTTCCGATCCGAAAACCGACCAGTCCGCTGCTGCCGTTTGTATGGAAGTCGGATCGTGGGAAGATCCCGTAGAATACCCTGGGACAGCACATTTTTTAGAACATATGCTTTTTTTAGGGACAAAAGCCTACCCTGATGAATCTGAATATATGAAATATATCAAAGATAACGGAGGAGGAGTTAATGCCTTCACGGCTTCTGATCGTACCGTCTATATGTTTTCTATAAACAATGACGCTTTTACAGGCGCCCTTGATCGATTCAGTCATTTTTTCCTAGACCCTCTTTTTAATCCTTCTTGCATCAATAGAGAACTCCACGCCGTAGATCAAGAGTTTTCAAAAAACATAGAAAACGATTCTTGGCGCACCTACATGGTCCTAAAAGAAACGGGCAATAAAAATCATCCCAATGCAAAATTTAGCACGGGCAATGCAGAAACTCTTTCTGGCATCCCTCAAGAAGCTCTAAAAACATGGTATAAAACTAACTATAGAGCGGATAAGATGCACGTAGCCGTGCTCTCTTCCCTCCCTTTAGATGAGATGATCGAATTAGTTTATGAAAAATTCTCTTCCATGTCTCAAGAAATACTTGATCCCGCTCCAAGCTACGGCCCCACATTATCTTCTGATCAAAAAGGGCATTTCCTTTATATCAAACCCGTCAAAGATCTTAAGGTTCTCTCTCTTGTCTGGGAGCTTCCTAGAGAATTTGCTCAAGTTGAGCAAAAATGGACAGGTAATCTAATCTCTTATGTGTTAAATGACGCTTCGGATCAAAGCTTACTCAAAGAACTTAAAAAACAAAAACTAGCCGAGTCCATCTCCTCTTTTACAGATACTTTAAGTAAAGAAGACCGATTTTTTTATATCGATATAGCTCTTACCGAGCAAGGTCTCTCTCAAATAGATGCCGTGATCTCCTTATGCTATCAGACGCTTGCCCGTTTAAGACAAACAGGCATTCCCGTCTCTCTTTTTAACGAAGTGGATACGATGGCAAAGATCCAATATCAATACCAATCCAGACAAGACCCTTTCACCTGGATTACGGATATAGCCTCTAACTTACCAGAAGAAAATCTTTCTACGTTTCCTGAAAAAACTAATATCCCCTCTAATTTTGATCCAGAAGCCCTTTCTCAATTCATTTTCTCTTTAACTCCCGAGTCTTGCGTGTATATCATTTTAGCAGATCCCGAAAAGCTCGGAGTCTCTTTAACAAACACAGAAAAGTGGATGCAAGTTCCTTACTCCCTAGAAGAGATCCCTTCTGCCAAGCTATCTTCTTGGAAGCAGATCACCCCTAATGCAGCGATCGACCTCCCTCCTCTAAATCCATTTCTACCAACCTCACTAGAGCTTTTAACCCCTTCAGAAAAAGAAAATACCTCCCTTATCACCCCTCTAGAGCTTGTTAATAATAAAAAAGGCAAATTTTATTTCGCTCAAGACTCTCAATACCTACTTCCCGAATCCGCCTACGTGTTTAATATAAAAACACCTGCTATTGACGGCTCTGCCAGGTCCAAGGTCCTTGCAGATCTTTTTTGCAAAACCTTATATGATCAACTTTCCTCTACCCTGTTCTTTGCTCGTCACGCAGGCCTCTCTTGCAGATTTTTTACTAAGAATTTTAACTTCTCTATCCACGTCACGGGGTACAGTGAAAAAGCTTCAAGCTTGACCGAGAAAGTCTTTGCCTCTTTGAAAGAAGTTTCTTGCTCCAAGGAGCAGTTTGACCTCTTTAAAACCTCGCTTTTAAGCTCGTACGCCAATGAGTCTACCGAGATCCCGATGAACCAGGCCGTCTTAACAGCTTATAACATCTTACTTAACGACATCCAAACGGGTCCTGAAAAGGAAAAAGCTCTAGAGCAAATCTCCTATGAAGACTTTGTGACTTTTTCAAACTCATGGTTAGATACTGTATATCTGGAAGGGATCTTGTATGGGAACCTAACAGAGCCTCTAGCCTCCGATCTCATCGAGACTTTGCAAGAAAATTTTGCAACCTCTACCCCTTATGAAGACCCTAAAAAACAGACTCTTCTCCTCTTACCCTCCGATAAAGGACCCTTTAAAGTTTTACAACAAACGGAAAGACAAGGGAACGGGACGGTACTCGTCATAGAAGAAGGTCCGTTTTCTTTTACAAAAAAAGCTTCTCAACAGATCTTATCCACAGCTATGCAAGAGACTTTTTTCGATACCCTTAGAACAAAGCAGCAAACAGCCTACCTTGTGCAGTCTTGGACCTCTCTTGTGGATAAACAACTTTTGCAAAGCTTTGCAGTACAATCAAGCTCTCATCTTCCTGAAGATCTTCTACATAGATTCGAACTCTTTTTAGAAGACTTTTATAAGCGTCTTCCCGACTTCATCTCCGAAGAGCAGTTCACTCTTTTGAAAAACACGGAGATCACCGCTTTAGAAATACCTCCAGAAGACATCTACGGGATGACAGCCCACCTATCTTCTTTAGCCTTTCAATATGACGGAGACTTTAGTCGAGTAGAAACACAACTGGATGCCTTTAAAAAGCTCACCTATGAAGATTTTTTGGTAGATGCAAGAAGTTTTATAGCTAAAAGCAATGCAAGAAGATTAGCCGTTCTTGTAGAAGGAAAGCAACTACCTCAAAAGCCTTTACAATATGCAGAAATCGCAAAAGAAGATATTGTAAAAATAGGAACTTCTTCTTCTATGTAATAAGTGAGGCATAATTATGGCAGGCTATAAGATATTCGGATCAGGACCCACTAAGGTGCTTGCTTTACACAACTGGTTTTGTGATAGCTCAAGCTATGAGCCTTTACTCCCCTACCTGGATCCTTCTATATTTACTTTTCTATTTATGGACCTTCGCGGCTATGGAGTAGCTAAAGAAACTAAAGGCGATTACTCTTTAGATGAGGGAGTCAGAGATGCTCTAGGGCTTGTTCAATCTCAAGG
The DNA here is from genome assembly GCA_040389325.1 of Chlamydiota bacterium. Classification (GTDB taxonomy): domain Bacteria; phylum Chlamydiota; class Chlamydiia; order Chlamydiales; family Rhabdochlamydiaceae; genus CAIJXB01. The sequence continues at coordinate 21,044 of JAZKAC010000117.1, read as the reverse complement.
ATGGAACGAATTTCACCTTGTTGGGCACTCCATGGGAAGTCTTCTTGCTCAAAAAATAGCCTTAGAATACACCGCTCGAATAAAAAGTCTTGTTGCCATAGCTCCCGTCCCAGCATCAGGCGCTCCTAAGACCCCTGAGCTTCTTACCTTCTTAGAAGAAGCTGCTATCTCTAGTGATGATCACGCTCTAGAATGTGTCCACGCGTTAACAAATCGAAGATTCTCCCCTTACATTGCAAAAATGATGATCAGGAAGTGGAGATCTATCTCCACTTCCGAAGCAAGACTTGCCTATTTACATATGGTATGTCATACAGATTTCTCACATAAAGTGCAGGGCCTTAAAACCCCCATCTTAGCTATCTTCGGAGAACATGATATAGAAGATAGACAAGACTCCATTCACAGGACATTTTTAAAGTGGTATCCCAACACAAAGTTTGAAACATGTAAGCATGCAGGGCACTTCCTCATGCAAGAAACACCTATTCACCTAGCAAGCCTTATCACCCACTTTCTAAACCCTGCCTAAACGCAAATAAAGCCAAAAAAGAAGCCACTTCAAAACCTTCTTCATCCATCGTAAGGATCATCCCCCTCCTAGCTGATGAGCCTCTTCTTTAAGAAGAACATCGCGTGTTTTTGCTTATAAAATTAGTTGTGTACAAGTTAGTAAAAAAGATTTATTCTCTTTTTTCTAGAAAAAACAGAAGATTTTTTTATGAATACCTTAGATAGTTTACATAGAACTTCAAGAGAAGCTACCAATTCAACTTCTCCAGATGATACGGGGTTAATCAAAAAAAATCTCATTAAAGCTCAAGAGGTTGAGTTTTATATTCGAAAGCAAATTTACAAAGAAAGCGCACGAGATAGATTGCCTCTTTTTGAAGGTTTTTTTACTGGAATAGGCAATGCCTTTACCAATCCGTTAGGATTGCTTGAGCCTAAAAAAACACTTACGATCATAAGTCATCGTCTTGCAAAAGAACAAGAATACAATCAACATCGTCCAGGGATTAAATTTAAACGGTTTGAATCGGTCAGCTGTGTTTTTTGTAACATTGTTAATGGAAATACAGCAAAGCATCAGATACTTGAAGAGCAGCAAAATCAAGGGTTAAGAGTCGAGAGTTTAAGAAAAGAAATAAAACACCAGTCGATAGGCTTTACATCCCCTATTGTAGCAAATGAGTTAGACAGACTAACTCTTTCGTTAGCCGAATCTATTCTAAAAAATATGATCCCCGTACGTCAACATCTCCGAGCTGTTATGGATCATGAGAAAGTGAGCAAAAACTGTGAAAGCGTTGTAAATAACCGCTCATCTTTGTTAAAAGGAAAAAGCAAAGAGGTTTATGAAAATGTCTTATTAAAAACAAAAGAAGAGGCCACGATAGAGTTAAAAAATGAATATAGGTTAGGAATATGTGCTGTTGCTGCAGTAGCGATTGGGGTTTTTAATTTCAAAAGTTATTGAAAAAATGTACAGGTGAAATTAAGAAAGAAGCCACTTCCAAACAGGAATAATCTTGATATGTATTTGTTTTTCCCCTTCATAAATTTCTTCAAAACCTTCTTCATCCATCGTAAGGATTATCCCTTCTTTTAATTGATGCACTTCTATGGCTTCAAGAAGTCCTCTTACTTCTCTTTTTTTAACTTCAGGGTCATCAAGTGTTTTAGTCACTTGTATAGCTTGTGAGATTTTCAGTTCTTCTTTAACAAGGAAATCGCATTCATATTTTTGTTTATGAAAGTAGATCTCTTTATGACGACGTTTCAACTCGTTATGAACCATAGTTTCTAAAATCCTTCCACAATCTTCAGAAAATCGAAACGAGATAGCACCCGCAAGTCCTATGTCTGAAATATATATTTTTTTATCACTCCCTATCTGATTTTTGAGAGAGTAATCAAACTTATAAAGTTCATTAAAGAGAAAAATCTCATAAAAATAAGAGCAGTAATCCATAATCGTTTGAGGGTGCATGGCTAATGCCGTAGCACACCCTCTATAGCTAAAAGTTTTAGCGCTATTCGTAGCTAGGTATATCCCGAACTCTTTTATTTTTAATAAATTCACTTCATATCTTGAAGCGATATCTTTATAAATGAAGTCTTCAAAGTAGCTAAGCAGTAATTCTTTTTGTAAGACGGGACGTAAGACAACGGCAGGAAAGGCTCCCGTTTCTAAATATTGAGTGAATTGACTTCTTATAAGAGCTTCCATTTTTGAAGAAATGGGGAGCTTTGTCTCCTTTACAGACTTAAAATGTAAGTATTCTTCAAAAGAAAGAGGAAAAACTTTTATCGTGACATTCCTTCCCGTCAAAAGAGTTGCAAATTCTTTTTTAATGAAAGAAGAGTTAGATCCACTAATCCAAATTTGTGGAATCTCTTTTCGATCATGAGCTTTCCTCAGAAAGGAGATCCAATCCGTGCAGTTTTGAATTTCATCAATGAAAAGATTTCGGACGGGAGCTACCGTACGATACGCATCGACAATTTCACCTAAAGTGTATTTTTTTAAAACTTCATCTTCAAAGTTAATATATAAAACACAATCTCCTGCCTTCAGTATCTTTTCAATAACCTGATATAGTAATGTGCTTTTCCCTGTTCTTCTAGCTCCCTCGAGGATCTTAATTTCTGGAATCTGCAGATAAGGATCCAGGGAGTAATTACGAGGAAATCCTGATAATTCCTTCGGAAAATCCCCCTCTACCCAAGGATTCCAGTCATAAAGAGATTTAAGAATTTCGTCTCTCATAGCCACCCGCCCTCCTATTTCGATATACTCCAGTATATCATTTTATTAATTTTTGACATAGTCCATTATATCAATACCGTAACTGGCTAATATAAAATAACTTACAAAACGCATAACAACATCTGGATCATCCAAAGGAAGGAGAGCCTAAGCAACTTTATTAGAATCGATCTAAGATAATCAGCCATAAACATTTACAACTATATCACAACTACGCCTACAGAAATTAATATGATATAATATAAGTATTAAACAAATGGAGATTTATGATAGATACAACTTTACTAAGAGCTGGTAGAGCCTTTTACCTGGCGGCTCATTTCAACAAACTCTATCGAACTCTTTCAGTGGGATAAGCAGAAATGATGCAGCAAAAAGCATACTTAAAACTTCAGCTATAGGAGCGACCCTCTACCGCCCCTTTAGTTATTTAAGCGCACTCATGGATCAAATATCGATTTCCTAGAACTAGAGCAAAAAAACAAAGTGTTCATGACTTCAAACCGAGAGATCTTATTAGAGCCATAATCCCTAAAGGACTAAAGATAGGAACTTATTTAGGAAGAGTTGCTGCTCGACAAACAGGATTTTTCTGCATCAGTGCAGATACACCGAAGCTTTTTTTTCTACAGTTTTTATAAAATGACGTCTTGACGAGAGAATTTAGAGTATTTTTTTATGTGTTTTTTTATGTTGGGATTCAAAGTAGCTTGCCTCTTTGCAGGCTCTCCCACCAGCCACTTTCCTTCTTGATTAAAAGATACATAAGAAGGAAAAGCTTTCCCCGAGGCTACACCAGCACCCTCGGCAGAGGGAACAATACTGGGCCTACCACCTTCCATAATCGCAGCGGCAGAATTCGAAGTCCCTAAATCAATGCCTATCATCTTACCCATACAAATGCTCCAAATTATAGATTATCTATATCGTTAAGATATTTTTTCACATAAATTTAATCAAGCATAAAATAGGCAAATGATGTTTATGATGTATTAATATATTACTGAACCTTCTCGCAAAAAAACAAGAAGGCGAAAAATTTTTACAAAGAGCAAGCAGAGAAGGTTGAAAGTGTCTCTACAACGTGATCGGGCTGAGTTATACCCAAAAGATCCGACACGACCTTCGTGATGTTTTTTCTGAAATCGGGAATAGGAAAAGCTCCCGAGACAACGGGATGTCCCATATCTTCTTTTAAAAGAACACGAATCAGTGTTGTCATTTCAGAGATCTGATAAAAGACATCACCGAATCCATGTTTTCTTACAAAATGTAGATTAAACGTCTCCCAAAAAAGGTGTCTAGCTGAAGAACTATCCGTATTATCCAAAAGCAATTTCTTCCCAAGATAGATCCCTTCATTAACCGAACATGAACCCGTTTTTGTAATGATCAGATCGGAGCACACCATAATCTCAATTATGTCTTTTGTGAATTTACGCAGGTGAAACAAAAGACCGTTGACCGTTTGTATTGTTATAAAAGATGTAGTTTCTTTAACAACGACCCCGCCTTGTTCTAAAAACCACTTTAAAATAGTTTGACGAATTTTCTCGTTTCTTCCCACACAGACGTTAATTTCCAAAGGAAGAGAAAAGTCTTCATTCATTAACTTAGAAAGCTCTTGCGTATACTGTAAAAGTCTACGGTTCCCAGAAGCTCCCAGAATAAGGGTTAATGAAAACTTATTCCCATAAAAACCATGTTTTAGTTTTAAAAGAGCTACCTGTCCCAGGCTATATTGTTTTTGACATCCGCCTCGTACAGGAAATCCCGTAATGACAATTTTATCCTGAGGAATCGAAGCATTTTTCAGCCCTTTTTTCCTAAGATCGTCATCATCATAAGGTAAAGCAAAGGCAATTTTATCTTCTGGCTTAAAATGTGCTTTTTTCATTCCTATAAAAAAGGTAGATGTATCAAGGTCGGTTGGTAAAATAATAAAAGGCAGTTGTCTTTTTTGAAGAGCTTTAGCGATCCCGCTATTAACAAAAGGAACGGTCGAGATAACAAGATCGTAAGATACGGATATGGTTTTTAAGTATTTTTCAAATAGCTTTTCTATCTTCAGCTGATTGGCGCACATGTATTTACTGCCAATAACACCAAAGATGTAATAAGCTCCTTTATGGTATCCTTTACGAAGCATGAAATTATAAACATCTTCGCCTGTAACCCCTCCCCTTGTAAGGGAATTCAAAAAATCTAAACGATGAATAATCTGAGTAATCACATTAACGACTTCTACGTCATAATCAGGAGAAAAGATATCTTTCAAAGACTCGGCTGCCATCTTATGGCCTCCACCGCCCTCACTAATCAAAACCAAAATTCTTTGTCTTTTTTTTGGTGAGTAAGCCCTATCTATAACTTCTTCTAATTGTATTTTTTTCATTAAAAACCGTTTATTTTTTATATAGTTTACATATTTATCTATAATCCGCTATAGAAAGGAAGCATCTAAAGGATTCTCAACATGCGCTTCTTTTCTATTAAAACCATAATTCCGATAGTAATTCTACTAATCTTAGGCATTCTTTTATATATTTTTGAACCCTCTATTCATCTTACCCTAGGATTGATCAAAGAAAAAGAAAAACTTGTGTTCGATTGGATCTCTCTTCACCCTTTTCTTTCTGCATTTGCCTTAATCAGCACTTATATCTTTTCCATTTGTCTTTTTATTCCGGCCTCCAGCGCCCTAACGCTTATAGCTGGGATAGCTTATCCTTTTCCTTACGCCCTTGCTATCAGCATCTTTTCGGAAACCGTAGGCACCTGTCTTTTTTTCATCCTCTTACGATCTGCTTTTCGCCCCATTCACTTATCCAATAAAATTTTAAATCTAAAAAAAGCGGAAAAAGGGTTCAAAAAGAATCCCGCTTCCTATCTTCTTTTTTTACGATTTTCTCACATAACGCCTTCTTGGCTTATCAGCATTGTAGGCGCTATGTTTAAAGCTCCTTTTTGGACCTTTCTTTGGACAACCTTTTTAGGCACCATTCCAATAAGCTATCTCATTGTAGATGCAGGGGTAAATTTAAAAAAAATGCATCCTTCTTCTTATTCTTTTCATTGGGAAAGTTTTTTAAGCACTAATACAAAATTACTTTTTTTCGGCTTTGCTCTTTTAGCTCTACTCCCTATCCTTATGAAAAAATTCATAAAACACTAATCTTGCATATTGTGATAGATAGCATCTACATCATCTAAAGCCTCTAACCATTCAATCAGAGCTTCATTAGCTTGTCTATTTTCTTCATTACATTCAACATACACTTTAGGAATTCTCTCTAAACTCACCTCTTCTACATCGGCCCCTATTTCGTCCAATTTTTCTTTTACTTGGTATAAAAGCTCGGGAGGCGTTGTAACTATGTAGGCATCTTCTACTGCTTCAAAGTCTTCAGCTCCCGCCTCCGATACGGCTAAGAAAAGATCATCTTCCGAAATGTTTTTTCCCGTAACTCGTAAAATTCCTTTTCGGTCAAAATTAAAAAGCACGGCTCCTGGACTAGCAACTGTCCCTCCTCGCTTATTGGTAGCGATTTTCATATCGGAAGAAATTCGGTTTTTATTATCCGTCATAATCTCTACAACAAGACCAACGCCCCCATGACCATACAGTTCATAGCTCATCTCCACAAAATCCGCTTGATCGGCCGATGCAGCTTTTTTAATGTTACGTTCGATGTTGTCACTTGGCAAATTAACTAATTTCGCTTTTTGAATAGCTAACTTTAATTTTGTATTAATCTTAGGATCAACGCCCCCTTGCTTAACGGCGCTGATAATTTCTTTTGTCACCCGAGAAAAAATCTTACCTTTTTTTACGTCGGCTCGTTCTTTTCTATGTTTAATATTAGCCCATTTACTATGACCTGCCATATATTGCCCATTTTTTATCGTGATAATTTTTTTTGCATACTAATTTTCCCTCTATACACACCATCACTTTCTTTTGTAAATGACGTATGGTTTCCAAAAGAAACAAACCCAAGCCGTTCATATAGCCTTTGCGCGGGGTTTCCTTCATAAACTTCTAAATGCAAAATCTCTATATTAAAAGTGTTTTTGGCAAGCTCTATCAAGTCTTGCAAAAGAGCCGTCCCTATCCCGAGGTTGCGGTGCTCCGGAGACACAATAATAGAAAATAAGCAGGTGTGGGCGAGTTTTTCAAAGGGTTGAATATATAATACCGCCATGCCACATGGCACTCCATTCCAAAGAGCTGTTAAACCGTTCTGCCGAGCTGCGTACTCCATCCAAATCCGGATTGCATCATCGATTTCTTTTTCTCCTTCCATAGGAAACCAGAAAAGAATCTTAGGATCTGCGAGCCAGTTTTTCAAAAAAGTAACATCTTCCGGCGTTGAAAATCGAAATGAAAGAGCTTCCGGCCTCATTTTTTGTCCCCCTCTATAAGATCTACTATCAAACACACTCTTCCCTTATAACCTTCCTTAGTCTTTATATAATTTTCTTGCCTTGCAAATTCATAAAATCCGAATTTTTTGAGTAACGGGATCAAGGGGTTATCATCAAATACTTCGGTATAAATCGCCTCTAAGTGAAAATGCTCTTTAGCCAGGTGCTTGAGGTTTTTAATCAAAGAGCCCCCTATTCCTTTTCTCCAATATTTAGAATCGACACAAATCTTGAAAGAACACTGGTGACTAATTTTTTTATAAGGCATTAAAAATAAAGTAGCTATTCCACAAGGGGTGTGCCCGATCGTAGCTGTCAAGCTAGATTGGTAGCGACAAAAGAACATCCAAGCCGCTAGAGCCTGTTCTATTTCCGTTTCGGTGTTCATAGGAAAATACGCAAGAACCTCAGGTTGCCTTACCCATTCTTTTAGGTACGTTACATCCATGGATCTTGTATAACGAATATCCCATTCCTCTTTTTCGTTCACCCGAACTCCTTCAAATAAGCGTTGATAAACCCGTCTAAATCTCCATCCAACACAGCCTCCGCATTGCCTACTTCATACTTTGTTCTTGCATCTTTAACAAGAGTATAAGGTTGAAAAACATAATTACGAATCTGACTTCCCCAGGCTATCTCCTTTTTCTCTCCCTCTATATTCTTTAACCTGCTTTTTCTTTCCTGCTCCTCTTTTTCATATAACTTAGCTCGAAGCATTTTAAAACAGGTCTCTTTATTTTGGAGCTGGCTTCTTTCCCCTTGGCAGGAGACAACAATTCCTGTAGGCATGTGGGTGATACGTACGGCCGAATCCGTCTTGTTAACATGCTGACCGCCCGCCCCCGAAGCTCGATAGGTATCGATTCGAAGCTCATCTGGTTTAATCTCTATTTGGATATCATCATTGATTTCTGGAATCACATCGACGGAAGCAAAGCTTGTATGTCGTTTTGCATTGCTGTCAAAAGGGGAAATTCGAACTAATCGATGTACGCCCCTTTCCGACTTACAATATCCGTAAGCAAACTCCCCGACTATTTTAAGAGTTGTGTTTTTGATCCCCGCAATCTCTCCATCCACGGTGTCTACAACCTCTACCTTCCACCCTCTTCTAGTCGCCCATCTTTGATACATCCTAGACAGCATAAGGGCCCAATCACACGCCTCCGTTCCGCCTGCGCCTGCATTAATACCAAGATAACAACTCATGGGATCCATCTCGCCCGATAACATCTTCCGAATCTCTAACTCGGATAAGGTCTTATCAATGTAGATCAGCTCTTGACGTAGATCTTCCAGAAGCTCTTCATCTTTTGTTGAGAGAACCTCGGGCAAAAGAGCTTTAACATCAAAAAAGCGCCTTTTAAGATCTTGGTAAGGCACTGTCCACGCCTTTAAAATTTTACTTTGATTGATAACTTTTTTAGCTTCTTCTTGGTCTTCCCAGAAAGAATTCCCTTGCATCTTTGACTCTAAACGCGCAACTTCTTCTTCTTTTTGCGCTAAGTCAAAGATACCTCCACATATGAAGAATCCTACTTTCCAAACTACCTACGAAATTCTCTATATTTTCTTCCATGCAATTCCCTCTTCCTTTATCGTTGATATCCCGAAAGTATTTATTAAAAACTAAAAAAAGTCAAAGGTCCTATGCTCCCACCGATAACTATTCAACCTGAAAATAAAATTACATATTCTACACTGGCGTCAAGATCAGGTAACAGAGTCTCTTTTCAAATCCCTCAAGACCAAGTGCGCTCCCCTCCCCTTTCTTCGCTAGACCGTCGAGATATTATAGTTCTCTGCGGGGTCTGTTGTCCATTCACCGCAGCAATTGTCGCGGGAATGATAGCTATAAAATGGAAAGCTCTTTAATTTCTGGGTCTTTGTATTTGTAACGTATAATCAGGAGTAAAGGCGTATGTAAAACACCAAGGTGTCTGCAACAGCTTTTCTTTCCTATACGTTACTTCTCCGTTAACTTGCTTAATTGTCAGCCTCCATCCATCCTCTACAATAATTTGCTTATCCCCTGTCAAGGTCACATCTTCTGCATAAAGCTCCGATTCACCCTCTAAATAGATAAAGCAAGACTCCTTTCTATAGATTTCTCCTTTCCAGAAAACATTTGGCAGGCTTAAATCTATTCCTTGATTGCAAATACGAACATTTTTTAATGTACAACGTCCGACTTTCTCCGAATAGCGTAATACTCCGCTTTCATCTACCTCTCCCATGATCCTTTCTGCCGTGATACGCAAGCTCCCCTCTATAACTAGATTAGCTATATCACACTCTGCAATCTGTAGCTGCAACTCACTTCCGTAAGATAACCTTCCCCCTCGTATTTTTTGCCCTATAACGGAATATAAAGGACCTAACGCCTGATGATAGTTAAATAAAAAAGGAGGGGAAAGATAATCTTCTTCCAATTCGAAAATAGAAAAAGCGCAATATTTTTGCAAAAGCTCTTGTCTATTTTTGAGAACATCTAAAAAACACCCTTTAGGGGTTTCTAAAAGACTTGAACCCAAAGTGCATTCTTTTTTTGTTGCGGAAATGGTCTTACTTCGCTTGTTAAATGTAATATACGAATCGAGCTTAAGCAACTCTTCTTTTCCAAGCCGGACTTGCGAATGTCTTGGAAAACAATCCGCTATGTTTTGCATGGTAGATTCCAATCTGCCTATCTCTTCTTCTCGACTCTCGTTAAAAGTCGTTCGGAAAGATACTTTTTTAAAATTAGCTAACATCCCAGGAATAGGACATTTTTTTAAGGCCTCTAAAATAGATCCCAAATCCACAAATAGGAGGTTGGTATTAGAGGGAAATTTAGAGTATTGACTAACTTCACTCACGGGAGCATCTTCAATACCGTATGTCCCAAAATCACAATATTCTATATTTGTTAAGGTATAAGAAAATCCTCCCTCTACTTCTTCTTCTACGATAACATTAATTCCTTCAGAAGCCCGAACCTGTCTTTCACAAGAGGCAAAACCAAATCGTCGATCTTCTTTTAAACCATGTCCGCTAAAAGCTAAAAGCCCATAGTCTTCCGAAGAGATCGGATTATTAATCTGTCGAATAATAGCCTTCTTAGCTCCCTTCTCTTGTAGCCAAGCCATAGTGCCGCTATCTCTTGCAAGCTTCCAGATTACCCCATGTCCCCCTGGCTTCAGCAATAACTGCATGGGACCCGTGCATATCCAATTTCCTGCTCTATCTACGGCGGGAACAAGCGGCTGACAAAAAAATGCAAAAGAATTTTTAGGACGTAAAAACCAACGACTATCTTCACAAAGACGTAAAATTTTTTGATGATTGTCTTTTTCTTGAGAAGTCATCATGGCAATAGGAATACATATCTGCTTCCCTTTTACCTTATAGTACAAATACTCTCTAGCTTGAACATCTTCTACTAAATGCCCTAACATCGCCTTCCCGTTAAATAAGAGTAAGGCGGCAGGAAGAGGCTCTTTAGTTTCAGGATCCTGTAACCTTAGTCGATCAGCAGCCCCTCCAACGGGATACATCTCCGAAATCTCACCCATCTTTTCTATAGCATGATAGATCGCCGTTTTCACCTCTGCATTCAGAGTCGATAGGTCATACCCTAAAGGCGCATGATACTGCGCTTTTTCCAAAGAAAATCTTTTTTTAGGTCTGCATAAAAACTGCACCAAAGTAAAATGATAGCCAACGATTCCCCCTATCTCTCTATAGAAGTTTTCTAAAGAAAGAAGGTTTTCCATCCAAGGGCCCTCTAAAGGAAATCCCATCTTTGAAAAAAAAGAATGATCTTGCCCAATAGCCACTACCGACTTGATCACAAGCTCTTGGTCTAAAGACAAGTCTGGCAAAAATGTTTTTGCACAAAACTCCCATACCCTTCTTTCTTTATCGAGAATAGAAATTCTTTCTTCAATTCGACAGGCTTGCTTAAGCTCTTCAACTAAAGGTTGTAATAGATCCAACTCTAGCAGCAACGTTTCTTGGTGCGCAGTAAAAGACTGACTCAAAAATGCACTCCTTTTTTTACCCCTATATATGGCTCTGTACAGTGCCATGTAAAAGAAGTAAATTGCAAGTAAATCTCGATCTTTCCTCATTTCGTTAAGAAGACTCTCGCTTCCAGTTGTCTCTTCCGGATTAATATGACAACCAGTTACTCGATTTTCTCTCCTAAAACACATCGATTTATAAAAAAAATGCATATTTCTTGTTAAAGACAACGATTTTTTTTGACTATAATATCCAAGGAAGGATACAACTTGTTCTTCGGGGACAAATAGCTCCCCGGACAGTTTGTCTCCGCAGGTTGAGTGCACTGTGCACATTGACCTTTAGCAGAACTTTATTAAGGAGTGTTCAATGGCAAAAAAAACAGCAGCTAAAGCTAAGAAAGTAACAACAAAAGCTAAAAAAGCAACAACAGTTAAAGTAAAAGCAGCAGCACCTAAAGCAGCTAAAGTGGCTAAAGTGGCAAAACCAAGAAAACCTGCCGCTGATTCTAAATTTATGCAACCTTTAAAGGTTAGCGCAGAATTAGCAGCTGTCGTAGGAAAAGGCCCTCTACCAAGAACAGAAGTAACAAAATTACTCTGGGCTTATATCAAAAAACACAAATGTCAAGATGATGAAAACAGACGCAATATTAACCCCGATGAGAATCTCGCAAAAATATTCGGTGGAAAAAAAGCGATCAACATGTTTGAAATGACAAAACTTGTTAATAAGCACCTCTCTTAAAAAATCTCTTAGCAGAATGCATCCAAGTTGCATTCTGCTCTTCATCAATTAAAAAAAAATTATGACAATTTCAGCAATTTTACTCTCAGGCGGTCACGGGAGCAGAATGGGAAAGACCATTCCTAAGCAATACCTGCCTCTTAATGACAAGCCTATTATTTTACATGCTCTAGAAGCGCTTTTACTCTTTCCCCTATGGAGTGAAGTCGTAATCGTATGTGATCCGATCTACCAATCTCTTTTTTTATCCTATGACAAGATTCCCCTCGTCTTTGCGTCACCCGGAAAAACACGTCAAGACTCTTTATTCTCGGGGTTTGACGCTCTATCAACCTCTCCCAAGTGGATCTGCATCCATGACGGAGCTAGACCCCTGCTTAGAAGAAGAGAACTCTTCGATGTAATCAATGCTGGAAAAACCTATGGAGCTGCCACTTTGGCAACCCCTGTCATAGCGACCATAAAAGAATCGGATGAAAGGCTTTTTGTTAAAAAAACATTAGATAGAAACAAGCTATGGAATATACAAACACCTCAGGTACTTACAAGTGACCTTTTACAAGAAGGACGAAAATACATTTCAGAAAACTCCTTATCCATAACGGATGATGTAAGTTTAGCAGAACTCTTGGAGCATCCCGTTAAATTGGTGCCAGGATCCGAATCCAACATCAAAATCACCACAATAGAAGATTTACATCTAGCACAAATGTTATTGAAGGGTTCATATGAGTAAATATGGCATGCTCATCAGTTATGACGGTTCAAACTATGGAGGTTGGCAAACACAATCCAATGCCATTTCTATCCAAAGCTTAATAGAAAATGCTCTTTCTATCGCCATTAAAGAACCTATTTCCATCATAGGATCTGGTAGAACGGATGCGGGAGTTCACGCCCTAGGACAGGTAGCGCACTTTGAAACAAACTCTCTTTTTAATCTATACAAGGTCCAACACAGCTTGAATGGGATACTTCCTAAAGACATTCGCATCTTGAAATTATATCCCGTCTTAGAAGACTTTCACGCAAGATATAGCGCGACAGGAAAAACATATCACTATCACTTACATTTAGACCGGGTGTCAGATCCGTTTACACGCCTCTATTCTTGGCACATACCTTATGAAATAGATCTACCTTCTTTAGAAGAAGCTATCCTTCTTTTTATTGGCACAAAAGATTTTACGGCCTTTGCTAACGAATCTCATAAAGGAGCTGCCGCAAAAAACGGAGTTCGTACCTTACGAAGGATCGATGTCATCAAAGAGCCTCACGGTGTCAGGCTAGAGTTTGAAGGGACAGGCTTTTTATATAAAATGGTACGCAACATTACGGGAACTCTTGTAGATATAGCGGCAGGGAAAATGACGAAAAAAGAACTTGAATCCATCTTCACATCTAAAGATCGAAAAAAAGCGGGAACGGCAGCTCCTGCACAAGGACTCTTTTTAATGAAAGTAGATTATGACAACAAAAACTCTTTAAAAGAAGAAAATTGAGCTACCTTTTTTTGCGTGAGCTTCTCTTGAAAAAAAGGATGTAGACAAGAGGAAATGACAACGCCTTCTATTCCTGCAGCCTCTAAAGACTGCCATCCTCTTACGCTGTCTTCAAAGCCTAGAATTCTATCTCCCGGCTTTGTATATTTTTCTCTTGCTGCGATATAAGGATCTGGAGAAGGTTTCGGATGTGGATAATCCTCTCTTGTGACCCAAAAATCTAACGTTTGCAATAAAGGTATCTGCTTGCGAATCTCTGTAATTTGGTCAAAAAAAGAATTTGTAACCACACAACTTCTTATCCCTTTTTCTTTTAAAAAAGCTAACACAAGCTCAACACCTGGCATGAGTTCAACATGTCCCTCTTGAATAATCTCTTGATAGGCTTTTTTTTTCTCTGCGTATAAAATCGCCCAATTAGGCTCTTCTTCATAAAGACCCTGAAGATCGGCATAGATCTCCTTGCGAAGACCTTCAGAACTTCCGTGAGCTACTAAACAGTATTTTGTGAAATCCCAATTTAATTGTTTACCTCTAGACAAGCACATTCTTTGATAAGCCAAGTAATGCAAATGCTCGGTGTTAACTAGAAGTCCATCGAAATCAAAAAAAATAATGTCGTAATTTTCCATTTTACTCATCTTAAATCTCTTTTATTTTTGACAATGGGAACAAGATCTCTTATAATACCTCCTTTACTCAATAAAAACTACCCGAAAAAATGCTCACAAAACTCATTAAAAACTTTTTCTTTTTTTGTATAGCCCTTGTATCCATATACTCGTTGCAAAAATTTTGCCATAAACAAACGGATGGATTTGCCGTCTCTAAAATTAGACATGAAAGTCTCACTTCTTTCCAACCCAACAACTCTTCCGAAGATAAGGAACTGGCTTTATCCATCTTAAGTCAACCCCTATCTTATATCGGTAGAGGAGGACAATGCTACGCCTTCACAACACAAGATAATAAGCATGTGGTAAAACTTTTAAAATACAACAACAACTACCCTAGATTTTGGTTTAAGCTTTTTCCTCTTCCTTTTGGTTTAGAGTCTTATAGACAAAAAAAACTTGCTCTCAAACAAAAAAAGCTGCAAGGCGAGTATGAGAGTTATCAAATTGCAGCTGTCGAGTTAAAAAAAGAAACAGGAATCGTCTACTTCCACTTAAACCAAGAAAAGCTTCCCTTTGCAAAACTGCATATACAAGATAAATTAGGGATCTTTCACATTCTACCTGCCGATCAATATCAATTTTATATTCAAAAAAAAGGAACTCCTTTTTATCCAGGGATTGAAAAACTTTTAGAAACCAGAACATTAGAGCCTGCGAAAGAAGCCTTAGACACCTTGATGCAATATTTAGTTATGCGCTGTAAAAAAAATATCAGGGATAAAGATGACGGGATCTGGAGGAACTTTGCCTTTTATGGAGATCAACCTTTTCAAATTGATATCGGACAATTCTGCTATGTCCCCTCTCTTTGCTCAAAAGAAGCCTACAAAAAAGATCTACTATTTTTTACTAAAGACTTTCAACATTGGTTAGAAAAAACAAGTCCCCCTCTTGCAAAATACTTTCTCGATGCTATTCATAGAGAAACCGACCCTGAGTAAATTTTTTCATTTAAATTAATCTTCCACTCTATATAATCCGGCCTCGACGAAAAAAAATTACGGAGCAGGCCATGAGAACTACCCTTCAAAATGAGACCATCCGAAAGAATATAGAGATCTTTAAGATTATCCTTAAAAAGATGACCCAACTGCATGAAAATGCTTCAGGGGTTGATAAAGCTGCACAATCCGTTCTTGTATTCATTCATCGAGCTAACGGAGAGATCCGTTTTTTTGATCACTATGCAGAAACTCTAATCCCCTCCGAATGGACTTGCATCCGCTTTCACTTCTCCCCTTCAACACTTTCTCAAGAAAGTTTCTCTATCGACGTATCTAATGTTAATGAAAAACACTTTTCATGGGAAGATCTGCAACCAGAGGCTTTTTTTAACCTAAAAGAAACGATAAAAACAATCCAATTCATCTCTCGATTTCTTCCTAAATTAAAAAGCTTTCTCTCCATCCTTAAAGAATTTTCCTTAACCAATCTGGATGTCTTACTCAGTCGCTTTCCAAAACAAGACGTTGTTCATGAAGCTTGGCATAATCTTAACAGAAAAGAATGTGAGCAACTTTTACTATCTCACCCCCCAGGAGTTTTCCTCTTCAGAAAAGATGAATTTGCCTCTATATTAGAAGAAGAACTCTCTTCGGCACATAAGCAAAAGATGACTTGTATTACACTTAGCTATGTTTCTTCCCTTAAAAAAATCTCTGATTTGACATTGGTGAAGACGAAGGATGGATGGTCTTTATATAACGACAGTCCTGGACTGGAAGAGGCTAGATACCCAACCGTGTACTCTTTACTAGACAGTATGAGAGGAGTGTGCAACACTCCTCTCATGACTTTGCAATCTTAAGAATAAGAACTTGTAAGCTCACCCGAAAGAGCATCCCAACGCTTGCTTTCTTGAGCTAGCTGCTCATCGAGATCTTTAATCTCTTTTTTGAGATTTTGTAGATGCCCTTTTTCGCCCTTCTTCTCTTTTTTCATTTGAAGATATTCTTCCTTAACTTTCTTATGCTGCTTGAGTTTTAAAAGGACGGAATCGATAAGATCGGAGATCTTCTTTTCCCATTCTTCTTTCTGAGCTTGAAAAGCAGGAGGAAATTTCTCTAACAAGATTCTTTTACGATCTAAGAGTAATCTTTCTTCAATCTGAACTCTTTGCACTCTTTTTAATTGTCTTGCTAAACCGCATTTATGCAATAGCCAAATGGACCACTTACTAGGATCAAAATGATACCAACGAATCCCGTTACGATAATCGGAGGCAAAAGTATGATGATAGTTGTGATACCCTTCCCCGAAGGTCAGTAAGGCTATGATATAATTATCAACGGCCGAATGTTCTTGCGAAAAGTGACGACTTCCCCATGTATGTGCTAAAGAGTTAATAAACCATGTAAAGTGGTGTAAGAAAAACATTCTGACAAAAAAAGTAAAAACAACAGCGCCAAGATAATCTTTAAATACGAATCCCGTACATACAACGGCTATCAAATTCGTAGTAAACATCAGCAAAGCATAATGTTTATGCTGAAAACGTAGAAGAGGATTTTTCATTAGATCGGGAACTACTGTCGATTCAATAGGTTTTGGCTTTTCAAAAAGCCAAATAAAATGAGCGTACCAAAACCCTTTGTTTATACTATAGGGATCTCTATCCGTATCCACAAAAGCGTGGTGATGACGGTGATCGAAGGACCAACGAATCGCGCTGCCTTGCGCTGCCATCGTTCCAAAAAAAATAATAACAGCTTCAATTGCAGGGTGCACCTTGTACGCTGCATGAGAATACAACCGATGATACCCTACCGTAATGCTTAAACCCGTCACGTACATCAAAGCCGTAGAGAAAAGAACAAGTCCCCAAGATGATGTATCACAATAAAAGAAATATAAAGGCAGTCCAAATAATAAAATAGCATGATACGCTATGATAAATAGCCCAGGGCCCCAGTTAAAAACAAAAGGCTTCCCTTCCGCGGCGCGATCTTTTTCCAAAATGCTTTCCTCCCTAGTACAGAACATTCAAAATGAATGCGCTAAGTTTACGTTTTCACTACTAATTGTAAGCAATTACTAAACAAAATACAAGGAAATAGCCAGAAACACCTAGTATTAAATATATATATTTACATATCTCGACAAAAATTCAATTAAACACTAGTCACATAAGCTTTTTTATCGAGATACTCACAAAAAACCTCTCCGACATAAAAACCTTTTTTAGTCTCGATTAAATCAAAAAGATTATTTGACTTGTTTTGCATTTTAATAAGATCACCGTTCGGACACTTATTTTCTGGCACAATACTTCCATGATATACGGCCTTCGCCTTGAATTCAGAACAATTTATTTCTTTAACAAGCTGAATAGACTTTATCGGCTTTTCACAAGTTGGGCATTCAAATTCTCCTGGCTGCTTTCTTAAATTAGTAATTAAGCAACTAGGATGAAAAAAATGTTTTACTAATTTACCTGTTTTGCACGGAAGGGCTAAAGCCGCCTTAAAAGACTTAAGACTACCATCCTTCATAGGTATTAAGACCTCTCCTTTTGAAGGATCAACAAATTGAGAACATATTCCACAAGACACACTATTATTTATTCTAGTCATTTTAAAATCCTTTTTTTTGCAAATAACATACCCGAATATTTACAAATAAAGCAAGACATAGTTGTCTGGTTTAACTAGAAAATCGTTCCTTAGCATTCTCCACTATTTTACTTCCCATTCCAAATCGCTCCGCCACTTCAAAAGCGTTGTTAGCGGATTCTTCAGAAATCCCCTCCGCTAACTTGAAGGTCCCCCCTCCTTCCATCTTGTAGTTTTTGTAAGGCAATCTCTCACTGGAGCTCGGCCTATCCCCTATTTGTTCTGCGACGTTTCTAAAGTGAGTGATGATCATGCTCATGTTGCCCTTTACTTGACTTAGCTTCTCGGCTGTTGCCATAGCAAGAACACTACCTTGCCCAGGGTTCGTCTGAGAACACGGCTCATCAAGAGCTACAAAACTATGAGTGTTTTTTGGCAAGCTCTCTACACCCGAGACTATCTCCCCGAGTAATTTACACTGCGCAGCAAAAAGAGACTCTGCTTTATCAAGTGAACCTCTTATATCCATTGAAGTTCTTATATAACCGAAGTTCGACATTTTCGCATAAGTTGCAGCGCAAAATCCCATTCGAGATGTAATCATCGCAAGAACCGCAGCTTGAGCAAAAGAAGATTTTCCGCCCGTATTAGGCCCAGACAAAATTATTCCGCAGGAAACGCCATCGCGCCCTAAAGCTATATCATTAGGGACGGCTTGATCTTGGCCAATCCTGGGGTGCCAAAGCTCAGATAGCTGCAGGCTTGGTTGATCATCTCCTTGAACAAATTCGGGCAGACAATATTTTAAACGACTATTTTTAGACTCCTTTATGAGCGTTGCAATGGATAAGAAGGCATCAATTTCACCGATAGCAGGTAAAGCTCCCTCAAATTCTGCTCTTATCTTATCTCCTGCAGTAAGGCTCCCTTTATCGGCACTGGAACCCCCTTTCCCCTTTTTACCGCCGCCTGAATGTAAGAGCTCCCATACAACCAAAACTTCCCCTGGCCTGAATAAACACTTATTATTCGGATTAAATGTAGAGGACTCCAAGGCGTTAAATAGTTTACCAAGTTCGTTACTATTTTGTGTGTTACGGATAAAGTCATCAAGTTTTTGAAAATGTTTTAACTTCGATGCAATTTCTGGATGTTCCAGTAAAATACCGTGAATGGATTTCATTCCCTTATAATAAGTTGCAACAGACGATAATATATCCCGCATTAAGGGCAGCATGGAGGTATCTGCTATCAACCAATCATAAGTACTTCTTACACTCATTGCTGAATAGGCCCCTGCAGCGGAAGCTACTGCAGCATTAACTACAGAAATATTGGCAGCTATTGCAAGCCCTCCTAACACACCAATAGGAGTAGAGGCTGTAAATCTATTTGCAAACGCCTGTAAAAATTCGGGGCTTTCTGGCCCTCCTAAAGCGGAAGATACCTGAGAGAGTGCATAAATAGGTAATGCAACCCCCGAAATACCTTGCATCGCCGTATTTATTGTTTTTTTAATAGTAGTTCCCACAGCACTCACATCTAAAGCAAGACTACTCATATTAAGTGTTTCATTGACTCTTGGATCGATATTATAATAAAGGCCTATAGTTGATCCTGGCAATTGCTTTCTCGTATCTTGACAGCTAATCAAGTTTATCTCCCCTTCTGGCATTTTCTCAAGTTCGTTTCGCAGCTGCCAAAAAACGGCTTCCTCTTCTACTAAAGTTTTAATCAGTTTTTGATATTCAAGAACAACACCTAAATCTGCAGAAGGACGAGTCATCGTAAGTTGGAGATAAGCATTTCCCATCTTCGTCACAGTTCTATCCATCTCGGCAATTACCGTTTTTCCGCCCGAGTCTACAATTAATCCCACATCCGCAGCCGTCTTTGAATCTATGATGGAGGCCACTCCATCTTTAGACTCCGACTTACTAAGAATTTTATAAACAGCCATCCCTATAACGATCCTGCTCTTACCCTCTTTATCTTTATATTGATCCCTTAGTAAACCCGCAAATCTATCCACAAACTTACTTGCATCTCCTGCCGCCGTGCGGGCCTCGGGGTCTTGATCTAACATCCTAGCTCGATCCGTATCACTAATAACGGAAGATGGCATCTTTACCGTCCAGATAGGATCTTCCTTCGAAACGATCAGCCCTCTGGGGTTTTTTCCCTCTTCCATCGCATTTAATAAATGCATCTCTTCTTCTTGAGGCCGTCTAGTATTGCCACCGAAGTACGAAGAAATATTGAATGTTGAATTAAACAAAATAAACCTATTATGTTTTATAGTAATAGAATATATTATATCAGATATTCACATAAAATTAAACTAATTACTTTATATAGATAAGTACTTAAAAAATAAGGAAATAGGAGAAAAATCGGTTCTTAAGAATTTTCTGCTGACCAGAAGTCAGGTTGTCCCATCATAAATAAAATCTTCTAAATTCCTACGTGTCATTTTATCGAATGGCATAAATTGCAAAGCAAGTTCCCACTCCGATTTTGCCTTGGCATAATTACCCATTCGATAATACACATTCGCCAAGTTGTTATGGACTTCGTTAAGATGGTAATGATCCGTTGTCGGATAATAGGAAATTGCCTTTTCATAAGAGCTAATTGCCTCTTTCAATTTTCCCTGCTCTACCAAATTGATAGCTTGAAGGTAATGAGCTCTAGGATGTTTCGGATTAACCTCCAAGCATTGCTTAAGCAGTTCTTTCCCTTTTTTTGGATCAAAAAAATTATAAACAATCGCTTCTCGACATATCACTTCCGCGGTATTTCCAACCAACTTCCGCGCCTTAGAAATCCCCTTTAAAGCTTTTTTTAAATCTCCCTCTTCTGCCGCACACATAGCCTCAACCATCTCGATAATTATACGCTTACAACAGAATTTATATTTCAGCCCAGATCCACAAGAACAAAGATCATAGCTATCTGGAATCGAGCGTCTTGCACATTCATAATCAGCCTCATCATCTCTAATATCATTGCTTCTCCTCATAAACGTCCCACCGAACCGCTCAAAAAATGACAACCTCATGGGCTCTACCAATTCCTCAATAGATCTAGCGGACACTGTTTCAAACTGCACTCGTAAATTTTTAACTGATTGTTCAAGAAACGGTTCAACTGGATCAGGGGAGGCTAGTAGAATCTTATCGGGAGCCTCATTATTTGCGAACGCTCCTTTAAGCAATCCATCTACCTGTTTTTGAGAAAGCTCCGTTTTCGCAACATCGTTTGATAAAATCATCCCACTCGGCAAGTCCATGACAACATAAATATCAATGAACGAATTTTCCAAAAAAGCATCTAGTCGAAAAATGAGCCAAGTATT
>JAZKAC010000116.1:15061-35916 GCA_040389325.1 Chlamydiota bacterium | reverse complement strand
TCGAATTTTTTCTCGTTCTTGGATTTTTTTTGAAACTTCTTTATGGTAGATCTCTTCAATGCGATTGCAGAGCTCTTTTCTTGCAACATATCGATTGAGCTCTCTAGATCTTTCCTTCTGGCATTTGATTTCAATGCCTGTCGGGATATGTTTTAAATAGACGCAAGAGGAGGTCTTATTGATCTTTTGTCCTCCCGAGCCAGAGCCGAGGATGAATTTTTCTATGAGATCATCATCTTTAATGGAAAGATCTTCCATCCATTTTTCTAGCTTTTCTAATTTTTCTTTTGTAATCATATATTTTCCACTTTTCTTAAGTATACATGACTATAAATAGGTTTTACAATAAATACTTCTAAAGCTATGACTTCTGGGAGTAAGCGAGAGTTGAAAATTAGCCCATCCGTATTATGAGCTAATTTTAGTTTCAATATCTGCTAACTGTGCCCGAACAAGATCCCTTTGAGTCTGTAGCTTGTCTAGGATTTCCTTGGGAGCTTTCGTGAGAAACTCTTGTTGAGAGAGTTTTTCCTCTAAGGAATTAAACTGGATTTGCAGCTTTTCTTTTTCTTTTATAAGACGAAGTTTTTCCTTTTCTTTCATCTCTTCTGGTAGAGGGATAAGAATCTGTAGGGAATGAATTCGTTTTTTAGCGCTAAAAGCAGGTTCCTCTTCTTGGTTAGGGAAGTGTAAAGAGCGGATTTTTACAAGGGAGCCTAAAATGCTTTGGTTTTGTTTGATAGTTTCTATAAGAGGGTCTTGAGCTTCGCCTAAGATCCATACATCAGTTGCCATTCCTGGGGGAAGTTGCATCTCTGCTCGGATATTTCGGATGGCGTGCAATACTTCATCTAAAAAGACAAAGGTCTCTTCGATAGAGAGTTGCTTGTCTTCAGGCTTAAGCACTGTCGGATAGACAGATTGCATACACGTTTTAGAAGATAGAGCGGCTAAGCATTCTGTTGTGTAAACATCCGAGTTGGCTTGAGCCAATATAGGGAATTTCTTCTTAAGCTGGTTAAACAGTTCTTCCGTGATGAAAGGGGCCATGGGATGCAAAAGACGAAGAGAGGTGCAAAGCAAGACGGTTAATAGCTTTTGCTTATTTTCTCTAACTTCCAAGGTTCCTGTTTTATGTGTTAAGAAGGGTTTACTCATCTCCACATAGTAGGCGCAAAACTCTTTCCAGAAAAAGTCATAAGCGGCAGAAGCCGCTTTATCAAAATGGTATTCGGATAAAAAAGTAGTAACTTTTTCTACGGTGCGTCCAAGAAGAGATAAGATCCATCGATCTTCTAAAGTGAATAAGGACTCATTTAAGCCAGTAGCAAAGCTTTCTGCAGAAAGATCGGAGAGGTTCATGAAGACAAACCTGGCTCCATTCCACATTTTATTGGCAAAATTCTTGAATTCTTCAAATTTTCTTCTGTCAAGGTCGATTTGTCTAGCTTGGGTTGCGCTAGCACAAAGAGCCATCCGGATGGCATCCGTTCCAAAGGCATCGATAATTTCTAAAGGATCAATGATATTGCCTTTAGATTTAGACATCTTTTCCCATTTAGATTGTACATCTTTAGGTAGGGGTTTGCCTAAGTCGTACGAAAGTCTTTCTTCTCCCGTGATATACTCTACGGGTCCATCTTTTTTTTGTGTCCAATAAGACTTTCCATAGATCAATCCATGAAGGAAGGTTTCAGGAAAGGGAGGGGCTTCGCAAACATAAGATCCCATTAAAATCATCCTGGCAACCCAGAAAAAGAGAATGTCATGGCCTGTGACCAAGACGGAGTTGGGATAGAATTTTGCAAAATCTTCCGTTTTTGCAGGCCAGCCTAAAGTGCTAAAAGGCCAAAGGGCTGAAGAAAACCAGGTGTCTAAAACATCTTCTTCTTGGGTCCATTCTTCCGGATTCTTTGCTACTTCGGGAGGAAGTCCTTCTTCTGCATAACAGATCATCTCTTCCAGGTTTTTTTTGTTGTACCAGATAGGGATTCTATGTCCCCACCATAGCTGTCTTGAAATACACCAATCTCTTAGATTGTCAATCCAATGGAAATAGGTGTTTTCCCAAGATTCTGGGATAAGTTTTACCTTTTTTTCTTCAACAAGAGATCTTAACGTCTGTTTAAAAGAGCTCATCTTTACAAACCATTGCTTAGAAAGAAAGGGCTCGATCACGGCTTTGGATCGATAGGAGATTCCTACTCTATTTGTATGGGGGACAATCTTTTCGACAAGACCTAGTGCTTGCATCTTTGCGACAACGGCTTGTCTAGCCTCTTCCATCGTCATCCCTTCAAATTCCTGCCCGTTGCTATTGATTTTTCCGTCGGGTGTCATAATATTTATGAAAGGTAGATTGTGAGTCAGACCCATTTCATAGTCATTTGGATCATGGGCGGGAGTAACCTTCACGGCTCCCGATCCGAATGCTGGGTCGACATGACGGTCCGTGATAATGGGGATCTTCCGATTCATAATAGGAAGAAGAAGTTCTTTTCCGATGAGGTGATTATAACGCAAGTCGCCTGAAGATACGGCAACGGCCGTATCTCCTAGTAAGGTCTCGGGTCTTGTCGTAGCAATCACAATGTAGCCGCTACCATCTACTAAGGGATAACGAAAATGCCATAGGAATGAATTTCTTTCTTCATGTTCCACTTCATCATCGGCAAGAGCCGTTTGAGTCATGGGATCCCAGTTAACAAGGTAGTCTCCTCTGTAGATGAGGCCTTCCGTGAATAGTTTTTTAAAGACATGATTTACGGCTAAAGAGCGAGGTTCATCCAGAGTAAATGCTAGCCTGGACCAATCACAAGAACAGCCTAGTTTGCGAAGTTGATGTAAAATGGAGTGTTGGCTTTTTTCTTTAAAATCGAGGACGTGAGATAAAAATTCTTCGCGAGGGAAGTCTTTTCTTCTTTTTCCCGTTTTGGCAATAAGTTGTTTTTCAACCACGGTTTGTGTAGCGATTCCAGCATGGTCGGTGCCAGGAATCCAACAAACTTCAAACCCGCTCATTCTTTTCCAACGCACAAGAACGTCTTGCAGGGTGTTGACAAGCGCGTGTCCCATATGGAGGACTCCCGTTACGTTAGGAGGAGGCATGACAAGCGAGTAGGCAGGTTTTTTAGAAGAGCTGTCTGCTATGAAACATCCTTCCGATTCCCAGAATGTATACCACTTATCTTCTACTAACTTGGGTTCAAATGCCTTAGGAAGTTCGTCCATAAAAGTTCTTTAGGTAAAGGTTAAAAGTAGGGATAAGATAGCATAAATAAGATCGTAAAGGAAGGTTTTTCTAACTCATCTTTGATTAAGATAGCACCAACAATCGACGGTATGGTCATTGACGAGCCCTACGGCCTGCATGTAGGCATAAATGATGGTGGACCCGACAAATGTCATACCCCGTTTTTTTAAATCTTTGGAAAGGGCGTCGCTTTCAGGCGTGGTGACGGGAATATCTTTAAATTGCTGCGGGTGGTTAACGATAGGAGTTCCTTTGACAAAGCCCCATAGATAATGATCAAAAGAACCGAATTCCTTTTGGATTTTCAAGAATATTTGAGCATTTTTACGTGTAGCATAAACTTTTAATCGATTGCGAATAATTTCTTTATTGTGGAGTAAGTCGTTGAGTTCATCATCAGTCATGGAGGCGACCTTGACGGGATCAAAGTGATGAAAGGCCAGGCGGTAGCCTTGCCGTCTTTTAAGAATGGTCTCCCAGCTTAAGCCTGCTTGAGCCCCTTCAAGAATCAACATTTCAAATAGGTGAGTATCATTGTGTACGGGGATGCCCCATTCCAGATCGTGATAGTCAGCGTAAAATTCTTTTCCCAGGACTCCTCCAAAACAACGGTTTTTTCCGTCTTTACTTGGTGTGGTCATGACAATCTCCTTTAGAAAGTTAGAAAAAACATACCAGGCTAGAATATTATTGCGAACTTTTTTTTCTGGCAGTTTTTCTAAAACTTGAGTAGATTTGGATTCCGCTAAAAAGTATATAAGGTCTTTTATGGCAAATCGTTACCTCTCAGGGATAAAAACAGTGGTTATTGGAGCTATAGTCGGAGTTGCTGGCAATATGCTAATAAATGCGGGAAGCTATTTTGGAGATAAAGTGATTAAAACCAGTTCCCATATATTGCACGGGGATGAGGGTGAAGCTCCAGATGACGGTAGCGGACATAAAATAACTTATCACCGGTACCAAACTCCACAGGCTTTATTAGAAAATATCTTGGAAGGAGATCCTGCCGCAGAAAGAATAACACACGCTATTAATCAAGCTTATTCCTTTGCGAAGGCAGAAGGCATTCCTTGTGACTGCGTGCCACTTTTGGCTTTATTTTCATTACAATGTTTAGACATTACCATCATCATAGATGATAGTACTTCTATGGGAACAGGTGCAGGGAGCAGGTGGGAGGAATGTAGAAAACTAGCTAGGATGATAGCCAACTTCGGTCTAATATCGGAAAATAGCCTGATGCATTTAAAATTCTTAAACCAACCAGAAAGCACAAGGATTGCAAGCGGTGATATGGTGAATGTTCTTTTTGATAGAAAGCCATCTGGTGGCACTCCTTTAATAAAAACTTTAGAGGAAGCTGTTGCTGAAATCAGAAAAATGCATGAGGATAGAAGATACCTGCTTTATGTTTTTACGGATGGAGTCCCTAGTGATGGAGCTTATTATCAACCGACTTTGACATGGGTAAGGGATGTTTTTTCTAAAGATAGAGAAATTAGTGACAATGTAGCCATCAATTTTATTGTAGAAGGTACAAACCTATCGACAGAAAAAGAATACAAAAAAGTAGATGACTTTGCCCCTCAAGACGGTCGAATGCTTCACATAGATACCAATCTTTCGTATAAATCGGAGCAATCTAGATGTTTGGGCGTTACTCTTACGGAAGGGCTTTATAAAATGAAAGTTCTTATGGGTGCCGTAAACGAAGATTTTGGTGATCTGGATGGAAAAAATTCGGAGACGGAAGGTAAAGGGTTTCAATTTTTAAAAGATGCATGGGATACTCTAAAGGAGTTGAATGCGGAGCTTTTAGTTCAGCAAGGTGCAAAAGAAGAGAGTGTTTTTACTGTGAGCGCTAAGTCGGTATAATTCACCCCTTGATTTTTTTGGATCCTTTTAAATTAGCAGGAGGGGTGAGTCCGAGTTTTTTTACTCCTTTGCAAAAGGCTTCTTCGTGGCCTTTTAAAATTACAAGACGTTTATCATTCAACAAAAATGTGAATTTTTTTAGGTCTTTGTTATGGGCTATGAGAGTAGCAGTAATCTCATCTTGGCATTCGATTAAACTACAAGTTTCTTTAAAAACAAGTGGATTGCCTTTGTTTTCTAGATCATCCAGAAAATGAACTATGGAGTTGGGTAAAGTTTTTTCTGAGGTAAGACTTATGATATGATCTTTAATCTCTTTAGTTGAAGCTCCAAGTTCTATTAATTTAAGAAGCTTGTTTTTAGAAAGGATCCACACTTTGTCGGAGATTTGATCGCATAGACGGTCTATAAGAATTTTGTCGGTAGGTAAGAGCTCTTTAGAGAGGAGTGTAAGCTCAAAGTTGGGTGAGATTTGAAATTGTGCGACTTTGGGGTCTAGTTTTTCCGTGTAGCTTTCTTGTCCAATCAAAATCCATTCTCCTAACTTGGTTAGACGAATGTATTTTAATCCATCATATCTACTTAAGCAGGTTAAATCATCAGTTCCCCAAAAGTCGGAAAAATCGGAAACGGAGCCCCAAGGAGAGGTTAAGGCTACATCGATTATTCCTAGCGTAGCGGCATATTCCAAAAGGAAAGCAAGAGTAAAACGTCCGTTGATATGTCTCCATTGAATATGGTTATATCCAAGAGAACCATAGTGGGAATCGTTAATGTAAAGGGCCCATGGGTTTTTAGCGATTTCGAAGTTAAGTTTTAAGGCAATTATAAAGCGGAAAAAATCATCTATGAGCATCCATTTGCCAGGAGTGACCTGTGTTAAGGCTTCAGCTATCATTTCTCTTGCTCGAGTGGGTGAGTGGAGGGGACGGCCTTTAGCTTTTTGTCCTTTGAAGGTCTCTATGCGAGAAAGCTCGTGGAAGTCGGTGTTTTTGAGCCAGGCATTCCAAAGAGTTCGAATGACATCATGTTTGGGTGCCGATAAAGATTGTTTTCCTGAACGGGAAAGGGAGAGTTTGTTTTTTTCGATTTTGGCCATTTTCCCTGCTTGAAGGATCTGAGGCCAAGCAAAACTGCGAACACCGAGAGTGCCTATTTGAACATCATAAGCATCGGGAGCCGTATCGTTTTGTGAATAAAAATCACCCTTGGATAGCACTGCTTGGATTTTAAGAGCGCCCGTGGCACTTACATTTCCCGTAGTTTCTCCTACTCCGATGGAATTATTTTCACAAAGGTTAAGTAGTGTGGTAAGATCGGATAATGCGGCAGCTTCCGTTTCGTGGATGATTAAAGAAAGGTTTTCTGTAGCGCCGCGCTTTTGAATAGAGAACTTTTCGGGTAAGGTATTTAATCCATCTATTTTCGTTTTTTTAGGAGGCGGAATCATTTCTTTTAAGCGTAGTAAAAGATCTTGAGGAAGCGTATCTGACCTGGAAAGAAGTACTGCAAGGTGACTTCGTTTTGTAGTTTTATCGGAGTAAGATACTCTCATTCGAGGAGCATCTCCATACTTAGCCATGATTTGGTCGAAATGGAATTGACCACCGTCAGTGTGGACTATTTCTTGAAGAGTTGACTGTTCTAGCGTAGATAGGTTTTTATAAAATTCTTTAAGCACTTCTTTAGGCGAAAAAAAAGAGGAAAGGTGGCTTATCAAATCATCTTTTCTAGGGGCTTTGTGCGAGAGATTCTTGGGAAAAAAATCTCGAAGTAATTTTAATAACTTTTTAATCTCATCCACGGTGAATTCCGTAAGAGAGTCGGCATAAGATGGGTGATCCATGAAATTTCCTCCGTATCATATAAATTAAAAAGTGAGGTCAGATCATATATTTAGAAGAATTTTTCGGAAAGAGATTTTAGCGTAAAAATGAAGGGCGTAAAGCGCTGGATAATAATTTTAAACTTTTCTTTCTTTTGTGGCTTCTTGGTCTTCGGTATTAGGTCTTTTTTGAGAGGGGGAAGGGACTTCTCCGGGCTCACCAAAAGGAGATGGCTTATCTAAGCTTAGGCCGATTTGTGGTGGTACGCGCACGATCTTTCTGTTAGTAAGTGGATTTGGTGATTCGAGGGGAGGCCCATTAGGGATGCTTATTTTAGAAATGCCATCTGTTATATTTGCGAGGTCGGATAAATTATTCGGAGAAGCTCTAGGACTTCTTTTGAACCCAGAAGGTGATACGGGGGAGTTGCGTATTTCCATTTTGTTCCTCTCTTGTTAATTGAATTGTATCATATTACCGTTTAAGTTGTATATTATTTTCATAATGCGTTAATTTTTAGTCAGAAGGAGAATTAATGTTTTATTTAATTCAAAGTGAATCAATTCTGAAATCTTCAATTTTTAAGCAGGGTGTTGTTCCGTAAAAATGACAAAGAGCGTCGCGGAAGGTTTTTGCCCGAGAGGATAGGCCTTGCTCGCAATACACCTTGACTTGTTGGTATACGGCGAGGTTGAATGCCTTAGTGTCTGACTCGTTGCCGTTAAGATTATCAATACTTGTGCGAAAAAGGGATCCTGCAGCTATAGAGAGGATCCATTCCATGGCTTGCGGCTTTACTTCAACGCTTTGAAAAAGTTTTTGCTCCGAGCTTGTTCGACCATCGGGTACATACCAATAACCGAAATCTGGTTGTGTTCTACGCTTTTCTCCAGCTATTAACCAATGAGAGCATTCGTGCAGAGCGCTAGCAAAAAAACCGTGTGCAAAGAAAAGAGAATTGTGGGGTCTGTTTTCATCGGCTGGGAGGTAAAGGGGTTCATCCGTACCTTTAACCAGTAAAGTATTATAACTTTCGAAAAAACAGCCGTTAAAAATAGTTATCAAATCTTGATATCGGTGCATATAGGCCTCACAATTTAATGTGGAAAGTTAACCAGAATAGTTTGTTCTTTTCAATGCTTATTCGAATGTGAACGGGTTGCCATTTTTAAGTAGTATGAAATAATTACAAATAGACAGTTATGTTATAGTTATGTAGAATTTATAATGTTTTAAGTGTAAATCTAATTGAAACAGGCTAAATTAATTTAGGGGAAGTAAAATGAAAAAAATCCTGACATCATCAGTCGTTGTTATTGTTTTTTTGACAGGATGCTCTACAACGTATCATAGTCAAGGTTTTTTTGGAGGATATTCGGAGATTCAAACCAATCCGGATTCTTTTATAGTCTTGTTTAAAGGAAATAGATATACTTCTTCCGAAAAGGTGATGAAATATGTTTTATTGAGAGCTTCAGAGCTGACCATTCAAAATGGCTATAAATATTTCGTTGTTCTTGACTCCTCGGATCAAAGCTCCGGGTATCAGTATTCTAATACCTATACCAGAGCTTCGGCTTCTGCAAGTAGCTATAATTGTTACAACTATTCTAACACACGGGTTAGGGGATCCGAATCTTCAAACACATATTCGGGAACGGTTATAAAACCCGGCACAAGCATTAGAATTAAATGCTTTATGGAAGATCCTTTACATGAGGATTCGATTAATGCCGAGTTCTACCAGAATGTCAATAAACCGCTTTAGTCAAAGTAGTTGGTAGTTTCTAGCTTTTTGCTTTTTTTCGTCCGATTTCGTACACGGGGTAAATGTCGATAACGGTTTCTTCATAAGGATGAGCTTTTTTGATTTCTTCCAAGACATGATCTAGAATCGACCGATTACAGACTGTCTCAATACGTTCTTCAACAACTTCTTCCAACACATCTTCTTTCCCGAGAAAAGGATTGGAGCCTTTATTAGGCATAAAACGACCGATTCCTTTCAGTGAATAGCTACAATAGGAGTAATCTCCAATCTTGCCAGCGCCTGCTCGTCCCATGGCTTCTCTTGCCACATCGGCATGAGTTTCGGGAACGGTGAAGATAATCGTCACATAATCCGATAGTTCCAAAATATTAATCTCCCGGTTTATTTTAAAGTCGTCACACCTTGCAATATTGAAAATAGCAATACCAAAAATGACAAATGCTAATTTCTGTAATCCAAGATTAAAAATTTTATAACTCATGAGAGGATTGTAAGCAAAAGTCCATTAATTCCAGTAGATAAATGTGATGCATTTTGTTAGTGATACAAAGTAAAGAAATTTTCAAAAGGCAATTGTGCAAGAAGCTCTTTTTCTGTACTTGGAAAGGATTGGAAGAAAAGAGAGCTTGCTACGAGTATAAATTTTTTTCGTGATCGTGTCAGCGCTACATTAAATCGTCGATAGTCTTTTAAAAAAGGGCTGTGGATCGTTTCTTTATCGGATACCGTAGCAGAGAAAATGACAATATCGAATTCGGATCCTTGCATTCGTTCAACAGTGTCAACTCTTGGTAGTTTTAAGCAAAAAGGTAAAGACTCTTTCAAAGCGGAGATAATCGTGTTATTTTGCAGACGGTGGGGAGAGATAATGCCGATTTGGTCGGAGCTAATGGAATAATCATCAATAAGACGCTTTACGACTTTTGCTACCCACGTAGCTTCTTCTTGAGAAGAGTGCCTAGATCCCAAATGATCCAGCTGAACGACGACCATGGATTTAGATGGATCAAGGTAATCATCGATACAATCTTCAAATAACGGATAGTTGGGTAACTCCAATCTCAGATTTTTTTTAGAGGGAGCAGATTGCAGTTCGCCATCGTACCACAGCTCACTTGGGAACTTGCAAATATCCGAATTCATGCGATAGGTTTCATTCAAGCGCAGGCGGTTTTTAGTGCCGTATCGAGAAATCAAGTCCTGTAGTATGGAACGAGGGGGTAAAGAGGTATTCTCGTAGTTTCCCTTTAAGACGGGAGAAAGTTGCTGAGTATCTCCATAAAATAGGGCTTGGCCTTTTCCAAAAATTAAACTTAGTAATGCATAAGGAGGTAATACTTGTGATGATTCGTCAAAAATGACCCAATCAAATATCGTTGGAAAATTTTTATTTTCCAACAATTGATAAACCCCATACCCCGTAGCTCCAAGGATAAGACAAGACTGGTCAAGAAGCGCGTCTAGACTTTGCATCCTTCCGATTCCTAGCTTCGAAAATGAAGCTTCATCGAAGCGCCCGTGTTTCCATAAAGAAACATCGGAAACGTTTGCTGCTGGAATGGTTTTTGCAACTTTTTTGAGAATTTGATCGATGGCATGATGGGTTTGCGCCGTGATTAAAATCTTTATCGAACGATTGAGAAATTGCGCATGTGCTACTAATGCGATAAGTGTCCATACGAGTAGGTGGGTCTTTCCAGTTCCAGGGGGCCCTTCAATTAATCCGATTTTTTCTCGAAAAGGCAATGTTAAGGCTTCTTTTTGAATCTGATTTAATCCAGCATATGGAGCTCTTGATTCATACCACTTTTCCACCCATTGAGTTGCATCGGATGAGAAACTTTTTGTATGGCCAAGAAGCATTTGAATTACTTCGGGACAAACTTTAGGGTCTTTCAATAGATTTAAAACTTTAGTTGTTTTTGGCGCATTCCAATCCGTTGCATCTTCATCTAAAGCGTATAATTGATTTTTGCTAAAGCTCACCTTTTGAGATAGGGGACGTACTGACAAAAGTCCTTGTTCTGGTAAGTAGGTGTTGAGTACTACAGAAAACCCGTCTTGGATTTGACTGCCTTCAACCAGTGATAATTTTAAGAAATCCCCGACCCTAAATTTGGAAATCGATGAAGTTGCATCTATAGAAAATTGGTAGCCTTCATTGGGTGTACCCCAAAGAAAGCTGATAGGCCCTATCGCCCGGAACTGTTTTATGCGATCTGGCAAGGAGTTTTTTTGAAACTCCAAAATGTCGGATATTCTGCACTCTGTTTCTCTTTGGTGCATCGCAAGGTAGCCATGAATCAAAGGAATAGAGTGTTCTTTGTTGCCTTCAAAGGACACCACACGCCGACTTTTCACATTAGAAAGACACCAGTTCCAAATTTGCCTACAAAGATCGAACGAAGAATCTGAAAAAGATTCTTTATGATATAAGCTAAGAGGTTGAATTCGGCAACCCAAAAACCCCAAGCATGCACCGACTTGCGTCGGTGTGATCAACCCGTCAATAGGCCAGATAAAATGGGTTTGCAATACGGTTATGATAGAGGTCCAAGAGACATGCATACCCCATAGTGCTTTCAATACGGTCGATTGAAAAGTCTTTTGAAAAAGATACCTGTCTGTTGATTCGTAAACGAGGAGATGTGGATTTTTCCCTTGGTTAACGGATTGAACCCATTCTTTTTGCAGTCGAGTGGCTATTTCCTTTTGAAAGGCTTCCTTATTTGGAAAATCTTGTGAACGAATACAGATATCATTTATTGACACTCCATTTTCCCAGCACTGCCATCTTCCGTTCTCATTGTCGTAGTGAATAAAGTACCATTGTTTGGAATTTTTTGGAAAATCGTTAGATTCGATATTCCGTGAAACGATCATTTTGTCTTGTAGGGTCGTTGAGTCCGTAAGAAGAGTCTCTTGATAGCAGTAAGAAAAATAACGGCAAGAGGTACAAGAAGATTCCATAAAGTAGCTTTGAATAGAAGAGTTTTGTCGGGAATCCGTTCCCCATTGAGCTATTAGCCGAGGCATCCAAGCTCTATAGGGGGCTAGTATAAAGGGAGTTTTTTCAAATTGTTTTTTTTGGTCAAGGGGAGGGTATACGAGCCCTCCTAAAGCAGACACCTTTACGGGAAGTGAAAATGTTTCATCTTTTAAAAGGAGATCTAAGAGGTAGGCGTAAAAAGCGATTCTCCATTTTTGTGCATAACTGATAGATTGAGAAAATTTGATATCCCAAACTTCCAAACAAATGTGAGAGTCTTGATGGTGGATATAAATTAAATCAGGACTTCCGCTTACGTAGCCTTCACCTTTAAGTTTTGCTTGCGCAAGGAAAAGAGGCTTTTTGTCTAATGCAACTTTTCTGATGGCCTCTTGCCAATTCAATTTTGGTGTTTCAAAATAGACGCTCCCTTGATTTTGTAATGCCTCAATCACTATCTTTTTGAAAGCGATCCCTTGCTGCCGTCGAGATTGAATTTCTTGATCAATTTTTGAAAGTCGGGGATGGGACTCTATTTGATAGTTGAGTTGTTGAAACCGAGCCCATCTTGGGCAGAGTTTTTGAGTTACATAACCTTGAAGCTGGCTCGCAGTTAAGTAGGGAGCAGTCATGGTTGCTACATCTTGCTCATCTGCAGGAATGTTTGGGAAAGAAAGCATACCCCAAGCATTTTTTTCGTTTTCTAGAGACCAAGGTTCCCCTTGTAGATCAATATGAGAAGTCTTTATTTTTTTACCGTCATTTACATGCTGGGTTGGTAAGGGCCTCCAGTCAGGTTCTAAATGATACCTTTGAAAGTGTTCTAAAATTCTTGGGTCATGGAGACGGGAGGCAATCTCTTTTTGTTGATGCTCTTCTGGTAACCAATGCATCCAACTATTCCAAGGCATGGCCCCTTTAAGACTGGATAAATGAAAAGATACCCACTCTTGAAATTGCTGCGTCGTATGGGGGATTTTTAAAGAGTTAAACGGGATCCATTCGTTACAGGAAAGACCCATCTCATCAAAGTTTACGGATAATCCCGCGACTTCAGAGGTAAATTGTACTTCAATAAGGGTGGAGAGGATATAATTTGCTGCCGATCCTAAAAATGTTTCATAGCGATACGTCCCATTTCCTAGTTGATGAACCAAAATGCCATTAGGCTGCGTAAGAGAGTTAACTATTTTTTCTCTTTCCTTCTTTAGAAGATGAGAAGTGCGGTTTAAAAGACCTTCGGGTGTAGATGTGTCTAAAAGAATTACACCCATTTTCTGCGCTACCTCGTAAGGTGTCGGAGGTCCAAATCCCATCCAAATCAAGTCTTTGATAGAGTCCTCGTTTGATTCTTCAACTAAAACCTCAAGAGAGTTTTTTTTTTCTTCGATTTGAAGGATTTTTAACACTTTGCCCGTTAACTGAATGATATCACCTATTTTTAGTTGCCTCACCATTGATAGGGGTAAAACGGCAATTTTTTCATATCCCAAAATCACATCATACTCTTCGTCAGCTGGTGGAAAATTGCTCCATATTTGTTTTTTTTCTAACGAAGAGAAATAGCGCCACCCCCCATCGTATATTCCTGGTTGCTTTGTTGATCGTATCCAGTTCTTCTCCAGCATATGATGAAAAATACAGAGCACATCCTCTGGTTTTTCTTTAAAAAGTAGAGTTAGTGAATCCTTTGATAACACTTTTTTTGCGTAAAGACAGGATAAAATCTGCTGAAATAGCACGCTGTAATTTTCTGAATCGAGACACTTTTCGACTTGATGTTCTTTTGCGAGTTCAAAAAAAGCTAGAAAGCGAGTAAGTTGCATCCCAGCGCTTGGTCCATAGCAAACTCCCCAGAAATTGGTGTATTGACGGCGACGGTTGCCGCGGCCAATCCTTTGCAAAAATGCCATCGTAGAGGGAGGTGGCCCCATCAAGACTACGCCATCTACATCTCCGATATCAATCCCTAACTCTAGGGTGCTTGTTGCAATACAAACTCCCATTTTCCCGTCTCTAAAGGAAGCTTCGACGAACTTTCTTTCTTGAGTAGATAAATTAGAGTAATGTAAAAAAACTTTTCCCAAAAAAAGACCTTCTTGACTTAAGATGTTGTATAATTGTTCACATTTTTTTCGACTATTTGCAAATACTAAAAGTTTTTTGCAACTTGATTTCCGATGTAAGTCATCAAAAAATAATGTAAGCTCTTTTTCGTCATCTTCAATGTGTACCCAGCACGGTTGCAGCTTTCTCGTAACGGATTGCTTATAGTAAAAAGGTGTCGTATTAAGATTGAAAAATCGGGTGATATCTTCTGCGTTATCAATAGTAGCAGACAAGGCAATGGTTTGTAGCGATCCAATAGACTGCATGGCAAGCCGACGATGCAGATAAGATAGTTGACGCCCCCTGTCATCATGAAGAAACACATGCACTTCGTCGATAATCATTATATGCACGTGCTTTAGAAAATGTTTATTATCCAGATTCGCGCTGCCTAGCATGACATCTAATGATTCGGGAGTCATGATGAGAAGGTGAGGCTTGGCATCAAGAAGGTGTTTCCCGTCGCCTGTTCGAATACCTGATTTCAAGCCCAGTTTTTTATAGATGGGCTTAAGCCTTCGATTCATATCTAAAGCTAAAGCTCGGGTGGGGATGATATAGACGATAGTAAAATGGCCTGGATGCGTCATCAGCTTTTCCGTTGCGGGAGCAAGAACAGCCTCCGTTTTTCCAGCTCCCGTACCAGCTTGGAGTATGACATCTTCTCCATTAAGAATAGGCTCAATCAATCGGTTTTGTGCAGCTGTGAGATTTGAAAAACCAGAAAAAAAAGCACGATACGTATTAGGAAGTAACTCTAATGGAGAGGTCAAACTTAAGCGTCTAACAGAATTTGCTGGGTTTCTATATCAAGTTTATTCACTAGTGCCTTCAGCTTAAATCGAGTCTCTTGAGCCTCAAGTTTAGCAAGCAAAGATTGTAAGCTCGGTTTCACTTGTAGGGGTAGATCGATTTGATAAGCTTGAGAATAAAGTTGCATGAGACGGTCCAGCAAAGAGTCCCATCCATGAGAAGAAAAGTCGGAGAGACGCAAGATATTTAATTTTTCCCAAGCTTCTGCGTAATTTTTTGGAAAAGTTCCCTTGTCGTCATCATACGACTCGTGATTAACTTTATCAAAAAAATCATTGGTGAACGCAAATACGGGAAACACGGAACCTTTGGTTTGAAAAAACTGGTCTAAAAGGTGATAGCTTTTTACTCGAAGGCCTAATCGTCCCTGCGTAATCGATTCCGCTTCGTCAAAAAATAATAGTAATCCCTTGTATCCCATTTCTTTTAAGACCGTTCCTAAAGATTGAATCATTTGGAAATAGGGGTCATTTCCACGGCAAACGAGAGAGTGCTCAAGGTAGCCTTCGACCTCTCTATATTTACAAACGCTCTTAAGTTGAGTGACGGGTATGTCGTATCCCGTCAAGGCTTTGTCAAGCCAATCTCCATATTCCTTTGGGCGATAAGCTTGATGCTTCTTTAACGAACTCTCTTTTGGAGAGAGCTTCTTGTTTTTAGAAAGCATTGCGGTGAGTATCATCTTAAAGCGATGAGGCATACTATCTAAAAGTTCTAATGAATTTTTATCAGCCCAGTTTTTCCATGCATTTGTGAGTTTTAGGCCATCTGGTAAGGAAAGGCTTCCCATGATGGACTGATAAACGGTAGAAAATTGATGAAAAGGAACTTCTCTTAAATCCAACTGAGCAACACTCGTGGCATAACCTTGAGAAAGAGCTAGCTGATTTAAATAAGTTAAGGTGTGTGATTTTCCC
Source organism: Chlamydiota bacterium (assembly GCA_040389325.1). GTDB lineage: Bacteria > Chlamydiota > Chlamydiia > Chlamydiales > Rhabdochlamydiaceae > CAIJXB01. Next base: position 20,360 of record JAZKAC010000116.1, on the reverse strand, counting down.
TGCCCATAAGACCCACAAATACACAAGTGATCCGACCTTTCTTTTTCTATGCTCTTTAGGCCTTTAGAAAAAACATTTTCGATTCGATCCTTTTCAACAGTTAAGCGGTTTACCGCCACTTGATCAAACAATCCGTCCCGTAAGCGTTCAACGGCGCGTCTTAAAGAGAATTTGTCCATATTAAGCATCCCAAGCGGGTTCAAGTTGACGTGTTTTTTCTATTTCCGTTTCTTTATGACTTGCTAACAAGTTTTCAAGAAGGTTAGATTCACCCATTGCATTTCCTTGTTCTGTTATATCCAAACAACGAATCATCTGCTTGATAAACAAACGAACTTCGCTTAAAGCGCCCATCTCTTCTTGCTTTTTACACATACTGGCAATGAGATCATTGGGTACGGAGTGTTCAGCGCTCCAACGATAAGAAATTTCATGGATTTTTCTTAAAGAGGCTCCCAAATCTACGAGCTCCTGCCGTCTTAACGGGGTTTTGTGTAAGTCTACTAAGGTGCTGCGATAATTTAAGTCATCGGAATCTCCAACCGTACGCACTCGACTCCACAGGGCATCATAAGATTTAAACCCTTTTTCCGATAACAACACATCGGGGATCAGTGAAAAGAAAAGCTGTAAATATTGAGCATGTTCCGTGTTATCCATCAACAGTCGAATGTTTTCATAGGCTGCATTTCGAATGGAAGCTCCTTGTGCCAGTACGGTCTCGAGTTCATCAAGAAACAAGATAAGACCTTTATGGCCCGCCATCTTAAGGAAGACGATTAAGGACTGCAAAAACTGCTTACTATTTGTTTTGCTTAGCAATTCAAAGACATGAAATCTCTTCAGGTCTTTCTTGGCGACTTTTTTCCCTTCAAACCATTGATATAACACTTCTTCAAGATTTTCATTTTTACTTTCTTCGTCAGAAGGAGGTAAAGAGAGGACTTGTAATAACCCGATAAGCGCGTTAGCAAAGTCTAGTCCTAACCCAGGGATTTCACGTAATGAAGTAGATATCGTTCCAATATCTTGTTCGTCTATTTTTAGTTCTTTGATCCAATGTTTGATTGCGGCTCGAATCCCGATGCCTTCAAAATTGCCACGCAGTTGCGATACAATTTCTTGGTACACAATCTCGAATTTGTGAATTGGGACATCGCGTGTTAAAATGACAAAAGAAGATGCAAAGTTTTTTTGGAGTGACAGTTGCTGGATAACGGACATAAAGTGCGTTTTTCCATCTCCGTAATCACCGTTGATGAAACGAACTTTTCCTCCTCCATTTGCAATAAAATGATCTAAATCCTCTTCGATGAATTTTAACCAGTTTTGACGTCCTACGGTGAAAAATGAAACATATTCCGTAGGAACAATTCCCTTTCTCAATCCTTCTATGATTGCTCTTGCTTGATAAGGTTTAAGCTGCTCAATATCGTTTCGTGTTATCATACATTAAAGCTCTTTAGTTTTTTATAAACAGGACATTTGTGATTTGGCGCTTTTCACCGTCTTGATCAATCAACCAAAACGATTTTCCTCGTCCAGAATTTAATCTAATTCGGTAGCCTCCCTCTGCACTCTCTACATTAGACTCAAAAAATCGCCAAAGGTCTACAGAGAACTGTTCTATGGAGTATCCTTTGAATTTTCCTTTATCCATGTTCTGAAAAAATGTCTTGCTTTGCAAAGACCATACGTAGTCCGTATAAAGTTGGTGAATGGGTACTACATCGCTCGGTCCATAACCTTCTTTTTTTAAGATCTCTTTGTAGCATTGTAATAATGAATTAATAAATGTTTGTGGATCAAAAGGACTATCGTAAAGACTGCGTTTTAATTTAACGACTGTTGAAATAATCCGTTTTGGATCCATTGACTTTAGAGTAATCTGATTTATGATTGTACTTCTGGTTGCGAAGTCTAACTTTCCTTCGATCCCTTTTAACACGGAAAAATTTGGGAAGTCTACGTTCAAAGGAAGGTCGACTTCTTGCGCTAGAGCGAGCAAAGTATCTTTAAATTGTACTAGGTAATTATCTACCTGAGTCTCTGTAATTTTTCGCAGTTGATTAAAAATGGAGTTGCATGATTTAAAGCTAGAATCTTCGAGAACGTCGTTAGTTTGCTTGCTTCTTAAAAGGTCATCTAGTTGGAAAAAGTCATTTTTTTCAATGCATCGAACGCAATTTGCTAGAAAATCGGATTTTTTTTGACGTCGATTTTGTTCTTGTTGATAGGGTTTGATGATCTCTTGCAACTGGTCTTTAAAACATTCTGCTTCTTTTGGCTCTACATCTAGCTCTATAAGGTCCATGAAAAGGCTCTCTTTTTTAAGTTTTAAAATTACCTCGGTACAATTTAACTCTTGATCGATGGTATAAGGTTTGAAAATAACCGCACGGTCATGCCTATTATAACTGTTTTAACAGCTGGCCATAATCACATAGGCATGGAGTATAGCGCAAGAAAAAATGATTGTTCGCAGCAGTTTTATTTGACAAGTTCATCTATTTTAGCTGAAAATCTAAAGCTAATTAAATAAGGTTATTAAAATTTATGAATGACAATCAAAAACGATTGAAACAGCGTGTCGTGCAGGCTGCCGAAGAGGCTCTACACAAAAAACAATACGTTTCTCCCATAGACGTCTTTTTGGGAATGCAATCATTGCAGCCGATACATCTTGATAACTGGAAAAAAGGAAAGGTGTCTTATCTTGAAGAAGTGCTCCAGGGGAATTTACATAAACTTTCTTTTTGCATGAAATGTTTTCGTGAGTGGGCTCTTGAAAAGGGATTGAAACCAAGTCTCACCGTTTATCAAAGAAAGGGAAGAAATGGTAATATCAGGTTGCGCTTTAGCATAAGCGGTAATCCTGAAATAGAAAAGTCTTACTCTACGCACTACATCTCTCATGCTCTTTCAGAAGCAAGTCGAAAAAAAATTCAAGAAAAAATGGATAATCCGCTCGAATTAACCGTTTTTAGAATTTGTAAGGATTCTCAATGTGAAGAATGTAAAAAAAAGATCTTCAAAGGGGGCATTTTATTTATGGAGGCAGATCAACCTTTATGTCTTTCTTGCGCTAAGTTGGATGCATTGGAATATCTTCCTAGGGGAAATGCTAAGTTAACACGTTATGTAACAAAAAACAGCACTACACGTACAGTTGTTGTGGAGTTTAGCCGTTCTAGAAAAAGATACGAGAGGCAAGGTGTCTTGGTGGAGAAGAAAATTCTCGAGGCAGCAAAAAAAGAGCTTTTAATCGAAGATTCGGACAGTATTCCATTTTAGAAATTTTCTAAAAGGCAATCTTCTACGGCTTTTTCCATACCATGCATCTTTTCTACGGAAAGGTATGGCTTTTTCTCATGGGTCTGTACTCAATCTTACAAATATTTCTCGAGAGTTCTTCCTCGCTGTTCGGAGTTTTATGCCCCAATATAAAATATTTTTTGCGTGGTGATTTAGAACGTTGTTTGCCATTTGTGGATGCCAGGTAAATGTTCACATCGAGGCATCAACAGATAAGGATGCCCCAAATCTGGCATAACCTGTTCCAAAAGCTATAAAGGCACATAACTCTGCAATCTCGTTGTCTCTAAAATAATGTTTTAGTTTTTCGATATCTTCTTTAGAAATAAGAAGATTGGTTTGTGTCATTTTTTTTGTAAAATTAACAGCTGCTTTTGTTTTCGGATCTTCAATTATAGGAGAAGGGCAACCATGAGACATGCATTGAGCGCAGCCTATCTGATAAGCAATTGTTCTTCTAACTTCTTCCTGGAGATTAGGGTCGAAACTAGAGAATTTATAAAAAGTATCTAATAATAAATCCCAATTTTTTAATATTTCCAGATTATGCAGGGCTATTTCACCAAAATTTAGTTGAGATTTTTAAGCATTTTTTTGCATGATTGCCTTAAATAAAACTTTTATTGGGCTACGTGGTGACAGAAGAAGAAGAAACAGATAGTTTTTGGGCCGATGACTCTCGAGAAGCATCCGCCAAAGGTTTTATAGAGTACTTTTCTGCCTTAGAAGATCCTCGAGTGATTGGAAGGACTAATCATAGGTTGCTTGAAATCGTTTTCATTTCTGTCTGCGCATAGCTCTGTGGATTTAATAGTTGGGAGGGGGTATTTGAGTTTGCCAAAGCTCGTGAACCCTGGCTTCGAAAATACATTTCCTTAGAAAATGGCATTCCCTCACGTGTAACCTACTGGAGAATATTTTCTCATTTGAATTCCTCAACGTTTTCGAGTTGCTTTCGTAGCTGGGTGTCAATTCTCGTAGGGGAAATTAAACATATTGCCATAGATGGAAAAGCACTAAGAGGAGTCCATGATCAATCCTATAAGGCATTAATTCTTGTAAGTGCATGGGCTACAGATAAAGGACTTTTGCTTGGACAGGTTAAAACTGACGTAAAATCTAATGAAATTACCGCCATCCCAAAACTTCTAGACATGATTTGCATTAAAGACTGCTTGATTAGTATCGATGTTATAGGGTGTCAAACGGAAATAGCCCAAAAAATCGTAGATCTTTGAGGAGATTATTTAATAGCCTTGAAAGGAAATCAGAAAACATTAAGAAATGCTGTGGAGAGCTTTTTTGAAAGCGCAATCGAAAGTAATTGGGAATACATCGATTATGAGAGCTGTGAGAGTATCGAAAAAGGGCATGGTCGAATAGATAAAAAGAAAGTATATCTCGTGAGGGACATGGATGATTGCATTGACGTAAAAAAATGGTCGGAAATACACAGTGTTGTGATGGTAATTTCTACTCGAGTCATAAAAGACGAGGAAAGCACGGAGAGAAGATACTATATAACTTCCTCTCGTTTATACGTGGATGCAATTGCTATGGCAATTCGAAAGCACTGGGGCATAGAAAATGGTCTACACTGGTCTCTTGACGTGGGCTTCCGAGAAGATCGTCAAGTCGCACAGAAGGTGAATTTAGCTGAAAATCTTGCCGTATTACGCCGAATTGCCTTTACTCTACTGAGGAAAGAACCAAGCAAACTTAGCATTGAAAATAAACGAATTAAGGCAGCTATAAGCATCGACTTCCTAGAGAGGATTCTAGAAATAACCTAAATGCAAAGCATCCATTTAAATGCAAGATTTTTTTGGTGAAATAGCCCTGTGTGATACCGATCATGACAGGCACGGGATCGTAACTAAAAGCTTCGGCTTACTTCCTCCTAATCATTACCTTTCCGTTGCTATATCGTATCTTTTTAGGCATAGACCTAAGTGGCATAAAGACTCTAAGGTCGGTAAGACTG
>JAZKAC010000116.1:5471-15051 GCA_040389325.1 Chlamydiota bacterium | reverse complement strand
CGAGAACTTTATGAGGTGCCTGTTGGATTTAAATGGTTCGTGGATGGCTTACTGGAGGGTGTTCTTAGTTTTGCAGGAGAAGAAAGTGCGGGAGCTACTTTTGCAAGGCTAGATGGGACTACTTGGACGACGGATAAAGATGGAATTATTTTAGCTTTGCTTGCCGCAGAGATGACGGCAAAGCTTGGAAAAGATCCCAGGAAAATGTATTGGGATTTAACTTGCGAATTTAAAGATCCTGCCTATGATCGTGCTGAAGCTAAAGCTTCTTCGGAACAAAAAAATATATTAAAGAACCTATCTTCGGAAAGCATTCATTCCAAGAAGTTAGCAGGAGAAAAGATTAGCTCTATTTTAACTAAAGCCCCCGGGAATGATGCTCTCATAGGGGGCTTGAAGGTAGAAACTCAAAATGGGTGGTTTTCAGCTCGTCCTTCGGGAACGGAGGATATTTATAAAATATATGCAGAAAGCTTTTTGGGAAAGGATCACCTGAATCTTATTTTAAAAGAAGCTCAGAAAATAGTTGATGAAGTTTTAGGTGTTTAAGAATGATTATTAATTTTTAAGAGGAAATTAAAGTGAATAGAAAAAGTTCGTTTTCTTCGTTAATATTTTTTGTGATTTTACTAATCGGCGTGGCATTAGCCTATGCTCTGAATACAGACCCATTGGGTTATGGACGCTACTATGTGTTAGTTTTGGCTATAATAATTGCCACGATCACCTCCTCTGCCATTAAAGTGGCCAATCAATGGGATAGGGCTGTCGTTTTACGATTAGGACATTTTCATTCTTTAAGAGGGCTGGGCTTATTTTTTGTCATCCCCATTATTGATACGGTTCCTTTTTGGATTGATATTCGGGTGATTAGTACTACATTTAAAGCAGAGAAAACTTTAACTAAAGACACGGTGCCCGTTGATGTGGATGCAGTTCTTTTTTGGAAGGTGATTGACCCTAAAAAGGCGGCTTTAGAGGTGGCTGATTACGAGAGTGCTATTGGATGGGCTTCGCAAACGGCTCTACGAGATGTGATTGGGAAAACGATGCTTTCGGACATGCTTGAAGGAAGAAGTAAGATTAGTAGTGAATTACAGGTGATCATTGATGAGAGAACCGAACCTTGGGGGATCAATGTGATTTCGGTTGAAGTTAAGGATGTTCTTATCCCCTCTGCTTTAGAAGATGCGATGTCAATGCAAGCACAGGCTGAAAGGGAGCGCCAAGCTCGAGTTATTCTTGGAGATTCAGAAAGACAGGTAGCGGAAAAATTTGCTGAAGCAGCTAAGAGTTATGTTAACAATCCTGTTGCCCTGCATCTACGAGCCATGAATATGCTTTACGAAGGATTAAAAGAGAATTCTACTATTGTCATTGTTCCAAGTTCAGCTATTGAGACGATGCAGTTAGGGGGTCTTGCGGGAATGACGGCATTGACTATGGGATTGGATCAAAAACAAACAAGCAATGTAAAAAAAGATGAAATAGAACATAGTCAAGGTGAAGATTTAAGCCCTTGATCCTTTTATTTTGCTTGGACATTCTCATGTGAAATTCTTTTTCAAGAATGTCTTTGCATTTTTTAAATAGGGTGATATATTTTGAACCTTGTGTATTTGTCACGAAATCGTGTTCTTCTTGATTTCAGAGACTTTCCTAAAGCAGAATGTGGTTTATAGACAGGGCATTCTGATAAAAAAGATTTGATAGGAAAATGAAGTACAGTGATTTTTACGATCTGTCATCGTTCTCCTAAATCTTCAAAAAACCGTAGTAGGTATCCGTCAGGGTCTTGCACTAAGAATTGACGATGTCCGACCTCTATTTGGTTTTTGCGGTACCATTTATTTTCCATATCAAAAAAAATGGGGTAGTTATTGTCTTTGAGATTTTTGTATAGTGTATTTACATCAGATACCTGAATTTGAAGGTGCATGCCACGACCGAAAGGAGGCTCGAGTATTCCAGTCTCCCAGTTGCGGGTTTTGTCGGTAAGTGCCTCGATCATTATTTGAGAGCCTTCTTTAGCAATCATAGCAAACTCTTCTTCAGGTCTAGCATAGAGGATTTCAAACTTGACAAGTTTAATATAAAAGTTTAAACTTTTTTCAAAGTTTATTACTTTTAATTCAGGTGTAAGTCTTTGTTTTTGCATATAATCTAAGTTGTTTTGTTGGTGAAAAATGCTAATGTATGGGACGAGGCCCTTTACATTGCCCTATTGATGCAGGGCATGAGCTTAACGTGTTATTTATTTTTACTCAATCGTACTTAAGTATGTTTGTGAGATCTGAATAGAAAGTGGGGCGGGTTATTAGTCCGATCTTTGAGAAAACTCTGAATAAGAAAGAGTAAACCAGAATGGGTTTGTCCTCTCAAGAAGATTAGAAGCTTGAAGTTACTTTATCCAATCTTCTGACGTTCAGGCGTTCGATTCGACACATTTCAGCATAAAAATCACGTTTTATAGGGTCTTTGATCGAAGGTAATATCGTAAAGTGGGTCCAACTCAATTGTCGTATTAGCAATACGACAATGTGTCGGTTGAGGAAGATCTCTCCCTATTGTAGATTCCAGGGAGATCTTTCCTTCTGAGAAAAAAAGGAGGAAACTGTCCCAATCAAGTGTTTTAAATGATAGCTTTTTAACAGTGTTTTTTGATAGTGTTCATGTTTTCCTAAAAAGTTCTCTTGTTTTTTTTAACTCGTAACAAAGGAGCAGCGTCTTTACCGCATCTTAAAGGGGTTGGTTAAACGCTGTCAAGAAAATGATTATTATTCTCTTTGGTCCCTCATCAGTAGGTAAAACGTCAATTGCAGAGGAGATGCTCAAACAGTCTCAGCTGCGGTTCCGTCATATTGAAGCCGATAATGTATTTGACGATGAGTATCTCGTTGAGTATGTTTCGGATGGAGAAGGTAGCGGCACTTACAGTTATTTATCAACTCCTGCAAAAATCAAGAAAGTCTTAGCTGCTGGTTTCTCTGTTATATGGGAAGAGCCATTTTTTACTAAATTGGAATTTGCTCATGACTTAGCTTGGGAGTTTGTCGAGAGGATTGATCAAAAGCCCTGTTTTTATTTTATTCGTGTTGTCTGTGAATTGAGCGTGTGTCAAAGACGAGAAATATGGAGAAAGGATACGAGGCGTGATGGTTTGACAAAATTAATGCATGCTCAAGGTGATGCACATAGGCCTATACCTGATTTAGAAGTTGACTCTACACATACAAGACCTGCGGATAATGCGCGTATTATTTTAGATTTTCTTAAAGAAGCTCCTGAGCCATTAGCATTTAATAATTTTATTATAGATGCACTAGAAAACAATCCTAGTGAGGAAATAAGGGAAAAATTAAAGTGGTTTTTTGAAGTGTGTTGTTCCATGGAAATGATAAAGGGCCTGGCGGAAGATCTCTTCACGCCCAGCTCTCGTAACTAAATGTGTTTTTGTTGGGTACTTACTCATTGTTTCGTATAGATCACGGTACCGACTCGATCAATGTGATCTTTTAGTTGTTCGCTTTCTAGAGAATTGTAGTCAAGAATGTCAAAGTAGTAGGGGAGAGGCGATTCGCTGTTTAACTCATGAGAAATTTGAGAGGTATGGATATCTGCTCCCTTGACGGCGATATCCACATCAGAACCTTTTTTTTGACGCCCCATGGCTCTTGAACCAAAGAGAATCGCTTCTGCGATATTCGGATATTTTTTCAAAGTGGCTAAGATAGTTTCTAACTCCCCAGGAAGAAATCCGTAAGACATTTACAGCTCTTTTTTTAAATAAAGATAAAGTTGATGAATACAGGGGTAATATTCATCTTTGATAATTTCAAGAGCTTTTCGGGCGCTTGTTTTATTGTAGGTATGGGAAAGTTCGTTTCTCCTATCGAGCATTCGGAGCCAGGAGACGCCGTCTTGAATGATTTCTGTTTGGAATGCATCTTTGATCACATCGCGAGGAAAATTTGACGTAATCCCTTTTACCGAAAGATAGTCTTTGAGGGTTTTCCATGCGAGTTCAAAAGTGAATTCAAATGCTTGGACCATGCCCGCTTCTTCAAGTTGCGTCCATTTTTCTTGCTCACAACCTGCTTGTAGAAACAGCAAAGCCTTTTCGAAATTTGTAAATCGCTGCTGCCAACGCACGTCTTGTACCATATTTCACTCCCTCAAGTGTTTTCTAAAATTAATATAGAGGGAGAGAATAATAATGTCAAAACATAATCAGGACGACCAAAGTTTGTTCAGCAATTGTGGGCGGCGCAATGGGCTTAGCTCAATTGTCGTGCTAATGAAACGACAAATTCTTTTCCTTAGCCGCCTCTTTGATTTTGCAGAAATTTTTTTAATGATTCGATTGTCCACATGCCAGTATATTACTTGATAGTTTTTGCCGTCGGAGGCAGTTGTCTGGAAATTCCGGATAACTGAATCTTCAGTTAATTTCCCCTCTTTGAAAATATTTTGTATATGCTCGGATATTGTGCGTTTGTCTTTAGCAAACAACTCAGATAGCTGAGCTTGATTTAGCCAAACAGTCTCATCTTGAAGACGCACTTCAATCCGAGGTAAAGGAGTGCTTGTTCCATATGAATACATTCGGGCATGGCGTTTAGTTAAACGAGGTTCAATTTAGGGTATGGATTTTCTAAAATTCTCCCAGAGCTAGAGATTTTGAGAAGTCAAGGATCCATTTTGTTACACAGCTCCAGTATGTTTCAAAGTCGTTTTGTAGGGGAGGAGGAGTGAGATTCATTTGCAAAAGCTGACTTGCTAGCTTTTGTAGTAGATTGCGCATATCCACCACTCGTACGCCAATAGGAGTGTCCTCCGTTTCTTGAAGACACGCATGAATTGGTAGAAGAACTGTTAAAATTCGATTCCAATGCACCATGTTCTTTGGAACTCCTCCGAGCAACTTAATGAGTAGATCTTGTTTTATGAAGGTATAATATAATTGATTGCGCACATAAAACTCGGAAAGGATTCCTGCTTCGGCAAAATTTTTTAAAATTCCCGCAAGACGTCGTTTAGAATAGCCTGTTTCTAATAGGTCTGAAGTAGTAAATTTACTCGGTTGCTCAGATAAAAGAAAAGCTAGGACGTCAGATCCTGCGCCAGTGCCTAACAGGGATCGTAGGCGAAAGCAAATCATTGAAGGGGTTTCAAAATCTCGCAAGATTGATTTTCCGCTTGGGCGGATCTTAAAAGGGATCCCCTCTGCTAAAGTAACCCATTTAGTTCGAATCTTTGTCATAGCATTGACAGTCCTTGAAAATTTTGAAAAAGGACCTGAAATATAGTATTTATGTTGTTTTGCTAGAATTTGAAGTCTGATAGGAGAAATGTAGCGATGATAGTGGATACACCAATCAAGAGCTTCATCTCGTAATCGAGGATCAAATTCTGAAAGGGCTGTGGTCAATATAATAAGCTCTTCAGGGGCTATAGAAAAGAGTTGGTGTTTACGTTCTAGGCCTGCCACTCCGACTTCCGTCTAAAGACTCCAAGCAAGATGAGCTAAATTTTCATTAGTAAGTTCTTTTTTGAGAATCTATTGCAGCCTTTTGTGGCTAATTGTCGCGACGCTGTTACGACAATATCATCTCTTTATATGTCACGAAAATGCATTTTTTTAAATATTGTGATATATTTCGAGCTCTGTATATTTGTCACGAAATCGCATTTTTATTGATTTCGTGACAAATATGTAGTATATTGGAATTTATAAGGAAAAGGAGATGTTGTTGTGAAAGACTTATTTTTTGGTCGAGAAAGGGAGTTAAAAATCCTTCGAAGAATGCTTACGAAAAGAATAGCTAGTCTCGTAGTTATAAAAGGTCGTCGCCGAATTGGTAAAAGTCGTCTTGCGGAGGAATTTGGAAAATCACTTAAAACTTACACTTTTATAGGGTTGCCTCCTGAAAAACATGTAACAGCTCAGGATCAAAGAAAAGAGTTTGCTCGACAAATGAAAGAACAGTTAAATGTCCCGGGTCTAAGTTCTGATGATTGGGGAGATTTATTCTGGCACTTATCTAAACAGGTTCAAGAAGGAAGAATAATAATTATTTTTGATGAAATAAATTGGATGGGTGACCAAGACCCAACTTTTCTTGGAAAACTCAAAACAGCCTGGGATAAAAATTTTAAGAAAAATTCAGAATTAATCATGATCTTAAGTGGATCCATGTCTAAATGGATTGAGGAAAATGTCTTAAGTAGTACAGGATTTTTAGGACGCGTATCAATTGATATGAACTTAGAAGAGCTTCCTCTGTATGTCTGCAATAAGTTCTGGTATCCAAGAGAGAATATGGTATCTTCATATGAAAAATTCAAAATTCTATCAGTAACAGGTGGAGTTCCAAGATATTTAGAAGAAATACGTCCACAATGGACAGCAGAAGAAAATATTAATGTGCTGTGTTTTGAAAAAGAGGCATTTCTTTTTAAAGAATTCAAAAAAATATTCTCCGATTTATTCTCCGGTAGGAGTGAGTCATACCTAAAGATTGTAAATCGGTTGGTAGATGGGAGTGCCTCTTTAGGGGATGTATCAGAGGCTCTCGGAATGAAGAAAGGGGGTACCGTCAGTGATTACCTTAATGATCTTGTGACAACTGGATATGTATCTAGAGATTTTATATGGAATCTGAAAAGTGGAAAGCCTTCGACATTAAGTCAGTATCGTCTTAAAGACAATTATCTTCGCTTTTTTCTAAAAGTGATTGAACCAAACAGTCACAAAATTTTGCAAGATGAAATAGTGAAGCCCACTGGATGGGATACCATTATGGGATTACAATTTGAAAACTTAGTTTTGAACAATCGGAAGAGTTTAAAAAAAAATCTGAATATATCAGGTGAAAACGTGATCTTTGATAATCCTTATTTCCAGAAAAAAACTAAAAGCCATCAGGGTTGCCAAATTGATTATATGATCCAAACAAAATATAATTCTCTTTACATATGCGAAATAAAATTTTCTAAAGACAAAGTAGGAATGGATGTAATCGATCAAATGCAGGAAAAGATCAAACGTTTAGGCTATCCTAAGGGTTATTCAATATGGCCCATTTTAATTCATGTAAATGGGGTTACAGAAGGAGTTGAACAAAGTGGTTTTTTCTCGAAGATAATTGATTTCGGAGACTTTCTTAAAGCAGAATGTGGTTTATAGTTTAATTGTTTATAGGAGAAGATAAGTGACAATACAGAAAAAGCAGGTTTTTGTTTAGCAAGATTCGATTGAGGAAAGTGGAGAGTTTTTTGGAAATTGTTGGCACTTTACCTTGTTTTTGATTCCAGCCATGTTAAATGGCTTTTCTAGCATATTATTCTTTTTTTTGGGTGATTTTTTTACTTTTCCCATGAGAATAACGTTATGCCACCAAGAAATATTGAGATAGAAGCCGATAAGGATTTTCAAGAATCCAGCAGCTTGCTGGATTCTTGCGTAAGAGATATAAAACATTCACATATAGAATATCTTAGACCTATAAAACCCTTTTAAACTGGGGAATTCAGATTGAATATCTTTGTAGAGGCACTCGATCACCAATCGCAGCCTGATTTTAGAGTTTAAAAATCAGAAAATACCCTTCGGACTGTCTGGGTGACCTACCCTAAAAGTATCAAGAAAAAGAGGGGAGAATCGTCTGATTATAAATGAGTACTCATGTAAGCCTCGTGGGTTGAAGTTCTTGTACAAGAGTGTTAGGATGGGTGGGATTGAAAAAGTGGGGCAGGTAGGAGTTGAACCTACGACCTGAGGGTTATGAGTCCGATCTTTGAGAAAACTCTGAATAAGAGAGAGTAAACCAGAATGGAGGTTTCCTCTCAAGAAGATTAGAAGCTTGGGGTTGCTTTATTCCTGGGAACGCTAGTAGGCTCTAGTCAATTGCGGAAAAAATGCGTAAAAAACAGAAGATTAGGTGTGCTTTTTGAGGCTTGGACAAACCTCGTGGTTTGGGTCCCACCAAAGCAGCCAAAGAATATTGCCGTCTTTGATTCCCCAAATTCTTTTCTTCCCTGTGACACGAAGAGAAAAAAGCTCATCACAATCATCTTTACTCAATTCAAGTAAGCGTTTTTGAGCCTCCGAACATAGATCTCCAATCTGAACCAGGTGAGAGCCGTTATCGCGTAGAATCTGCCAGGTAAGTCTTTGTGAGTCAAAAATTCTTTGGAATAAATCTTGCAACAATGAAGGGTCAAATTTATTCCATCCCCAAGGTCCCTCCATATCCATTTGTCCTGCTTTAAATTCCGGAAGGCATGGATCAGTATAAGGAACTAATTTTGGAGTCTTATGTTCTGAGAGAGAAACAAATTTTTTTGGTTTTTTCTGATCTTTTCGTGACATGAAGTAAAAGTATGATAAAAAAACTAACCTGAACCTTCAATAGGCTGCCCTAAGGCATCTACGCTACTATAATATTCATCCATTGTAGAAAGCTGTATTTCTACCTCTCCACGCTCTCCTGGCTTTAAATCGTGTCTAGCTTCAATCCACGGCATTTCACGGTGAGTAAGATCGCTAAGCCACTGTGCTGATTTATCACCATATGCTTTTAAAACATGGTCTATCGTGTCTTTTTGACCTTTAGAAAGATTATTAGAGTTGCCTTTTGAGAGTTCCTTTACGAGAAAGAGACCTTTATGCAACTGATAAAGCTCTTTTACGACAGGTCCATTAGCCCATGCTAAAATTTTCTCCTTAAAGAGGGGAAGCTCGTCCCAGACTAGGGACCATGCTTGACTGTAGTAGATTAATTTTTGAAGTTTCCATGCAGTTATCGGATGCTTTTTAGGTTGCTTTTCGAGAATATAAGCAGCGACATCTAGCACCGAAACAGGTTTTGATTTGTCCATTTTGGGTCTCTTTTGTTTTGGCATACATCTTATCTCCGACGACTAAATGGAATCAACTAAATTGTTTGTGAACTTGCTATCCAGAGTATTGCTATGGGACGATACCTCTTTTAACGTTTTATTTAGTTTTACTGTAGCATCTATTTGCTCGAATGTACATTTTTTATTTATTCAAGCTTGTTATTGCTTATCTACAATGAAATGAACTGGTTAAGAATGTGGGGCAGGTAGGAGTTGAACCTACGACCTGCGGGTTATGAGGGAGAGAGAATTCTATCTTAACCAGTTCCATCCAACCTTTATGGGCTAGACTATAAATAAGTTAGATATTGGATGCAACTGGATTTTACGGAATTGTGACAGTTGAATAGGAAGCTTGTTGCACCGTCATTGCACCGCTTTGGGGCATTCCATGTCGATCGGTCAGTTGTTCCTAGACTTTATTTCTTACCAAAGTTATCTTCTTTTGAAATACTGGCCTTCCATGATGGTTATCGATCTGAAATCTTTAAAATAGTTGTTTTTAACAGGATTATTTTTATGAACGGGGTGCTACGAGTTTTCTGTCTAATCCAATTTTTCATGTGTACCTATTTACTTGCAGATGAATCCTATTGGAACTCTAGTTTAGTGAGAGCTTATGTTCATCACTCCGATATGCAAAGGCGTTGGGCTCTTAGTTTTATAGCTCCGTATT
>JAZKAC010000116.1:283-5461 GCA_040389325.1 Chlamydiota bacterium | reverse complement strand
CAACTTGAGGGAACTGAGCAGATTCTAGATATCGGATGTGGTGATGGAAGAATTACTGCTGATATTTCTAGATTTGTCCCCCGTGGGTTAGTTATAGGTGTCGATCCTTCCAAAGCGATGTTAGACTGGGCAGTTAGGCAATATAATCCTTTAGAATACCCTAACTTAAGTTTTCAAGAAGGTGGTTTTATTTGTCCTAATTTATCAGACCGCTTCGACCTTATTGTGTCTAGTTGCGCTCTTCAGCATTGTCCAAATCAAATCTCAGCTTTTAAAAATCTTGCAGGTCTTTTAAAGCCTAATGGGAAAATCTTAATATTGGTTCCGGCGCTTAATAATGCTGCATGGAAGGAAGCTCGTAAAAATATTCAGACATCTGTCAAATGGGCTTCTTACTGGCAAAAGACCCCCCCTGTAAAAGTGCTAACGGTAGATGAATATACACAGTTATTAGGGGAAGTTGGACTGTTTTCAGAAAAGGTTAGAGAAGTCTTTTCAAAGGATCCTTTTGTAGATCGAAGGGAATTTCTGGATTTTCTATTAGGTACTCTTACCCCTGTAGTTCCAAGAGAAAAAGCGTCTGAATTTTATGATGAATTAATTGATGAATACGTTCGTTTGCTTCCGGAGGTAATGCACTCAAATGGTGTTATAGAAGCCCGTTTTGGACGAATTGAAATTGAAGCCATTAAGAAATAGAGGATCTTTACCACTATGAAATTAACCCAAACATGCATACTAGCTCTTTTCCTTATTGTATCTTCCTTTCTTGTTGCCAATGTTCCTAACTGGTCATTTGATCATACAAGTGAAGGATGGAACGCTAGTCCTTTGACGAAAATGTATTTTCATTACTCAGAAACTCAACGCCAATGGGCTTGGGAGCTTCTTGGAAAGATTTCTCTTAAAGGAAATGAACAAGTTTTAGATTTCGGTTGCGGTGATGGAAAAGTAACCGCAGAGCTGTCTCGTTTAGTAAAAAATGGTAATGTACTAGGGGTTGATCTTTCTTCTGAAATGCTTCATCTAGCGAAGCTTAAATTCCCTCCTTATGCTTATCCGAATTTACAATTTGAAAAAAGTGAATCGCTAGTTATTTCAGACCTCTCTAAAAATAAGGAATATGATCTTGTTTGCGCATTTACTGTATTTCACCTAGTCGCTGATCCTTTAGAAACATTAAAAAATCTGAGAGCCCAACTTAAAGCAAGCGGCACGTTATTATTGGTCATACCAACAGGAACTAATTCGACTATTTATCAAGCTGCCGATGAGATGTTTGCTAAGTATAATATTAAGTCTCCTTGGGCTAATTCTTCTAAGCAAGGTAGCTCAACAATGCGTACTTTAGAGGGTTGCTCTTTTTTTCTAAAAGCGGCTGGCTATGACATCTTGTCTTCGGAACTTATTGAAACAGAAAATGCTTTTTACGATTTGGATGAACTTATTGCTTGGATGATCGGAACTGTAACAGCAAACTGGAATATACCCATTGAACTTAATCGACCTTTTTTTACAGATCTTATTCAACGTATGGCTGAGCTTGATTCAAATATGATCGATAATGAAGGACGAGTCCGATTCGTAATGCCTCGAATTCATATTATAGCGCATCCTAATGAAGTAAACCTATAAATAAAGGAACTGTCATGTTACAAAACACAATACATAGCGTTGATTTACTCTCTAATCCAAAATTTAAAGAATTTATTGATGCATTTACTAATATTTGTAAAGCTTCTCAAGAACTTCCTCTAACAGAAGCGCGTAGACTCAGTACTCAGTTTTTTTTATCGGAAGGAACAATTTATGAACCTATTTCTCGTATTGAGAATGTAGAAATCCTAAGTAAGCAGGGACATAAGATTCCTTTGAGGATTTTTACTCCAAGTAGTTCTGAGCCTCTTCCTGCTCTTGTTTATTTTCATCGAGGGGGCTTTGTATTTGGGAACATTGAAGAAGCGGATCCTGTCTGTCGTAAGTTG
The DNA here is from genome assembly GCA_040389325.1 of Chlamydiota bacterium. Lineage (GTDB taxonomy): Bacteria > Chlamydiota > Chlamydiia > Chlamydiales > Rhabdochlamydiaceae > CAIJXB01. The sequence goes on along the minus strand of JAZKAC010000116.1, from coordinate 3,476 downwards.
GCTAATCATCTAAGATGTGTTGTAGTTGCTGTAGAATATAGATTGTGCCCGGAATACCCATTCCCAAAGCCATTAGAAGACTGCTATGAAGCAACTGAGTGGGTTTCAGAGAATGTGGATCGTTTTGGAGGAGACTCAGAGAGGTTGATTGTATGTGGGGAAAGTGTAGGGGGAAATCTTGCTGCCGCTGTTACACTAATGGCTCGCGATAACTGTGGACCTTCTTTATCTGCCCAATTATTGATTTGTCCTGCAATCACAGCTGACATAAAAGATGAGCCTTATGATAATTCTGCAGACTGTTACTTTCTCACAAAAGATGCTATGAAGTTTTTTTGGAGTGTCTATTTACAATCACCAGAAAATCGACAAAATGTATATGCATCACCGGATCTTGTTACTGATTTTTCTAATTTACCACCAATGCTCGTTATTACGGCAGAGCATGATCCATTACAATTTGAAGCGATGGAGTACGCAGAAAAGCTTCGTCAAAGCGGTGTGAAAGTAATATCAAAGTCTTTTCCTGAGGTTATTCACGGATTTATTGATCTCCCAACTTATGATGAAACACAAAAGATCGAATGGATTAAAGAAATTGCAGTTTTGTTAAAGAAATTAGAGATAGGTAAATGAGATTTTTTGACCAACCTTTGCCTAGATTTCCTTTGACCTCTGTTTCCGACTATCGTTTGCTTGCAAAAAAACGATTGCCAAGACAACTCTTTGAATTTCTAGACGGCGGAGCATTTGATGAAGTGACTATTGGAAGAAATAGACAAGATTTTCAACAAGTACAACTAAAAAGACGCATCTTACAAAATGTTTCAGATATTCATGTAAATACGAATCTTTTTGAACAGGAACTTGATTTCCCATTGATTTTAGCGCCCGTAGGATTTGCCGGAACATTTGCACGTAGAGGGGAAATTCAAGCTGCAACGGCTGCCTCGAAAGCAAATATTCCCTTTAGCCTATCAACGGTAAGTATTTGCTCTGTTGAGGAAGTAAGTCAACATTCTTCAACACCTTTTTGGTTTCAGTTTTATATGTTTAAAGATCGAGCTCACTCTCTCGATCTACTCCAAAGGGCTAGCGCAGCACAGTGCCCTGTGCTTTTACTAACCGTTGATCTTCCAGTCGCCGGAGCTCGATATCGCTATCATCGAAGTAGAAGAAGATCTTCTTTTTCTAACTTTTTAGACGCATTTATTCACCCGAGCTGGTGGGTTGATGTTCGCTTAAGAGGAGGTCCTTTAACCATTGGAAACATCCCAATTTCAGCTCCCGCTTTGTCTCAGCTATCCGATATGCGCAAATGGATGGGAAGTCAACTCAGTCAAAGTTTTTCCTGGAAAGATTTTGAGTGGGTCAGGGCCCATTGGAAAGGTAAGATTATCATTAAAGGAATTTTAGATTCACAAGACGCTCTTATGGCTCACTCCGTAGGGGCTGATGGAATCGTTGTGTCTAATCATGGAGGAAGGCACCTTGATGGAATATCGTCATCGATTGCGGCCTTACCTGCTATTTGCGATGTAGTAAAAGGTGATTTAAAAATTTTGTTAGATGGTGGTATTACAAGTGGTCTTGATATTGTTAAAGCCTTAGCAATAGGCGCTGATGCTTGTATGATTGGAAAACCATGGATGTATGGCTTAGCTTCTCGAGGAGAGCAGGGAGTCAGTGAGGTTATAACTATTTTAAAAAATGAGCTAAAAATAGTCATGGCGCATCTTGGGGTCTCATCCATTGAAGAGATTAACCGTAAATTAATTCAGTAGGGGGAGTTTTTAAAAATATGAGAATGGGGTCTTACAACATTCCTAGGCTTATCTTTTAAGAGTGTTTAGTCGAGCGTAGGATAGATATTTGATTTAATACCCGATCTAAGAATACTGAACAGAATTCTTGAGGAACTTTCCCTATAAGTTTGAAATAGTTTATGGGACCTTTAGGATAATGTTCTAAAAGCCATGCATCAAACTGTTCTTCTTGATTAAGAAGTAGGCTTTTGATCTCAATTTCTTTGATGCGCAATAACCATTTTTTATGCATGAGCCCTCTTGTTGTCTAGTTCTTTTTGAAGAGCTTGATCGACTCGTTTCTCGATTTGATTTATACGCTCTTCTGTTTCACAGAATTCGATGGCATGGAATGCGTTAGAGAGAATCTTTTCTGCAGCGGTTAGCCGAATTTTAGGGCTTGGGTCGTCTAGAGAATCAATTAGTGTAGAAACAGCTTTTTGAGCTCCTCTTTTTAAGGCTTTCATAGCTTCTGTAAAAGCTTCATTGCGTTGACGCTCGAGTTCTTGTTGAAAGAGGGGATCTTTTAGCCAGGAATAGATTTGTTTGGCGCTGATGCCGGACTGTCTGGCGGCTTCTTGATAAGAAGAGCTTGAGACTAGATAAGGCAACGCTTGTAACTGACGAGGAGAAAGCTTTGAATTTTTATTACCTTTCATAACCTTTTTTCACCTTTGGTTTTTTCTGATTTTCTTAAATCCCTAGGAAATCGGATAATCGGAAGTTGTGTTTTCATCTAATAGGCCAGCTTCTCGGGCCTTCTTTTTTTTAGTTTCAACTTGTGATTTTGAAAGACCCATTTTTTCTTGAACCTGCTTTAAGGTATCCCCTTGCTTGAGAAACTCTGCAATTTTTAAAATAGAGGGATCGCCTTCAAGATCTGATATCTTCCAATCCCATAACCCATCTTCTCCTTCGGTTAGTTCCACCTGAAAGGGGGCGGCGTCATTTCCTGCAAAATGTCTTGTTTTGTCAAAAAACACCTCGAATTTAGCCCCTTGATCTGAGCGGTAATTAGAAGGGTTTTTTAAACAAATCACAGCATCGAGGATATCTTCTTTTTTACTAGAGCCACGCTGTTGCCCGGATTTTCCGGCATGATGGATAAAAAGAACTGATTTTCCTCGTCTTCTAAGTTCTAAGGCCCAGTCTTGAGCAGGTTGCCAACTCTCAGCTTCATTTTCAATTCCGCTGCGAAAGAGCGAAGACACGTTATCAATGATGACTAAATCGCTATCTAGTACAAATTCTTCTATAGCATCTCTTCCTACTTTTGTTGACAAGTCAGGCATAGGTCCATCTTGAAGATCGGGAGTAATTAGCTTTAGATTTCTTTGTGTTTCTACAGGGCAACCGCATTCTTTTTTTCTTGCTTTTTAAGCAAGGTT
>JAZKAC010000116.1:0-273 GCA_040389325.1 Chlamydiota bacterium | reverse complement strand
TTGCTCTAAGACCGCAAACTTCTTGTTCATTTCATCTACCACCGCTTTTATTATCGGATCTTCTTGACCCAAGTCCTCATTTTTTGTTTGAGGCTCTAAAGATAAATGTGTTACCATATGGTTATCCCTTTTTACATAAGCGCTCATAGGCATTAACTTAGAGCGCTTTGTTTTTTTGTATTATATGTTTTAGAATTTCTTCTTCTATATGTTTCAAACAGGGCAACCGCATTCTTTTTTTCTTGCTTTTTAAGCAAGGTTTTCAGGTCCAAT
>JAZKAC010000115.1:1533-9426 GCA_040389325.1 Chlamydiota bacterium | reverse complement strand
CTTGGCTACAATTGACGCCATGGCGCCGGGGTTACACAAGAAGTTAGCTCTAGTACGTTTTCAATTCAGCCGTGTAAGTAATAGGCCACTCTATGAGAAAATCGCTTTAGCTTCGATCGATGCTATGGGGACGAAATCATCAATCTATACTAAAGAATCAGCTTTAGAAACTTTTCAATTCGACCTACTACAGGACAGGGCATTTTATGAAAAATTAGAGAGTAAACTTGACGCATTGCAAGATATGTAATATAGATAATTAGAACTGAAAAGTTTTTAGATGAGGCAGGGTTAAGCATCCATGTATGTCATTTTTCTTTCGTCAAAGCGGAGTAAGAGTGAATATAGATTATTTAGTTATATGAGCCTTTTGCAACTTTATGAGCAGTTACCTTTTCCAAGTCATTTTTCTGAGATACCAGTATTTTATATGAGAGTTTTAAGAAAAACTCTTTTAGAACAGATATTTTTACCGAGAAGGACTTGTGATTTATGATAGGAGAATTGTATAACATCCCGTGACGATTCCTATTTTTCCTTCGAAGAAATCTGACTTTGCAATTAATACTTTTAAAGTATATTAAAAAAAACAATCACACTCATTAGCGTTGAAAAATAACTTTAATAATTACTTTTAAATCGACTACTTATAAAATACTCGTTAAATAAAAAAATAGGAGTATTTATGATAAGCCCTAATGTCCCCAGAATAAACCCGACAAGCGGTGCAGTCCCTAACCCTGTAACACCCTGTAACAATCCCACTACGACCCTAGCACAAAAAACACTGGACGGGACAACAAACTACTGGCTAACAACTGGTAATATTTTAAGAGCGGAACTTGCTACAGGCTCAGCTACTGCAGCGATAGCTGCTATCGCATCTTATGTCTTCTCAGGCGCCGTAACAGCCGTTGCAGGACCCATAGTAGCCTTTGCCCTACCCATCCCTCTAGCTATTTTAGCAGGACATGCCGCTTGGCAAGCTTATTCTACTCCTGACTATGATAACACCCTAGAAGTCGCTAGCTACCGCGAAAAAGCTAAATTTTCTCCTTTGGAAGAAGATTTTAAAAAACATGGAAAATGGTTAAGCGAACGAAAGATTGTAACACAAGAACAATTCACACAAAAATATATAGATGAGTCAGCGCTAATTTCTACCGTGCCCGATCTTTTAGCCCATCATAAGAAGCTTGAAACTTTGATAAAAAATACAGGATCCGAGTACATCTTGCCCTCTCCTAAAGAGCATAACCAAGAACGTCTTAAAAAGGCTTGCATCGCTTTAAGTTATGATGAAACAGTCAGGTTGCACGGTTCAAAAAACATCTTTGACTGGGAGCTTTTTTCTCCTAAGAATCTAATTATAAACTACGAAAAAGCAGAAAGTCTTCGAAGAGGCCTTCCCTCAATATGTAACTTTTATGAGCAAACGGAAAAGAATCGCAAAGAATTCGATACGCAAAACCTCTATAGTACCCCCCACCCGAAAAGACACCAAAAAAGAATACAAGATGACTGCTCTAAAATGTCACTTAAAGACATCGACAATCTCCATACGTTACCTTACCTTTTTTCTTGGAGCCTACTCTCTCCCGAAGAATTTAAAATAAAATATCAAGAACATGCCGAGCATCTTTTCACCACAAAAGGCATTAATTCCGTAATTGCTTATTACAAAAAGACACAAGAGGCCCTCAATGCCGCCAACGAAAGAGACTTTTCTTATGAAATTCCCCACCCGAAGTCTTTTAGCAAATCTTGGATGGCTCAGGATATACCCTTAGAACAAACCCTACTCCATTACAATGTAAATGGATTAATCGAATACGGGATCATACAAGACCCTTCTCATGGCCGGGCTCTACAAAACCTGCAAACCAGGTACGAATCTCTTCTTGTCGATTACAGAAGGTCTTCGGATAGGTTAAATGAAAATTTTGAAAAAAATTCTCTAAACGAAAACCGACGCTTCGAAAGAGAAGAACAAAGTTTACGTGGACAACTAGAATTTCTTGAAAAAAATCAAAAAGAAAAAAACCTTCGAATAAGAGATGTTCTAAACGAATTATCTCAAGCAAAACAACGCGGCGATATTGAAAGCTCGGGACGATTAGAAGAAAAACTCTTAAAAATACAGCAAGAAAACTTCATAGACGGTTTATTCACCCCGAGCCCATACAGCATTACTAGATCCTTAGTTGAAGTCGAGTCCCTCCATAACTCTAAAATGAGGCAAATTGAAAAGCAAAAAACAACCGACATATTTAATCTTGGAGTCAATCTCGCTAAAGGAAAACGAGGACTTGAAGACGAATACAAGAAAGTAAAAGAAGATTTAAAAAAATAAATAATTCTCCTTATAGATTTTACGAGTAAAGTCTATAAGGAGTAACTTATCTAAGTCGAAAATCGCTACTCCTCTTACTCACACGTGTCAAAAAAAAATATAAAAGATGTTGACCTTTTTTTTAAAATTCAAGGATACTCACATTCCCTCCGCTAGGGGTGTGTTTATTTTTTTAATTAAAAAGGTATAAAGAAAATGAAAAAAACTATTTTAAACAGTGCGATTTACTTAATCCTTCTATCAAATTTATGTGCCGATAACACATCAAACTTACTTACGTACTCAAAAATCGAGTGCAGACTCGAAGAAGAAGTAGAGACCGATAGAAACTATAAGCATAGCCATCACCATCACCACTCAAGCACCACCACCGTAGCTCCATCACGAGCTCCTCGTCCCAACATACATATAGAACAAGGCTGCAGCAACAACTGGAGCGGGTATGTCTCTATGACGGATATCCACAACCCTGCATTGGGAAGCGTGAGCTTCGTTTCGGGAACCTGGATCGTGCCGCAGCTCCTACCTACGCCCGACACAAGTTATACTGCCATTTGGGTAGGTATTGACGGTTACGCAAGCCCTTCTGTCGAGCAACTGGGCACGGAGCATGTTTGGATCAACGGCGCGCAGCAAAATATAGCTTGGTATGAAATGTATCCAAACCCCGCCTATCAAATTGACGGTTTCCCCGTATCGGTCGGAGATGTCATCGAAGCGGCAGTAACTTACACGGGATCCAATCAATTTCAATTAAAAATCATTAATCACACTCAAAATGTTTATACTGTGATTCCTGCTAACTTAACTCAATCGTCAACAGCAAATAGAAACTCGGCAGAATGGATCGTAGAAGCTCCTTACTCCTCGGGAATCCTCCCCCTTTCCGACTTCCAAACCATCACCTTTTCAAACTGTAAAGCAGTCATCAATAACACTAACGGCAGCATTGCTGACGGCAGCTGGCAAGCAGATGACTTAACCATGGTATCCTCTATAGGAGTAACAAAAGCCACACCATCAAATTTATCTTCTGATTACGAAAGCTTTACAGTCAGTTGGTCTCACGAATAAGTTGTTTCATCCGAGCCGGCCTTCCTGCCGGCTCTTCTTCCAAAAAAAATAATTTTACAGAAAAAAAAGACTAAAAATATTTTTCTTCTCCTATCACTCTAAAATCTATTGCATCTTTTCCGCAAAAAATCTACAATTAGCGCAAAATTTGGAGATCTCCTATGGTAAGAATCAGTAAACAAGAAGAACGCAGACAACGTAACCCTAAAAAACGCAAAGCCCCATCTATTAAGACAGGTGCTAAAGAAGATAGTCTTTCCCTCGGCTACAAACCTCATACAAACGCTTTAGCTAGCTGCTGTGCGGAGTCTTTCTTTATCCCAAAAATTAAATAACCTAAAGCGAATTAAAGGCACTCAAATTATGTCAAGACACCCAAGCTACGGCAAATCCAGCAAATCCGCCAAGAAAAGAAACGTGCTAAAACGTTTTGAGCGCGTTGACGTTCTCAGAAAGCTCGGCCGATGGAAAGACGGAGAAGATTCAAAAGTCACGAATCTCCCAAAAACTCCAACAATCCCCTAAGCTCTTATATAAGGACAGGTTAACACCTGTCCTTTTTATTATGATCATTACTGTACATAACAAACAAAAAGACCTACCTCTCTCCTCCCCTCAAGCTAAGAAAATACTTTTACTCTTACTAAAAGAGCTGCGCATATCTACGCACGAAGTGATTGTTCACTTTGTAAGCAAAACTAAAATAGCAGAAGTACATGGAGTTTTTTTCGCGGACCCGACCCCTACGGACTGTATGTCTTTTCCGATAGACCCTCCAATGGAAGAAGCATCTTTACCCGAACATCACATACTGGGAGAAATCTTTGTATGTCCTAAAGTCGCTATGGAATATGCAGAAAAAAAACAACTGGACCCCTACACGGAAACTGCCCTTTATATGATCCACGGATTTTTACATCTTATAGGGTACGATGATCTAGAACCTAAAGCGCGAAAAAAAATGCGCTCTATGGAAAAAAAGTGTTTAGCTCTTACTCACTCTTTTTCTTTACAGTCTCATAAAAAAAAGATTGTCTTAAAATCCCCAATAACGGTTTAATCGGCTAAAACAAAACATTATGATACAATCATCTGAAGCAATATTTTACTCCCTGCTCTTTCTCTTGCCGATAATCGTTTTATCAGGCTTGCAAATCGCTTTGGAGCTCTTAGGGAGCTTAAAAGGAAAAGAAGAACTACAAAAGAAAAACCACCTCTCCTACCTTTTCTTTTTCACCTCTTTTTACCCAACTCACCTATGGAAGTCGCTTCATTTTTCCATCCGATTCGTAAAATTGCTATACTACACCATCTTCCTATTCGCTTTATTCTCCATTTTCTTTGTTCACGCAACTTATAAACAACCTCCCTCTTTCGAACTTTTTATCTCGTTAGAAATCATCTTTATTTTATTCTTATCTATTTTTTTAGATTTCTTACTACTATTAGCTATTAGGCATCGTCCGGAAAAAACCCTTCAACTTCTTTGCTCCACCTCTTGCCTCCTCATGCTTCCTTGCACGCCATTTCTTTTTCTACATTTTAAAATAAAACAGCTTTTCAGCCCGAAACAAGAAACCCCTCAAAAGCTCCCCTTTCGACTACAAGATAACATTATTGACCACTTAAGCGATTCCGACCTTGGCAGATACCTTGATAAAACGGAGACAAAACTCATCCATACCGTCTTATCCTTTAAAGATAGAATCGTAAGAGAGGTTATAGTCCCCCGTATCGACGTTTTCAGCCTTCCCGTAGAAACAACCATTAAAGAAGCCGCAAGACTTTTCTCCATAGAGGGTTATAGCCGAATCCCAGTATACAAAGAAAGCGTGGATAAGATTATAGGAGTCCTCTTATATAAAGACGTTCTTTCCGTTTACACAAAGCACATTGAAAATAACGAACCCGAAAGCGAATTACATAAAACCGTAGAACAACTCATCAAACCTGCCATATACACTCCAGAGACTAAGAAAATTGCGGGACTTTTACAAGAATTTCGTAATAAACAAATCCACTTAGCTATTGTTGTTGACGAATACGGTGGAACGGAAGGGATCGTGACCATCGAAGACATCTTAGAAGAGCTTGTCGGAGAAATCGAAGACGAATACGACACTCAAGAGACCAAGATCTACTTCCCCCTTTCTTCGGGAGGATGGATCGTTGATGCGAAAATCGGTATCATCACTTTAGAAGAAGAGCTTAACGTTAAAATCCCTCAGAGTCCCGAGTATGACACGATAGGCGGATTTATTTTTCATAGAACGGGATCTATTCCGAATCAAGGATGGAAAGTCCATTTAGACGATGTAGATCTTGAAATACTCACCTCCGATGAAAGATCCATTCAAAAAGTAAAAATTACTCCCGTCTCTCCAAAACATAAAAAACATTCTTAACTTGAAAAACAAAAACCTTTGAGGCAAAATAAGCTTCTTTTAACACAGGGAATTAACCATGCGACGACCTATTTGCCTTATTGAACCTAGTGTATCTTATGCAGGAGAAGTCTCTAACTGGAAGTTTATCTACACAACTTCTATCAACCTTTCTAAAGGCACCCGCATTAAGTTTGATCTGCAATCCAAAGGTCGAGTACTTGACTGGCAGATCCCCGATACCAACTTGAAAGGAAAAGGCAACCTTATTTGGGCCGTTTTACCTAACGAAAAAACACTTACCGCTAAAGCTCTTTCCTCTAAAGAAAACATCATTCCCGATTTTGAGTTCATCCTCCCCTCCGAAATCAAGGCAGGCGAAGCCTTCACCATTTGCCTAGGTACTCCCGAAACGGAAAAAGCTCACGAAGAAGGCTACGGAACAAGAGCTCAAACAATCGTACAAAGAAGAAAAAGATTTCAACTCTTCATCGACCCCAAAGGAAAAGGGGACTATAAAGAACCTGAAGTATTTACTATCGATGTCAAAGGAAATAAGCTCCATGTTATTCAAGTGATCGCTCCCTCTATCGTAAACAAAAATAAACGTTTTGACATGATGCTCCGCTTTGAAGATGCCTATGGAAACCTCACGAATAATACTCCCGAAGGAACTCTCATCGAGTTGACATATGAGCACCTAAGAGAAAATCTTAGCTGGAAACTTTTCATCCCAGAAACAGGATTTCTTAGCCTACCCAATCTTTACTTCAACGAGCCCGGTATCTATAGAATTCAACTCCAAAATTTAAAAACTGGAGAAAAATTTTACTCCTACCCCATCAAGTGCTTTGCGGACCAAGACAAAAGTCTTTTTTGGGGCCTACTGCACGGGGAATCCGACCGAGTCGATTCAGAAGAAAACATCGAAGCTTGCCTAAGACACATCCGAGATGAAAAGTCTTTACAGTTTTTCTCTACCTCCTCTTTTGAAAGCGCTGAAGAAACTTCTAACGAAGCTTGGAAGGCTATCAATATGCACATAGCAGAGTTTAATGAAGAAGGCAGATTTGCTACTTTCTTAGGGATGCAGTGGTTTGGAGAAGACGCTGATGAAGGCCTTAGAATGTTCCTTTTTGCTAAAGACAACAGACCTATCTTTCGCAAAAAAGATCCTAAGACAAACAACCTCAAGAAAACATACAAGGGACTTTCTCCTAAAGAGTTAATCTCGATCCCAACTTTTTCTATGGCAAAAGGATTCGGCACCAACTTTTCTGACTTCACCCCCGAATTTGAGCGCGTAGTAGAGATTTATAATGCTTGGGGCTCTTCGGAGTGCACAGAAAAAGAGGGCAACCCAAGACCTATCACAACGACTAACAAGAACGGTATTTCTGCTTGGCCAGAAGGCTCCATTCGTAAAGCGCTTGGCAACAATTGCCGTTTTGGCTTTGTGGCGGGCGGACTTGACGACCGAGGTGTCTTTGGAGATCTTTACGCTAAAGACCAAACACAATACTCTGCTGGCCTTACCGCAATCTTAGCTCCCGAACAAACAAGAGAAGCTCTTTTTCAAGCTCTTTTTAACCGTCACTGCTACGCCACGACAGGAGATCGGATCATCTTAGGGTTCTTCTTAGCAGGAGCTCCTATGGGATCAGAACTTAATACAAAAGCAAAACCTGGACTTGCCTACAACCGCTATATCACGGGTTATGTCGCAGGAACGGCAGAGATCGAAAAGATTGAAGTCATTAGGAACGGTTCTGTCATTCATACGATAACCCCCGAGACTATTGATCCCGATTTTGTCTTTGACGATTCGGAGCCAGTCCACAAAATCGCCTTCCCCGCTAAAGGAGAAGCCCCCGCTTTTGTCTACTACTATCTTCGCATCTTACAAAAAAATGGTCATATAGCTTGGAGCTCTCCTATTTGGGTTGATGTTTTGGAAGCGCCTCCTGCAGCTCCAAAAAAACCGAAAAAGAAGGCTTAAAAGAACCATTTAAGTAATCTTGCACAACTTTTATGTGCAAGATTACATTCTAAACCTTTACTACACTGAGTGAAGTTTATGAT
>JAZKAC010000115.1:0-1468 GCA_040389325.1 Chlamydiota bacterium | reverse complement strand
GCATATCAATCCCTTGCCCCTTCCCCTCTTATCAGCCTAAGGAAAAGCTCTACCTACTCGCAAAAGAACAACCTCTTCTAGCCCACAAAAAATTAGTAAATGAATCCTTGCTCATCAATAGAATTGCCTTAGCTCTTATTGGAACTTTTGCTTGTAATCTCCTTACCCATCAAGGCATCTACGCAAGTGCGGTTCTTCTAGTTGGAGGATCCGTTTCCCTACCTTCCCTTATCCTCGGAACAAGCTCTTACTTTCTTTGCCAAGGAGTTTCTTCCATAGCTCTTACCAAAGATATGAGTAACGTCTTTCAAAATGTCCTCCTAGGTGGCCTAGAGATAGTAACGGCTCTTTCCATGATGTATTTTTATGATGCAAAACCTATAGGACTTATAGAACCGACATTACAAAAGATAGCCGATTCTTCCATCTTGGAAAAAGAAAAAACCATTTTATTTTCTTAAATAAACGCTTTACCTCTTGAAGTAAAAAAACGCTTTACCCGAGAAAAACCCCTCCCAAGTACTGAGAGACTATTGCGTGGCGCCCACTCTCTAGATACATCGTGTTACATACGTTAGGCTCAAAACGGCACATATCCAACTATTTTTGTGAGCAAACCAAGAAAAATATCCGGTTTTTTTTTAGTTGTAGCAATACGATAAATCCTCCAATATTTTAAAGTGAGCTTTTACATAAAAATAATATTTTTAAAAAGGATTTGAAAATGAAAAAAAAGTTTTTTTTAGCAGCTTTAAGCTTTCTCGGCTTAAATTTGCTTTTTTCCGACGAGTTGTCGTTCGAAGATAGCAAGGCAGGTCCTCCAAGCCATAAAACCTCCATTATAGGAGGTGGGATCATCGGCGCTCTAGAGTCTTATTATGCTCATTTAGATGCATTGCAAAGTGGAGTAAAAATACGTATCACCGTTTACGAAAAAGGGTTATCTTTTCAAAAACCGACTCCTTACGGGCACTCCAGTTGCTCTACGAATACCTCTTTCAATATTGTCCCATGTCTTACAATCGACGAGATCCTCTCCGTCGTCCCAAGAGGCTCCGAATTATTTGAAAAATTAGCCATTCTTTTTAGTGAACCAGGTGGCATACGTGTCGACGATGTCCCGGGAGTCAACGAATCGGAATCTGCTGTTGCCTTTAAAAAAGCGGTCGAACTTTATGGTAACGATCCAAATCATGACGATCGAATATATACCTTGTTGGAGCTTGGAAAAATGAGTATAAATTTATGGCAAGATATCTATAGTCATGCTGATGATGAACTCAAAAATATTTTTCTAGAATCCAACTACAATCCTTGTAACGATCCAAAAAACACTCAAAACAAAATATTACATGACGGTTATTGCATCGAATTGATCTACGGAGTTCCTAATGCTGAAAATAGAGCACTTGCAGTCAACTACCCCCTCCTGAAGGAGGGGGCTTGGAAGAATAATTCAAGCCCTATG
>JAZKAC010000114.1:0-14769 GCA_040389325.1 Chlamydiota bacterium | reverse complement strand
GCTTCTTTTTTTGCAAGTTTGATTACTTGCTTCGCTCGATTGGTGAATTTGTCAAACATGATATTTAATTCCTTCGGTTGATGCTGTGCAGGATGCCTACCGGTAAAAATAGTAGCTGCTTTTTTTCTTTTTGGCAAATTGGCGAAAGATTAGCAAGAGATATTTAATGAATAGGAAATGTTTTACTGTTTTTTTCAAAAGAAAAAATCGGTAAAATGTTCCTAGGTTTTTATGGAGCGGCAGTAAAATGGAATGGAAGATCATCGATACGGGTATCGACGGGGCAGAGGTCATCATGCAGAAAGATCAAGATCTTTTGGAGACGATCGCGCAAGAAAAGGATCCGATATTGCATTTTTATGAGTGGGAAGGTCCAAGTGCAACTTATGGATATTTCTTAGACCCTAACTTATTCTTCTCGATGGATGCCGTGTCAAAAAAAGGCTTACAGTTAGCTAGGAGACCTACGGGAGGAGGGATTATTTTTCATTTATGGGATTTTGCTTTTTCTGCTTTGATTCCAGCTTCTCATCCCTCTTTTTCACAAAACACGCTACAAAATTATGCAACGATCAACTTGCGCGTACTAGCTGCCATGGAAGAATTTTTACAGGTAAGCGGATGTGAATTAACGGATCTGGATGGACAGACATTAGGAGAAGGATGCGCAAATTTTTGTATGGCAAAACCCACCCGTTATGATGTCATGTTAGGGGGAAGAAAGATAGCTGGGGCTGCGCAAAGAAGAACGAAGGCAGGTCTTTTACATCAAGGAAGCCTAAGTCTTGTTATGCCTTCTAAAGAGTTCCTTGAAGAGGTTTTGCTTTCAAAACTTAATGTGACGGAAGCCATGTCTAGATTTACTTTTCCCTTACTTGGGAAAAATGCTTTACCTTCTGAAGTGCCCATAAAACGCAAAGAGATACAAGAACTTTTAATCAAACATTTTATAAGAGATAACGTATGACTGACCAAGTGAAATATGCTATAAGCCCCACAAGACGGGAAAATTATCCGGAGTGGTATCAACAAGTGATTAAAGCGGCTGATCTAGCAGATCATTCGCCCGTTCGCGGATGCATGGTAATTAAGCCCTGGGGCTATGCCATTTGGGAAAATATGCAAAGGGTCCTGGATGCAAAATTTAAAGCAACGGGACATCAAAATGCATGCTTTCCTCTTTTTATTCCCTTGAGCTTTTTAGAAAAAGAGGCAGCTCACGTAGAGGGCTTTGCTAAAGAGTGTGCTATTGTTACTCATCATAGATTGGAAAAAGATGCTACGGGCAAGCTTGTGCCTGCAGGGAAGTTAGAAGAGCCGCTTGTAGTTCGGCCTACTTCAGAGACTATTATTGGCGCTATGTTTGCGAAGTGGGTAGAGTCGTATAGAGATCTTCCTTTGCTCATCAATCAGTGGGCTAACGTTGTAAGATGGGAAATGCGAACAAGGATGTTTTTACGGACAACGGAATTTTTGTGGCAAGAAGGGCATACGGCTCATGCGACAGAAACGGAAGCTCAAGAAGAGACAAGCCAAATGTTAGATGTGTATGAAGAGTTTTCTAGAAACTATCTTGCCATCCCTGTGATCAAAGGGGAAAAGACCCCATCCGAGCGGTTCCCAGGAGCTGTAGCTACTTATACCATTGAGGCCATGATGCAAGATAAGAAGGCTTTACAAGGGGGGACATCTCACTTTTTAGGACAAAATTTTGCTAAGGCATCCGAAATCAAATTTAGAGATGAAGAAGGGATTATACAACATGCTTGGACAACCTCATGGGGTATGACAACTCGTATGATTGGAGCTTTAGTTATGACTCATAGTGATGATGATGGCTTGATTCTTCCTCCAAGAGTTGCCTCTGCTCAAATTGTCATTATTCCCATTCTCCATAAGGAAGAAACGAAAAAAGAAGTATTGGAATCTTGTAGATCTTTAGCGGAAGATCTTCGTAAGATCTCTTATTTCGGATTTCCTTTACAGGTAGTCTTGGATGAAAGAGATCTTCGAGGCGGAGATAAGGTGTGGTCTTGGATTAAAAAAGGGGTGCCTTTACGAGTAGAGATCGGACCTAGGGATGTGGTTAACGGAAAAGTGTGTATGACCCGTCGAGACAGACCTCATAAAGAAGTTTCGCTCCTTTCCAGGGAAGAATTTATGCAGAGTGTTCCGACTCTTTTAGATGAAATGCATGATGTTTTTTATCAAAAAGCTCTAGCTTTCCGAGAAGCTAATACGCATAAAATCGATACCAAAGAGGAGTTTTATCGATTCTTTACGCCGAAGAACCCAGAGCAGCCTGAAATCCATGGAGGATTTGCTTTTTGTCATTGGAGTGGGGATGCCGAGGTTGAAGAAATTGTGAAAAAAGATCTCAATGTCACCATCCGATGCATTCCTTTAGATAGTCCCGAAGAAGAGGGTCTTTGTGTCGTCAGTGGCAAAAAGAGTCGAAGAAGGGTTATTTTCGCAAAATCGTATTAGTCAAAAAAAAGATAGAGGCTTAACGCCTCTATCTTCAATCGTTTTTCATCTTGTAGCAGTTAAGCATGAGAGTGCGAAAAGAGCAACCCCTGCCACATTGATGGCTGTATCCATGTAAAAGGAATTTGCCTCGGGCTCCGTAGGTGGAAGCGAAACTGTTACAGGTTCTTCTTTGGGTGTTTCTATTTTTTCAGGTACGGAGATGCTAGGTAAAGGTGCGTCAACAGTGTTTTTGTTTGTTTTGAGCATTTGAGTAAGTGTTATCCCTGCAAGAATAGCTCCAACTCCGAGAGGCCAAAAATTGGTATCGAGTTGAGAATTATTTTTTTCTTCCGCTTGAGGTTCTTTAGGTATTGAAATCGTTTCTGGATCTTTTTCGAGAACTAGAGTTCCTTCTTGAATAGCTTTTTCTATGGCTGCTCTAATTTCTTTTTTCGTAAATTTTTGATGTTTGGATAGAGTTTTTGAAAGATATTTTTCTACGGGTTCGTTTTTAGACGTTTCTTGAGGAGTCAAAATTTTATCCGAGACAGTTTGTTTTTTTTCTGACCAGACCGTAGTCGGATTGGTTAATAAATCGAGAGTATTCTTTTGAAAAAATGAAGCTAAGGTAGATGTTGGACCCTCTGTCCACTTTGTAGACATGCCGTTGGTTCTCATTAAAAAAGATGTTGTTAAATGTGATGCGGTATCCTCGGCAGATTGCAGACCTCCTGCTAATCCTGCGGATAAATTAGTCGTTGTTTTTTTGCTAAAATCCGACATTATATGATATTTTTTTTCAAAAGTTTGTGATGTTGGCATTGAATCTACTGAGTTTTGAAATAATTTATATATCCTTGAGCTAGGTGAGGTTATTTCTGGAAGCACGCTCTGCAGTAGAGAAGATGAAGATTTATTTAAAAAGTGTAATACATTGTTCATATATTCCCTGTTTTTAGTTAAGTTAATTACATATATTTTAATAATTTTTAAATATAATGTCAATTAATTTTAGCTTTAATATTTCTGTCTTAAAAGTATTTGTTTGATTATAAAGTGTTTTGGTGTCTTTTGTCTTAGGCAAATATTGCTTTCTCATAGTAAGATTTCTACTTGTGATTTATTTACAGGAGAGGAGCTTTTTATGCTGACATTTTTGCGCGTTCATCAAAAAACTTTTTTAATTGCTGTCACGGCTTCCGTTGTCGTTTCTTTCTTATTTTTTGGGGTTTCAGGAGGAGGAGGAGGGGGAGAAAGAGCTAAAGAAACTCCCCTTGGTAAAGCGTTAGACGGTTCTACCATGACCGAACAAAAAGTAGACAGGATGGCTAGATTCTTAGCTAATAGTCACTTAGATCTTTTAGATGATAAGATTGTATCTCCTAACCTGTTAAATGATGGGGTATTGGAAAAGGATTTTATCCAAACTTCTTTAGGGTCTTTGTTAGCCGAAAAGATATTTCCTAAGATAGAGCAGGATCTGACCTCCGCCTTGCAGATAGCTAAATCTTTTGAGCCCTATCGACATCCTCATGCTCCTTTTTTGAGTGCAGGTGGGCTTTGGTCTCAATTTGCTCCCGAGTCGGCAGAAATCGCATCCGAAATCATTCGGACGGGTCATATTACTCCCGAAACCTTTGATCTTTTATCTCGGCTTTATTTCAGGCAAAAGTCGACTCCCTTAACTTTTTTTAAAAGAATGATCGCTTATCAACAAAATCAAGATCCCCGTATTCAACAAGATGAACAATTAGCGTATGCGGATCTGTCTTTATTTGGGTTGCATTCAGCTAAAGAATGGTTCGGATCTAACTATTTAAAAGCAGCCGCTCAGGTGATTATAAATGCGGCAGCTCAAGCTAGAAATATGGGACTGTCTATTTCTACGGTAGAGGTAAGAGAAGAGTTGCTTGTTAATATTGCAGAAGCTGCTAAGAAGTCGGGAGAAAAAATAGAAGAAGAGCATCTGTATGCAGCCTTCATTCATGGGGTCAGAAAAGAAGGAATGGATGAAAGAGAGTGTCTTGATCTTTGGAAAGACGTTGCTCTTTTTAGGAAGTTACTCACTTCATTTAAAGACTCCATAACATTAGATCAGGATGTTATACAAAAAGCTCACGAGTCGTCAAAAGATTTAGCAACGATCGAACTTTTCTCGTTGCCCTCTTCAATGCAGTTTAAAGATTTTTCCTCACTTTTAAAGTTGCAGCTTTATATAGAAGCCGTATCTTCGGGATATCGAAAAGAACATCTATCTCTTCCTAGAGAATTTCTTTCCGTTGATGAGATAGAAAAGAAAATGCCCGAGTTAGTTCGAAGGGAATTTGTATTGGAATATAAAGAGCTTGATCTGAAAAAGATCGCAAGCCAAGTTGGTTTAAAAGAGGTGTGGAATTGGCAAGGGGGAGATCTTGGCTGGGCTTCTTTGCAAAAACAATTTCCTTTTTTATCGGCTCGTAAAGGTCTTATAAAAGAAGAAAGATTGTCTTTCTTGGAAGAGTTGGAAGATGAGAAGCGATTAGAGGTCGATGCCTTTGCAAGACAAACGATTTTATCTTCGGATAAAGAAAGATTGCTGCGGGCCTTTTCTTCTTTAGAAGAAAAGCAAGATACTTTCTTTGTAGGACAAAAGGGAGAAGGACTTCCTTTTAAAGGAGCTTCGGATAGACAAGGTCTGAGGGCTCTTTTAGAGTGTGCTGCTTTAAAATCGGAGAATTCGATAGTAGATTCTGCTTTAGAGGCTAGAGAAAGACTTCTTTTTTACACGGAAGATCTGCAACATTATTATAAAGTTGCGGTAGTAGAACGCTCTCCTACTCAAAAAGTGTTGACCTTTGCCGAAGCAGAAGAGTTTGGGATCCTTAGACAAAAGCTTGAAAAACGATTAGAGAGCATATACTCTCTTGTTAGGAAAAAAGATTCGGCTTCTTATCAGCAAAAAGACGGTTCTTGGAAACCTCTTGCCGAAGTAAAGGAAAAGGTGGGCTTATCTTTATTTCCTGAGCTTTGTCAAGCTATTCAGACGGGATATACTAGGTTTTTAGGCAAAGAAGTGACGGTAGAGCAAAAACAATCTCCTCAATTTTATGTGCAGTATTGGACTCTAGCCCCTGTTAAAGAAGCTTTAGAAGAGATAAAGACAGTCGGGAACTTGGATCCTAATCGTCCTTTGCTAGTAAAACAGTGGGATCTTAACTTAGAGACGAAAACGGTTGGCAAGAATGCAAAAGAAATTTTCAACACTCAAGAAGAGTTTTTTCTTCCTGAAGGGCGATGTTCTTCCCTTCGCTTTTCTCCTTCAGGGAAGAATCTTTTCTTCAAGGTACTTAGTCGATCCGAACGAGAAAAATTACCTGAATCGGAATTGGAGGCAATAAAAGCCCCTTTAAGAAAAGAAGCTGAAAAGAAGGGAATTATAAGCCTTTGGGAAAAAATAGAGGCAAGTAAGGCGATCTATTTATGAGACCTCAAGACCTCTTAGAGGGGATGGACCCTTTATTTCCGGCAGATTTTTTTAATTACAGTATAGAGATCGGGCAAACGCTTACCGAATTGCCCGATCTTTCCGATCTTCTTGCGGAAGAGTCCTTAGGTTCTTTATCTTTGTCTTGGAGTCCTGAAGAGATATCAGGTCTAATTTGTATAAAGAAGCCCTTGGAGACTTCTTTATTTCCCGATTATGATAAAGGAGATGCCATAGAGATTTTCTTGGATACGCGAGATAATAAAAAATCTGGTTTTGTAAGCAGGTTCTGTCATCAATTTGTCTTTTTAGGAAAAGAGGTGAATGGGATACGCGCTCAAGAGATCACCAAGTTTCGGTTAGAAGATACACATCCTCTTTGCGATTCTTCGGATATCTTTTTAGAAATTAAAGAAAAAAAAGAAAGTTATGAAGTTGCTTTTACCCTCCCTAAAGAAATACTACACGGGTATGATCCTCTTCAGTTTTCAAGGCTTGGGTTTGCCTATCGGATTCATCAACATAAAGGGAAGCCTCGGCATTTTCCTTTCTCAAGCAAGTATTTTGAACCTTTAAAGCACCCTTCTTTATGGGCGAGTCTTTTATTAGTGTAAAAAAAAGTTGGTAATGATGATAAAATATACAAATTCGCATGAATGGATCTTAGTAGAGCAAGGTGTAGGAACGGTTGGAATCACGGCCTACGCACAAAAAGAGTTGGGGGCTATCGTCTTTGCAGAGCTTCCTTCCGTCGGAAAGATACTTGCCGTAGGGCAAGAGGCTGCCATTTTAGAGTCTACAAAAGCTGCAGCGGACATCTATAGTCCCGTCTCGGGAGAAGTAGTGGAAGTTAACTCGGAATTGGCAGGAACACCCCAGGTGATTAACGCTTTTCCGGAAGATATGGGATGGCTTTTTAAAATTCGTTTGAAAGATCCTAAAGAACTGGAAAAACTGTTATCCAAAGAAAAATATTTAGCAATGATTAACTCCTGATAGATCACAAAAAGAAAGCCGTATGTCCAAAATTACATCTCAATCACCACAAACTGTAAATCAAGAGCCTGTTCAAAAATCTCCCGAAATTTCAGAATTAGAGGAAAAAACAACAAAAGTATTTGATTCCGAAAAAAAAGAAAGGGAAGAGCTATTCTTGCGACTGCAAGGATTGAAAGATAGTCACTATCGTGATCAGGTAGGAGACTGTTGGAGTAAGCGTCAAAAACTCCCTGGAAAGAAGGAAGTCTTTGATACGGTAGAAAATCCTTACTTTTCTTAAAAAGAAGCTAACGAAAGAGAATTATTTATTAACAATTTAGGTGAAAAATGGAAGTGTCTTTAAACGTCTCGAGTCAAGAAGCTCAGATCCCTTCGCAAAAACTTTCTCGTAATTCGGAGTTGGACAACAAGATAACGGCACGGATTACTTCACAATTAAAATCAATTCAAGTTAAAGCGAATTTAGGCAAACTAGAACAAAATAAGTCCTTTCAAAAAACCGCTCAAAATCGTAACTCATCTTCTTCAACATTTGACTGGTCTTCTTTGAAAGAAGGAGAGATTCTTACTCAAGAAGAGTTGGAGGTAGTCGAAGCTCTATGTAATCAAAGGTCTAAGTCTTCGGCTAGGGTAGCTTCTTTGAAAATTGAAAATAATTCATCGATAAAGAAGGTGTGAACGGGAGTCGGGTTTTTAATGATCAAGCTCATTTTAAGTAAAAAATAAAAGCGAAATAATTATAACATTTTTGACAATTACTGAAGTTTTTTTTTGACTTTTTTTCTATCTTATAATAGACCGCGTTATAAATGGATCGGGAGTTCCCGATCGGTGCTCAACCTCGGTATATGCTGGGGTTTTTCGCTTTCTAGGGGCTGATATTTTAACCCAACTTCTTGGTATTCTGGATGCCATAATAGTTTTTCTTTCACAAGCTGTTGAAATTGTGCATGGTCAGATAGAACAAGTTCGGTTGATTTCTTTTTAGAATATGTCTTGCAATGGGATGAGCAACTAGATCTGCGATTTGAAGACCGCTACTATTAGTTTGTTTGTTAGCAAATCTCATGCTTAGTGGATAGCGTTCGGGGAATCCTTGAGTTGCAATTCTCTCGACTGCTATTCCAAGATCTCGATCTTCAGGTTTTCCATGGCTTTCAACAATTATATGGGCTAATCGCTGGAGTTGCTGTTTTTTGTGCAAAAAATCAAGTCTTTTTATGAATAATTTGAGAGATTTCCTTAAAAGAATTTAAGTTCAGTCAGATACTACGCTACTCTGAAGTGCAAGCGAACTATTATATGCTGAAAAAATGAAACTGATGTTTAATTAGCAAAACTGCTTAGATTTAATATGCTTTTCTCTGTATGATTTATGTGAGCAAAGGAATCTTAGAGAAGTGGTTTATTACGACTGAAAATCTTTGTGTCGCCAGTTCGATTCCAGTTCTGGTCACCATTTTTAAGTTTAGAAACGCCTCTCTGCTAAATTGGAATAAAAATACTTCAGTATTTTTGAAGTTGAGGTAGAGAGTCATTAGGAGAATATATGTTACCAACGCATAGAAAGCCTACACTGCCCGGAAAAATCTTATTGGAAGAGTTTTTGATTCCTCTTGGGATAACTCAACCAGATTTTGCTCTTTATTTGGGAGGAACCTGGACAGAGCAAAAGCCGAGCGCTATTATTCGAGGAGAACGAGCTATCACTGAAGAAATAGCTCTAGATCTTGCTGGCGCGCTAGGGGCGTCTCCCGAATTTTGGGTCGGGCTTCAAATGGATGTTTCTTTGTGGGATGCTAAGCAAAAATGCAGTGAAGCCTCCGATTAAACTTTCTAAGAAGAGCTCATAAAGTTGAGGTAACCTAAGCTTTTTCTCTACAACCAGCCAAACCGTTTCTTCTTCTTTTCTATAGGTTTTAAGCAGGAAGGAGAGCTATTGACGATGCTTTTGGCTTCTGCGTATGGTTCTTCTTTTATAGTGGGACCCATCTCATCTCGAGACTTTTGAGGTCCGTAATAAAAAATTTGTTCCTTGACCTGTAAAACAAACGAAATTCCTTGAGAGTAATCCTTTCCATTTTCTTGATGAAATGAGATCGTAACTCGAGCTCTATTGTGGTCCCAAGGGTAGTCTCTTAAGTATGGCTTAATTACTTTATGTGCATTAAACATCTCAACAAATCGTTCTGTGGCTCTGATTTCTAGTTCTCTGGCTTCTTCAATACTTACTTGTCGGTTTATAAGAAAGTTTACTTTTACGCTTTGGATATCGTAAGGCATCGATCCTCCTTGACCCGTACATAAAAGACCAAACTGTTCTTCCATTTCCTTTTCAAAAGCATCTACAATTTCGTGAACAGAGCGACTCATTAGATTATACTCTTCCTCCGTATAATCTTTTCTTTCAGCCATAAGCGTCCCCTTAGAAAATAACAAGCAAATAAATAATAAAATTTTAACGTGTGTTGCCATTATAAAATCCTCTATCTTGTCGTATGTCTTCAAATTCCTTTAGAATTCCCATTTGATACGTCGTCCCCAGAAAGGCATGATCTGCTATAAAGCCTGTCTGTTCCCATATAGACGAGATACATTTAAGGAATTTCACATTGTACGTAAATCCATCATTTTGTTCTGTAGATTAGTAAGAGCTCATAAAGTTGAGGTAATCTAAGCTCTTTCTCTACAACCAGCCAAACCATTTCTTTTTCTTTTCTATAGGTTTTAAGCAGGAAGGAGAGCTATTGACGATGCTTTTAGCTTCTGCGTATGGTTCTTCTTTTATATGATCAATGTCATTTGGAGATTTTTTAGGACCAAAATAAAATAACTGATTTTTGGCTTGAAGAATAAGCCTAACCCCATCAGGATAGTTTTTTCCATTTTCTGTACGAAAAGCAATCATAACTCGAGCTCTATTGTGATCCCAGGGATGGTCTCTTAAGTAAGGTTTAATTACTTTATGTGAATTAATCAGCTCAACAAATCGTTCCGTTGCTCTAATTTCTAATTCTCTCGCCTCCTCAATTGTAACTTGTTGGTGAATAATAAAATCGACTCCTATCTCTTGTATGTCATAAGGCATTGAGCCACCTCTTCCTGTACAGGCGAGACCAAATTGTTCTTCCATTTCTTTTTTAAAGACGCTTACAATTTCCTGGACAGAACGACTCATTAGTGCATATTCTTCTTCTGTATAGTCTCTTCTTTCAGCCATAAGCGCCCCATTAGAAAATAACAAGCAAACAAATAATAAAAATTTAACGAGTGTTGCCACTATAAAATCCTCTGTTTTTTCGTGTATTCATAACCTTATCGTCTATTCCTAGCTGATACGTCGTCCCCAGAAAGGCATGATCTGCTATAAAGCCTGTCTGTTCCCATATAGAGGATTGGCACTTAAGAAACTCTACATTGTACGTAAATCCATCATTTTGTTCTGTAGCATAACGTTTTGTAACGAAGTCATTATCTGAATATATATTATATACGGCTAGCCCATAACTGTCAGGGATTAATTGAGCAGAACCTATGCTTAGGCTATAGTATTGATTTTTTAAAATTTGTTTTTGGTCTTGAGTGAGCCTTTCTATGGCTCTTCTTCCAGTTGCTCCTCCTCCACTGTGTAGAGTATCAAACCAGATTAAATTGGGATTAATTTTATGGATAGTTTCTGCAATAGCTCCCATCATTTGTGACTTTGCACGGATCATGGGAGTTTCTATACCAGCTCTTGCAATTTCTATCTCTTTTAGATCATGCTGTGTACAGCATGTGGGATTGTACATACCTAAAAATAAGGTTCCTTCAGGAATCTTATCGACAATAGACTGTGCCATTTCTTTAAACCCGGAGCCGAGAGTATTAATTCCATTTTGTAAAGATAGCAGCCCAACTTGACCTCCTTCTTGAGGCATGAGCTCTGAAAAGTGATTGAGGAGATTTATTTTTCCTGCTTTGATCTCATCTGCAGAGTATTGTAGCTGATGCCAATGCCCGCAGGCAGCATACCAGTTTATTCGAACCCCATCTACTATAGATATAGCTGGAACCAGGACTCCGTGACCTACTCCTAAGGGAATATTTGAAATGTAGACCTCTATTACGGGAGATTGCTTTGCATCCACACCGTTAAGTCCAAAAAGATCTAACCTGTTAAGAGGGCTATTGCCTACGTAGGCATAGAGGTTGGGGCCATCGGCAAAGCCGGAAGGATCGGGAGTGAGCCATCTTTCTAAAGCAAGATCGTAGAAGCGAAGTCCAAAAAAGACGAGGCCTTCTTCTTGTCTTTTAGAAGAAAAACGCCAGGGGTTTTCAGGAGAAGAGGGGGTGGCTATTTCTTTTCCAAAGGCATCGATTTGATAGCGCGCTACTATCTCTCCTGTAGAGGAAAGAAGAGCTATGCAATTGCCGCTAAAATCATGAAGAGGGGCATAGACGATGTCATTTAGCTCTAGGGCGACGGCTGCTCCTATGTCGGCTCCAAGGCCTAGCCCTAGAACTTTTAACTGAAGGATTTCCCCTTTTTCATTTAAGGTTCCTATTTCTTTATCTTGATCATAGAGAAAGAAAACTTCTTCTGTTTTTTGAAAGTCATTCCCGAAAGGTAGGTGAGTCTCTTTGGAAAAGAGACGGGAGAAGGCATCGTAGAAGTAGAGGATCTTTTTTTGTTTAGGGTATGTGATGGAGGTCAGCCTTCCTAAGGCATCGTAGGTATAAAGGATCGTTTGATCTTTGAGGATCCTTTCTATAAGGTTGCCATCTAAGTCGTAGATGAGAGTGCTCTCAAGGGTGGAAAGGACTTCATTGCAGTCGTTAGTTTCATAATCGGAAGAATTGCCGATAGAATCAAAAAGATAGGTTTTATCACCTTCTTGTGTGATTTGATTGAGAGGATCATAAGAAATTTTTTTCTCGGGAAAAAGAGAGCTATTTATCTGATAGACTCTTCCTAAGGGGTCATAAAATACCTGATGAGTATTCCATTTGGAAGTCTGAATGGAGGGTCTTTCTAAAAGGTCGTGACTTGTGTGGAGGACTCCCAGGTTATAGATTAACTTCTCTTTTTCTACGTGACTGTTGGGATCCATCTTAAGATAGGTATGAGCGTAGCGAAACGTGTTATTGGCAATCTCGCCTAGTGACGGAATAAAGATGCCCTTCAAGGTACTCATAGGTGATAAAGGAGGAATCGGGAAGGGTGAAGCAATCACGCCGTCCCATTTCATCATAATTCCAAGAGAGGCTAAAAATGGAAGAATCTTCTTTTTCAAGCTCTTGAAAGAGGTTATAGGAGCGGGTGATCTTTTGATGTCTAAGTACATCTTCGACCTCATAGGGGGTATTCCCTTTTTTGTAGCCATAGATGTAATCTACGGTGCGATCTGAACTTTTTAAAGAGAGGAGACGTCCTATTCCGTCATATTCATAGGTTAATATGATGCCGCTTGGATTGGTTTTTGTTTTTATTCGGCCTCGGTCATCATACGAATAGAAGGTGGTTTTTTTTCCGGCTTCCACTTCCTTGAGAACCCTTCCCATGGGGTCATATTCTAAGAGGTGGGTGATTTTTTTTAGAGGAGAGTCCTTCAGGTAAACTGTGAAAATTCGTTTGGTTTTATTCCCGGCTAGGTCATAGAAAAATTCCTCAAAAGAAAGGGTATTTCCCAGATTATCTTGTTTTTCTCTAGAGACAAGACGATTTTGTGCATCATCGATTTCAATAGTCTTAGCGCCCATGGCAGTAATCGTTATTTTACAAAAAACAAATTGTCCTAAATCATTTTTAATAGGGTGGTAGAGAAACTGTGTTTTTTCTTTTAACGGATTTATATGTTCACAAAGTCTGTTTTCAAGATCATAGAAAAACTCATCCATCACTTCTCCTTGAGAAGTGACGCGATAGGCTTTTTCTAAAAGACCTTTTTTGTAGGTGAGTTTAGTGTGGTTTTCAATGTGAGGCCCCTTTTTCTCAAACTTTTCAACCACATAGCCCTGTACATCATGTATTTCTACTTTAGAAATATCTCCATAAGTTGTGGTCTCTAAAAATCCAAGAGGATCATAGGCGTAGAAGATGGATCTACCCTCGGAGGATTCTGTTATCTTTTTTCCGGATCCATCGTAAGCAAATGTGGTGATGAGTCCATTTTCATCTGTATGAGAGCGAAGTTGAAAGGTATCATAGCCCCAAAGCTCTTCAGAAAGAAGATCTCCTCTAGCACTGTAGATTTTTTTCGAAGAGATTCGTAAAAAAGAATCGTAGGCATAATGCATTTCTGTTTGGTCAGGCTGAATTGTAGTTGCTAAGGTGCCATTTTTATTATAGATGTGAAGAAGAACGGTTTCATCAGGCCTTACGATACGAATGGGCTTTCCATAGAAGTTATATTCTGTTTGAGTGGTCTCTTTTTTAGGATTTGTGTGAGAGGTTAAGTTGCCTATAACATCATAAGTAAAGTGGATCGTAGGCGTGTAGATATTTCCTTCTTCATCTTTCACCTCAGGAAACTCTGTCTTTATACACTTTCCAAAGGTGTCATAGGTCTGCCAAGTTACATTGCCTAAAAAATCTGTTTGAGAGAGGACTCGTCCTTTGCAATCATAGGTGCTATAAGAGGTTTTGCTATTTCTCTTACCGTCAAAACGGGTGCTTTTAGTTTCGAATTCTTGGCAAGAAAGGGCTCTTCCAGCTCTGTCATAGCGATAAACTTTTTTAGGAAGCCCAACTTCTTCAACCCATATCAAATGATCTTGATGGTCGTAAGTATAAGTGTTCCATTCTCCTAAGGGGGTCGTTTGAAGACTGATATGCCCTCGATCATCATACCTTGTAAGTAGGGTGTATCTATGATCTAAATGAGCATCATATATCTTTTCTTCCGACTTTAAGTGGTTGGTATCATAGGCATAAACATGTTTTTTTAAAACAACTTCACTGCCAGAAGGGATATCTACATAAAGTTCTGTAAGGCTTTGGGTGAATCCTAAATTTGGATCTACTTCATAACGTTGGATGTGTCTTTGAGAGATGTCTTGTAGATTATGAATATCCGTAGTGCTCCCATCATCAACTATTTCTTCTATAAGAAAGTGATCCTCATTATAAACAAAAGATTCTCTTTTTAAGATCTTATCGTCTTTTTTCGTGAGTTTAAGAATTAAAAGATCTGTGCTTGGTAGATAGGTGTAGTCATAGGAAAGACCTTCTTCCTCTTCTTCATAACTTAGTAAATTAGTTATCGGTTCATACTTGTAATATTTGCAGCGACTCTCAGCTTCTAATAGGGATCCATCTGTATTGAGTGTGAAAAGCTTTGGATTAGCTAATCCTGTTAGATTGCCCCATAGGGTTTCTTTTTTGACATTCCCTTTTTTATCATAGTGAAATGTCTTAGAAAAAATAGGGGTGCCTTCGCCATTAGAGAGAACTTTAGCAATCATCCTTCCGTCATTCCATAAGAAATCTAAGATAGAGTGGCGAGGTCCGTTATCTTTTTCAAAGTGCTCCACTCTTGTAATGTGACCTTCTGGATAGTGATAACGGATTAACGCCCCATCTACATCTTGAATATCTGTGTACCCAAGGTTGTAGTAAAATTTAGCAATCCTCTTTTTTTCCCCTTTAGGTCCAACAAAAGCTTCTAAGGTGTCTACCTTATCGACACAAGGGGTTTTTTTATAAAAATTGGCATCTCTAGTGGAAGGTTTTTTAGGAGAATCATAGTAACGCACTTCGACTTGAGATTCCTTTTCAAAGAAGATCTCGCTTACGCGAGATCCAGGGCAACCGCATTCTTTTTTTCTTGCTTTTTAAGCAAGGTTTTCAGGTCCAA
>JAZKAC010000113.1:7350-18405 GCA_040389325.1 Chlamydiota bacterium | reverse complement strand
TTTCCAATCCCGACCTACAACGTCTAACGGGAGAGATTCTCTCGACCATCGCCTCCACCCCCTCTTCACCCCGTTTTATTTTAAACCCTTCTCCCTATCAGAGCAATTTGGACTTACCCCCGACGTACTTTGAAAAATCTTGCAAAATAGTCGTCGATCTCACGGCAGAAAAAGTAAAGAAAGCTCTTAAAACTGGAGATTTCGATTTAGCCGTCACTATCCTCCGCGGACTAGCACAAGAACGACAAGTCATAGCTACGGAACAGGGCTCTATCGACGCAAAATATTTCGGAGCGAAAAGATCTGATATGAACGATCTGGTCACACCTCTTCTTCCTAACACCGCTTATGAAGAGTACGAAAGAAAATTTCTAAATGATTTATCTCAATTATGTGGGGCTCATAAAGCAGCCCTTCTCGACAAGGAAGGATTAAAAATTTCAAGTAAAAAAATGCAAGGCATTTCTTCTAGTTTTCTCTGCAAAGCCACAAGTTTAAAAGAAATTCTATCACATTTAACCGATAACAAGTATGAGAATATCCAAGACTGGAAACTGGAACTTGATCATCTAGTTTTTGTTGCAACCCATTTCTTTAAAAAAAGCATGAAGATACTAAAAGACTTCGAGACTTTTCTTGATCAACCTCACATCGCTCTTATGCACACTACAACCCATTTGAACATGAATGAGGAAAAAGTTCCTCTTTCTCAATTTTTCTTCTTCTTTCATCAAAGCGAATTGGACAAAAAGTTGCCTGAATTCGCAAAAACAGAATTAGACTGGAATCTTCCTAGCAACAAACCTCAGGTATTTTTAAAAACACCTTCATTACTTACTTTAATACACTCAGACCCCTCCTCGGTAGATCAAATCATGTCTTACATAGATACGAAGCAACTTCCTCTTTGTTTTAATAGCAAAACCGAATCGGAATTAAAAGAGCACGTTGGCCTATTTCTTTATTTATTTGCTCAAGCCACTCCCTATGAACGAGGAAGTGCTGCCATAGGAGAGATGATGGCTAAAAGCATCTGTGAAGCCATGGGTTATAAAATGGAATATGGCGAGGCTCTTTCTTTTGAAACAGAGAGCCCCCTTCCCGACCTTGATGCGCTAACCTCTATTACCTTAGATGATTACATGCAAGATTTCCTATCTAAATGCGAATTAGAACCCCTTCTTCCTCCCTTATGAAAAAACGGCTTTAAGACTCTACAATCAACTTTTTCTATTTCATTTACCTGCCTTTTTTAGTAGTTCTCTTCTTCTTGCCTCTCGATTAAAAATTATAATCAACTAATTATAAAAACAATACAACAACATATTAAAATTATAAAAACCACTCAAATTTTATTTAATGTACAAATTATCAAAATAGGTATATAATCATGTAATATAACAATTATAAACACATAAAGAGGAAACTATGAGCACCAACATTAATCCAGCCAATATTATCGGATTCTACTCTAGTAGAGCCTCCAGCTCGGGTAGCGAAAGCAGCAAGACCAGTACTTATAGCGAACTGAGCGAGATTAGTTGTAACGAAAACAATGCTTCAGGTAAAACAAGAACAAAAGTTAATACCTTCGTAAATTTTAACTTATCTACTAATCCCAACATGCTTTTTCATCATCTAGACAGCTCCGGACTTCCAACGCCAAGAGTGAACTTACCCCCTGTAACACCATATGCACCACCATCCCTATCAAATCCTAAAGGAAGCATAGCAAACGTTTTACAAGCCGCTAGAGAATCTAGTAAAGAACCCTTATCTGTTGATGAGCTCTTGAATAAGATGAACGAAACAGCCCTTTTCGCTCCAGATCTCAGATCCATGGATGCTCCCTCTCCATCTAATTCATCTGCCTTAACAAGACTTAGAAGAGAAGCTAGAAATGCAAGGATACCTCCAACCGATCACATACAAAGCCCGATAACTACCAGTTCTACCTGCACCACCCCCTCCTCTCCTTTTACATCCGATTGTAACTCTAGTAGAACAACCCCTACTAGCTCTTTCACCTCCACTCCAGTTAATTCATCAAACTTGATAAATCCAAAAAACTCTATCTCTTCGAATACTCTATTATCTCTCGGAGCCTCTTCACCCTCCCCATCACTCCTCAATAAATTCAAACCCCTCCCTCCAATAAAATAACTCCGAAATCCTAACAAATAAGCAAAACTTAACATCCCTGCTAGATTTTTCATCTAGCGGGGATGTTTCTTTAGCACTCTTTCAAAGACAAAAAAACAAACTTTGACTTAAGATATCTAACATCCCTCCTTGCTTAAAAAAAGGATTTTTCTCATGTTATTTATCTCTTTAGACGATCTCGACTTAATACCCTCCATTCCGATAGAAGTTAACGGAATAGAACTTAGGTTAGACCTTTTTCAAGTGATTGATCTAGATAAGATACAAACAGCCATCATCTCTTCCTCCATTCCCATTTTACTCACGCTAAGAAAAGCATCTCACGGAGGAAGTTTTCTAAGAACCGAACTCGACAGAATGAATCTCATCCAACGACTTCTCTTCTTAAAGCCCGCTTTTTTTGATCTTGAATACGACATGGACTCCTCTTTCATTATAGATCAAATGAAAAACCATCCCGAGGTGAAGTTCATCCTATCGCACCATGACTTTACAAAGACACCTTTAGACATAGAAGAAGTCTACCAAGAAATGCTCTCTTACCCAGTTTACGGGTATAAAATAGCCACTTTAGTCTCTTCTGCAAGAGAGACCCTCTCCTTACTTCTTTTATCAAAAAAACACCCCAAACTAAGCATTATCCCCATGGGAGAAATAGGGTCTTTCGGAAGAGTCCTCTCTTCACTTTAGAAAATAAGCTAAACTACACCTTTCTCTCTTCTAAAGCACCCTGCGCCTTAGGGCAAATCTCCTTGGAAGATCTCACCCAAATCTATCACTACTCTAAACTAAACTCTAAAACGGAACTTTATGGGCTTATAGGAGACCCTATCACGGGAAGCCTCGGTCATATATACCACAACAAGATCTTTGCCGAGCAAAACCGAAACGCCCTTTACATAAAAATGACGGTCAAAGAAGAGGAGTTACAAGACTTTTTTATCTTAGCTAAAAAAATGGGATTTCAAGGGTTAAGCGTTACCATGCCTTTAAAAGAAAAAGTCCTAGCTTTTATCGATGTTTTAGATCCAAAAACACGGCAGATAAAAGCTTCCAACACTCTTCTTTTCCAAGAAGATCAAATCTTTGGAACCAATACCGACGGGATAGGAGCTTTAGACGCTCTTCAGAGCCACACTTCTATCTTAGGAAAGACCTTAGTGATTATTGGGGCAGGAGGAGCAAGTCGAGCCATCGCCTTTGAAGCTAAAAAAAGAGGAGCTCTTCTTTACATTGTTAATAGAACTTTAGCTAAAGCTGAAGCCTTAGCTAAGGAGATAAGCCCTGAAGTTAAATACCTGTCTAGCCTCCCTTCTTCTTATAACATCTTAATCAACACTACCCCTAATTTAGACTTTTCAGAAGAAATCTTTCCTTCGGCGCTCGTAATGGATATCGTATATGTTCCTAAAAAGACTCTTTTTATAGAAAAAGCACTTAATGCAGGGTGCCGAGTTGTCTTTGGAGAAGAGATGTTTACTAAACAAGCAGACCTGCAAGCAACTCTTTTTAAGAGCAAAAAAAAGCCCTTGAAAGAGATTCAAGAGCTTCTCCTCGCTTCAATTTAATAGATATCACCTGCATAAACAGCAGCTTCCAGGTTCACGCGATTGGATTCAAATTCTACCAGCACCTCGACATCTTCTATTTTGATAGAAGGAACAATTACATTTGATTCTTCTTCTTTGATGTCGGAAGGATTAGGTTTTTCTTCTAATTTATCTTCATTACTAACGGAATTGCTAATAGGGAGCTTTGCAACCTTAGGATCGACAATCTCCACAAAATCCAACACCCTTAAAGCCATCAACA
Source organism: Chlamydiota bacterium (assembly GCA_040389325.1). GTDB lineage: Bacteria > Chlamydiota > Chlamydiia > Chlamydiales > Rhabdochlamydiaceae > CAIJXB01. The sequence continues at coordinate 14,430 of JAZKAC010000113.1, read as the reverse complement.
CTAAAGCTGTCACCGTGAAAGCAATGACGCCAGTACTGGCTACCACGCCAAAAACAACCATGGCTCCAACTTGAATAGCAGCTAGTGCCATCTTACCCACGGATTCAATAATGGGCAAAGCTATGCTCTCAATCGTCTCCCCCAATCCGTAAGCATTCTCTATAATTTCTTGAATGCCGAACTCTTCTTTATAAAATACTTGTCCTATTGAAGTCATAAAAATTCCTATTATTTTTTTTAGTTATACGAAACGAATTAAATTCGCTGATAGATTAAGCTCAGTTTTTCTTCTAGTCAAGCTGCAAATATTTTTGATATTAAAAAAACGATGATTTATCCTCTCTTGAATGAATTTCAAGAGAGGATGTTGAACAACTTAGATTTGTTGAGGAGCGGGATCTATGAAAGAACTCTTTCCTTCTTTCTTATCCATAGACGTTGGAGGCACGGGAGGCAATTTGCGATGCAAAAGCTCAAAGGCCTTTTCTTTTTCCTTTTTCTTCTCTTGATCCCAATGACCCTCTTTGATCAAAATTACATCTTCACGATCTAAAGTTTCAAACTCCATTAACATATCGGTCATAAGCTGGAGCTGCTCTTTATGCTCCGTTATAAGAGTCCGAGCAAGCTCATAAGCTTCACCTAAGATCTTTCTAACCTCTTCATCAATAGCGCGAGCGGTCTCTTCCGAATAGGTCTTTTCTTGATAACTTTGCATCCCTAGGTATTTGCCTCCTTCCGATTTTTCATCATAGGCAACAGTCCCAAGTTTATCCGTCATCCCCCATTCACAAACCATACTCCTTACTAAGCGAGTAGCCTGCGTAATATCCATCTGAGCTCCACTTGAGATATCTCCCAAGAAGATCTCTTCGGCTACGCGCCCTCCCATCAATATGGCTAGTTGATCAAGAATCTCTTTTTTCCAATAGTTCACGCGATTTTTCTTTGGCATAAAGTGCGTTGCCCCTAAAGAAAGACCTCTAGGAATAATGGTAACTTTATCAACGGAGTCCGAGTATTTAACAAATAGAGCAACAATAGCGTGTCCCGATTCATGGATAGCCGTTGTCATCTTTTCTTTTTGATCAATCTCTAAACTTCTTCTTTCCTTACCATAACGAACTTTATCACAAGCTTCTGCCACATCGGAGTCTGCAACGGCAGAGCGTCCTTTAGAAGCTGCCAGTAAGGCGGCTTCATTTAACATGTTAGCTAGGTCAGCTCCCGAAGAACCTGGCGTATTGCGCGCAATATTCATTAAATTAACGGAAGGATCCATTTTGATCTTCTTAGCATGCACCTGAAGAATTTCAAAACGTCCTTTGATATCGGGAAGATCAATCACAACCCTACGATCAAATCGACCAGGTCTTAAAAGAGCCTTATCCAACACGTCAGGTCTATTTGTCGCTGCGATTAAAATCACCCCTTCGGTCGTATCAAAACCGTCCATCTCTACGAGAAGTTGGTTTAAAGTCTGCTCTCTTTCATCATGACCTCCTCCCATACCCGCCCCTCTATGGCGGCCAACGGCATCGATCTCATCCATGAAAATGATACAAGGCGCTTGCTTTTTAGCCTGCTCGAAAAGATCTCGAATACGACTAGCTCCCACCCCTACAAACATCTCCACAAAGTCCGATCCGGAGATTGAAAAGAAAGGACGATCAGCCTCACCTGCCACCGCTTTAGCAATCAAGGTCTTCCCTGTCCCTGGGGCTCCTATGCAGAGCACTCCCTTAGGGATTCTAGCGCCTAAAGCCGTGAACTTCGTAGGATCTTTCAAAAAGTCTACAATTTCTTGTAACTCTCCCTTAGCCTCATCGCAACCCGCGACATCTTTGAAGGTAATCTTATTTTTCTCTTTAGTTATTAACTTAGCAGGAGACTTGCCGAAGGTCATGGCCCCCGATCCAACCCCTTTCATTTGTCGAGAAAAGACAAAATAAAGCAGTAAAACAACTAAAATCACGGGCATTAACGTTAGCAAGTAACTTAGGTAGTTAGGAGAAGGCTGTTCGCTTTTGAACGTTCTATCCAAAACTAGTGTACGAGGTTGATCGGGCGCTTTAAAAGTAGCTCCACGATTAACTGCAAACTGATCCCACTCCTGCTTAGCTTGTGCATACCACTGAGAAAAAGCTTCGGAGTCTTGCTTTTCTAAACTTCTGGAAGATAGTTCCTTGTTATTAAAGAACCATACTACCTGACTTACGGATTGCCTAGCCTTATCCAACTCCGCATTGTTCTTATCAAAAGACTCACAATCTGCATTATATTGCTTTAAAGTCGTTTGATAGTTACGAACACTTCGTAGTTGTAAAAGACGAATGCCCCCTTCTTCTTTATTTAACGTTGTAACGATCCCTTGTAAAGAAGAAAGCGCTTTTCCAAATTGCACTTTACTCTTAGGGGCAGAAGAAAGATCTTTTTGCAAAGCTTGCAAGCTTTGCTTTATCTCTTCATTACCGATCCCTAAAACAGGAGAGCGAAAACCGTGAACCAAAGTTAAGAGCTCATCACTAAAAGAAGAGAGCTGCTCTTCAGAAGGGTTTTCAGGTAATTTAGCAAACTTTTGTTGCATGTCAACTAAACTTACCACACTGCGATCCGATAACTTTGTAATGACAACCGCATTTTGCCTTTGCTCCGTATCATATACGGCACCGACAACTCGATAACCCGCCTGAGGAATTACCAAGCCCGATATATGCAAAAACCAATCGGCGGCATCTTTTAGGTTTTGGGAAAGAACATTTAGCTCTTGACCTATTCCGTTAAGAGTTGCCTGTATCTCATGGTTGCTATTTAACAGCTCCAAATAACGATATCGAGCCTTACCTTCTTCCGAAAGGTTATCTTTAAACTTTCCGCTAAAAGTAACGAGATTGTCGTTTAAGGCAACCTTGCTGCTGTCTTGAGGTTGGATTAGTTCCAAGTTAACAAGGTGCTCTACTTGATGACTAAAAGAGACCTTTGCCCCTTTTTCGGCATTCATACTCTGCGCTATTAGTATAACAAAAAAAACACCTAGCATCAGAATAAGAAAACCACCCGGAAAACCTTTTTTTTCAGGCTTAGAATTGTTGTCGTTGCTCATCTTTTTACAACCATTTTTTTAATTAAATAAAAACTTCATTTGGAGTACAAAAAATATAATATATCAATAGCACCTCAGGCAGAGGCCATTGATTTTCATTTTAGCTCCTATAAACGCGAGCATACCGGAAATGGAATATATTGTCTTTTAATTCGATGTGTTTTCTAACTTAATATTTAAATTACCTTCATTTTGCTCAATAAACAAACTCTCATTAACTAAAAAAGAAAGATCAATTACAGATCCATTTTTATTTATAAAAGGAAAGATTCTTCTCATTGTAGCCGGGATTTTATTTCGAGAAAAAAAGGAAGCAGCTTCCTTTTTTTCCTTAGACGTTAAAGAAGAGTAATCACATAAAGACACATCCTCATCTTTAAGACCTCTATAAGAAATCTCCCCTAAAAAAAAAGCGTGCAGCAGTATTTTATGAGGCGTTTTGCAATGCTCTCTACTCACCCCCCAACTTCCTATCTCTTTAGAAGAACGTGCAAGCCAAAACAAATTTCCTCCATCTACAATTAACTCTCCAAGAGGAACATCTACCTTCTTATCAAAAGAACCCGCGCTCAAAAGAAAATCGATCTGCTTTACAACATCTCTTCCAACCCTCATCCCCTTTTCTTGTAGGCAAACTCGAATGAGCTCCTGCCTTTCAAAAGGGTCTAACGTAGAAAAAACATTGGATAATAACGCAAAGCCGAGAGGCCCTTCTATTTTTTGCTCTAAAAATGGACTCAGTCTTTTTTTCATGTATTTTTTTAGTAAAGAAAACTCTTCTCCTAAAGAAGCAATGTTTTTTTGCACTCCCTTCCCAAACCATTTTTCAAGTTCGGGAAACATCTTTAACCTCATCCTGGGTCTTAAAAACCGCAAATCTTGATTAGTGGAGTCCGTTAAAGCTAAAAGATCTTTTTTTTCATTCCAATCCAATAACTTCTCTCTAGAAACGGATAGAAGAGGGCGCCATAAAGTCATACTTTGATAATGACTTTCAGATTGCATGCCGCCTAATGACAAGATCCCGCCTCCCTCACAAAATCTTTTCAACACCGTTTCTGCAAGATCCTCTCTTTGATGAGCGAGTATAAGAGCCTGAGCTCCCACCTCTTTATAGACAGATTCAAAAAAAAGACATCTTTCTTCCCTTGCCTTTTCTTCTTTATTAGACTCTTTCCAAACAGACAGACTAGACCTTAGGCTATAAAATTTCAGACCCAAACCTTCCATCTTCTTTTTTAACTCAAGAACCTCCCTAGCACTCTCCTCTCTCCAGGCGTGATCAAAATGAACAATTCTTACATCTAAAGAAAAAAAAGAGCTACATTCTTGCAGCAAAGAAAGCATAGCGGTAGAGTCCACCCCTCCCGAATACCCCAAAAGAATAGGTTTCCCCTCTTGATGACGGGTAGATAAAAAATCCCTTACTATCTTCACTAATGGTTCTTTCACGAAAATCCTCTATAAAGAGTGCAATTTTACAGAAAAAAGCATTTTAAGAAAAGAAGCTAAAGAGAAGATCCTGATTGGCGAAGAAATGCAACAAACTTGTAATCATAGACAATAGACACTCAAGTCGTGTTTTCATATTTTTTTCATCTATACAAAAACAAAAAAAAGCATTTTAACACTAAAAAAAACTATTTAACACCTTGATTCAACTCTAAAGTCAGCCTATCCAAAGCTCCTTGCTGAGAAGGGTTGCCTTGCGCTTTTACGGCAAGAAATCGAAGAAGTAAATCTTTAAGTTTGGGACTGTGTTTTACTCTAGATAGGGTTTCTTCTTTATGCAAAAGAAGATATCCTGCATTGCCATTGATAAGATTGGCATCAAAAAGAGCTTTTTGGATTTTTCTAGTGTTTCTGGGTGTAGCTTTTCCAGTTGATGCAATATGCATTTCACCGTTTGGCAAATAGAGCCAAGTATTTTCTAGCCCTCCTTTTATTTTTTCTTTAAAGAAAAAAGCCTCCTCTTCAGAAAGCAATAGAGCTTTAAATTCACCTGCATCTTCCGTGATCAGAATTTGTTCGGCAGGCTTTTGCCGTTTAGAAAATATAGGGAGCAACCATGTTTTTGTATAGACAAAGTTCTCCGTGACTAAAAGATCGGAATTTGTAAATAGCTCGTAATAATCTTTTTCGTAAAGAATCCGTTCCAATAGATCGGAGGTCTTCATTATTTTCGGTTTATTCCTTGTTCTATCTCCTTCTGCAATCTCCATGTCTGCTGCATTCCACGGGATTTCTTTAAAGGGATATCCCGTGTAAAAGCCTTGGTAGCTTTGATACTCCCTTTGAAGCTCTAAAGATATCGATGCGTCTACAGTCACCTCTTGTTTCACTTCTTGCCTCATACTGACTTCCATCTGCATGCCCTGCACCGCGTTTTCTAATGTAGGAACCAAAGCAGGAAAATGATCTATATTCTCTACAAGCTCTAGCCGCAAGGAATCAAAACTCTTCCTCACTCTGGCATCTATAAGCGACGGAAATTTCTTCTCCAGTTCTTTTCGGTGAAGATCAAAAAGTTTTAATGGATCTTCTAAACGACTTACTCCTCCAAAAAAAGCTTTTGGGCTTAAATCTTGTTTGGTGAGTAAAGCATCTTGTATTTTTTTCATGACCTCATGAGACGGATTTGCCAAAAGATCCTCATTAGCTCTTTGTCTTACTATGTTATCCATCTTTTGTCTAAAAATAATAGAGGCTTCATCCGCATTTTTCACCTCTTGAGCTACTTCCATTTGAGTCAAGACGTTTCGCCCCGTTAGACTCTCCCCGTAGTTTTCACGTTCTTTTTCTAACATGACGATATCGACATCTTGGCATCCTAAGTAACCACGCAAACGAAGATCCGTTTGTAAAAAGTCTCTATCTCCAAGACGATTATTTACAGTAACTAAGCCTAAGGCCTCAGGAATTTGAGGTATATCCGTTGCTTCACAGTGTCTTTCATCATAAAATGTAATTGTGCTATTCGGATTTATTTCTTTCGCTTTCAAGGCTTCAACACCTGTACCTTCTATTTTCTCGCAAGAAAATGTCCCATCGGATTTTCTCGGCTTTTTCAAAACCATCAAGGTTCCAGGGACTCCCATATTTCCTTGAACTCTCCCATAGAAAAGAACGGATTGTATAGTAGAATCTTGCTCAAAATAGGTTAAAATCCCTTCAGCTATCGAAAGGTTATTTTCATCTTTAAAAAGCCCCGTTGGATCCAAAAGAGCGCGAAACCGATTTTTTCTTGGATTATTTTGTAAAGAGGAGGCTAACACCTCTTCAATTTTATTGGTTTTACTTATATGGATACTACTACTTTCAGCATCGGCTCTATTTAAATAAGTGCTTCTAATTCTTCCTAAAGTTCCTTTTTCTGCATAAATAGGCATACTCTTGGGAAAGACCATAGGATTTTTAGGAGTTCCCGTGATCCCCACCTTACGAGAAAAAAGATTAAGGAAGTTTTGAGAGTTACTTTGAAAGTAACTCTCATAAGCCCCTACAAACTCCTCGATGAATATTTTTTCTATCTCCAAGCGATTTTCTGGGTGATTTTTTAGATAAGATAAAGCTTCTTCTAAGGCTTCTTTGTCGTTATTTTGAAATCTTTCTAAAAGAACTCCCGTAAGACGGAAAAACTTTTTGCCCTCCTCCGTATCTGCCAATTTCTTTTTTGTGTATTGAAGTAAAGGAATGACTTTTTCTAAAAAGCTTGAAGCAATCTTTTGTAGATGCTCTCCTGAAAGAACTCCTGACAAAGCTATTAAATCTTGATAACAAGCCGCTTCATAAGGTCCTGCAAACTCCGTATGAGAAGGACTCTTAGCTCCTTCAAAAGGGACAGCCTTACGATCTTTGGCTCCATCTGGCAGTCCATAATTTCTATTTTCTTGCTTTTCCATAATGGAGGGAAGAAGGTCATGAAGAAGACCTTTAGCTAAATAAATAAGCTGCGCCGATCTTACCTCTTCAGGGTT
>JAZKAC010000113.1:1797-7250 GCA_040389325.1 Chlamydiota bacterium | reverse complement strand
TCTTTTAGATCGATAAGTATCTTTCTAAGAAGAGGGATCTTATTTTTTTCTTCAGAAGATAAAGCAGAAGGGAGCTTATGGAGTAAGTCATAAAACTCCAGTTGTAAAGAAGATAAGGTGTTTTTAGTAGAAACAATGGCTTTGCCCTGTTTTGCCGCCTCTTCGAATTTTTTTATCAACCACTCAAGTTTTTCTCGTGTTAGCTCTTCTCTTGAAAACCGCATAGGGATAATGTGTTTAGTAAAATGTTTATGTTGCATAGACATTAAGTTGTTGACTTGAGTGTCATACTGCGCATCGGGAGGAATATAAATAGGGATTTTACCAGGTTCTACCATCTGTAAAAAGATAGAGGTCAGCACCGTTGTCTTACCTCCTCCCATCATCATCTGCAATACGAGATCTTGATCTCCCAACATCGCACGGATCGCCTTTTCTTGCAGATCTCTTATACGTAGGTCCGATCTATATTCATAAACTAAAAAGACCCTCTCTTCTTTATTCTTAGAAGGAGTATAGGCCATTTTAGAGTTTAAAGTAGTAGCTATCAGATGAGGATCGGTTTGCCCTAAAGCTCTCTCTAACTGTTGTGCTTTTGTTGCTTGGATTAAAAATTCTTGCACTCTACTATCTAGTTCTTCAAGTTGCTTTTTTGTTAGATGGGGATTTAGATCTTCATAGGTTCCCTTTAAATAGTGAGTGATGATCTCTTCAAATTCGGGAACTTTTTTATACCCCCCCACTTCCAACCTAAGAGTTTTTTGAACTAAAAGAGGGTCATTAGGTAGCTGCCTTGCCATAAGGAGGATATCTTGTTTAGACTTTACTAAAAATGTCTCCAAATTCGTTAAACTTTGAGTTAGCGTTTCTCTTACCTCTTTTACAGAAACATCCCGTCTAAAAGAAAATGAGAATTCCTCTTCATTGATTTTACTTCCAAGTTCTATTTCTTCATTAGCTTCCCTGATAGCTCGGGTTAAAGACTTTTTATATAAAGAACCAGAAAGATCGGGGAGGCTTAACGGCTTAGTCCTTACCTTTGTAATAGGTTTAACTTCTTTAAAAAACGGTTCTACAAAATCCGTTTGCAGATCTAAAACAGGAGAAGGTTCCCTTACAGAAAGGGGACTGTGCGTATAATTTGGAACGCTTACCTCATCCAAGACACTTTGCAAAGACCTAAGAGGAGTCCCCTTAGGAAGAGGAGGATCCGTGTCGACAGCTTTCGTTGAAGGAGGAATTAGATAGGCAGGAGAAACCCATTCCAGAGGATCCTTAATTAAACCTGGAAGATAACTACCGACTAAAAGAAGATGAGCTTGTTTATTTTCGTCAAATTCGCTAAATTCTTCTAAAGAAATCCTTGTTAAAATAAGATTTTTTTCTTCAAGGGTTGGAGCTGCCACAAGTTTATTATATAAATCTTTAAAGACTTTGTAGCTTTCTCTATCCAAAAAGCTATTATACATATCAGGATTATGTGTTGCTTCTATAGAACGAACTAAAGACCTATACGAGGAGGAGACGGGTGTTTTTGTGACCCCAAGGCTTTTAGGCAACTTAATGTTAGGACAAAGATTATAAGCTTCTTCAAGCTCTAACCTAGAGAGTCTAAGATGAGCTGGTATAGAGGTATACCGATCTCTATAATCTTCAAAAAGCAAGTCTATGCTTTCATTGGACTTAGCTCGAGATAGAATCATCCCTGCTCTTAAAGCAACGGCTATCCCAGATGGAGTTTTGTGGGGAGCATCCTTCATCCAAGTAAGAATTTCTTGCATTTTTGGGGTAAAAGATCTTTCAGCCCCTACACTTTCTAAAAGAGCTAAAGCCTCTTTCTCTTTTTTTTGTATTAAAAACAGATAACTTTGAAACAGTTTAGATTCTATGTCTTTAGGAATAATCCTCCCTTTGCTATAGGAATATTCCGCATAGGTATGAATCTTTATAAAGGGGTTTTCATTCTCTAAAGACAAATTTCGGATAGGGGCTAAGCTAACTGAGGGGCAAGCTTTGTGTATTGGAATAATGACCTTTAGCTCCCCCGTATCTTGATGTTTAAAACAAAGAATGTTTTCTAAGACACCCAAGATGCCTTGGATTGGCTTTATTAGGACGAATTTTTGGTTTTCTTCTAAAACAAAAAGGTTTTTCTCTTTCTCTATCAGACGAAGTTCTCTTCCCGAGGAAGTTCTAAATCTAGGAAATCGAATTCTTCTTTTTTGTGTTTCCGTTATTTCATGTAGTCTAAGGTTAGCTGGCTCAAAAAGATCAGCCTCCCTCATCTGCACATCGGATTTATAAGCTACTTGAGTATTTTCTTTCTCATTGAGTAAATCCCCATGTTTTTTGATTGTAAAAGCAACCGTTCGACTTTCTTTATCTAAGAATATAGCAGAAAAGTCGTTAGTAAAAAGATGATATGTCCGAAGAAAATCAGGAATTTGAGATTTCCCCCAATCTTTAGAATCCGATACGGTAAAAATATCGTTGGTCAAAACATTAAACACTCGAGAAAAAAAAGAGATTTCATCTTGTTTCCAATCTCCAAAATCCTCTGTTTTGTGTTCATACCAATCTCCGTTAACCTGTATCTGCAGAACCCCTTCTTCAGAATAATAATCTTCCTTTCTTCCCTCATAAACATGTCTAAATCGAAGGCCTGTTTTCTCATCGGTAAAAGAATAGGTGTGGTCTTGCTTTACTTGAGGAAAATCAGCATCTCTAAATACATTCCTGTGCGCTTCAAGATTCGGAAGATATTTAGCACTTTCAAATTCTAAAAGTTTATTATTTTCAGTAAGTTCCCCCGTTAAGACATTGATACACCAGGGACCTTTTTGATAAGTTGAAAATGCCACGGGGATCCAATCTTTATTTACCGAGGCTTGATTGATCTCTTCTTGAGTTTTTCCTAGAGTGCTACACAAAATAGCATCATAGTCTGAAGAAGAGAGGGTTTCTAAAATAGGAGTTAAAGAAAGGATATAGCGAAAAGCTTCCTCTTTTTGATTGCTCCCATCTCCTTGATCATAAAAGGAACTTTTAGCACAAAAGATCCAACTAGAGAAAATTTCTTGCAGCTCTTGTTTCGTAAGACCCTGGCTGTCACGTCCTTTATATTGCAAAATTCGATGCAAGTGGATAAGTTTTGTTTCCTTATGAGTAAGCTCTGGGATCTTAAGATAGCCATTGATCCTATCTTGAAAGTTTTCTAAGGGAAGCGTCGGGTCTATTTCCTTTACCCTTCTAGCTAACCTAATAAAAAAAAGAGAAGTTACTATATCGGGCTTTGAAGAAAAAAAGCCGCTAGAGAAAAAACTAAGCCCATCTTCAATAAAATTAGATAGCTGTTTAACAAAGGCGGGATCCTTTATGGCCTCAAAAATAGGAGGGTCTTTTTGTAGATCTTTATCAGGTTGAAAAAGAAGACGAAAAAATATTGAATCCGTATCAGATTTTTTAAGCTTCATCAGATTTTCGGAAAAAAAGTATAACAACTTTGAAGATTGTAAGCTTTTTTGATTTGTAGTTATTCTAGGTACATAATCATGTTTAGGATCATAAGGACCCTTTTCTGCCGTTAAAATAACATTTTCCGAATCAGGTAATAAATATTCCATACGCGGGAAATAACCTATACCGGCAGCTCCCCACTCTATAGGAGACCAATCATATGACCTCGAAAATCTATCCTTCTCCCCGTATGAAATTGTTATCCCAGTTGCCTTATATCCTCTCACAATAACTGGGTCGTGATAATTATATATTTTACTACGGGGAAAAGAGCAAGAGACCTGCGCTAAAAAAACCATCTCTTGTAAGTCTCTTACAAGCCCTCCTTCTTTTGACTCTTCAAGTTTTTTCTGAAGCTCTCGAGCACTTTCCATTAGAGGGATTTTTTTTAGATAAAACTGCCCCTCTTCATCTAGTCTTTTAAATTTTTGTTGTATAAATTCTTGTCCCGTTAATAGGGCCACCGCTTCTTCCGGATTTAAATAAACGCGCGATCCTGGACAGATGAGATTATATAGAAAACTAACTTCAGAAGGATACGGGGAGTCATTATCTACTCTTTCGATGTTAGTAAAATCAAAAAGTCTTGCTTGAGAGGGTTGATTTTTAAAGAACGTGATATTTCGGACTAAGTTTTCTTGTCCTTGCTTAGAATAGCAAGAACAATACCTATCTGACCTAATTAATTGACTATAAGCCAACCCGTACTTTTTAAGAGAGGGAATACGAATGGATGTTAAGGTGTAGGCTGCAGACAGATAAGCCCAGGTCGTATTAATATACTCCTGAGTCTCCCGAGCATTAGAGCTCTCTATATATCTTTGTAAAGATATATTAAGCTCTTTAACTAAAGGTCCTATCTTTTCTTTAGGAATAGCAATAAAGTCTTCTTTTGAAAAATCAAGTAAAGCTTTACCTAATTGTTCTCTTACATAGATATTAACATTAGTATTTTTGCAATTTGGACCATTGAGCTCTTGTAGGCATTCTAAAAGGTTTTCGGAAGTTACTTTTGTAATAAGAAATTTTTTATCGGAAGTAGAAAAAGCGGTTATTTTGTGAGGTTTTTGGGGATTTTCATAAATAGGTCCAAAATAATGACTCTTCGATCGAATAAGACTTCGATCAAAGACAGGTTCTATTTTTTCAGGAATAACGGGTTTGACTTTAGGTAAGGAAGCTAGATGTCCCAGGACCGTGTTGATCCTAGCTTCTTTAATAGTTATTTCTTCTTTTGAGTAAAGATCCAAGCGTTTTTCCAAAGAGTCAATGAGCTTTCTTCCTTGATTTTCTAATAGCTCTTGATTTTCGGTATCTACCTCTAAAGAGTCTTTGACATCTTCAAATAACAAAAGAAAATCCGTGTACTTAAGCTCAAATTTAAATCGTTTAAACTCGGCTTCACTTTCAAAAAGTGGTCTTATAGCAGCTAAAAGCACACTAAAAGCGCAAGTTCCAGCTCTTTGAGGCTTAATATAAGAAGTGCCAGGTCCCGAGATAGCCAACTTGTCATGAAGCCCTCCAAAGCCCTCTCTACTTTCATAGATAATAGAGGAATTTTGCTTTTTGGTAGGTCTATCTCTTTGGTTAATATCAATTAATCTTTCAAAGAATTCGGGATAAGCCTCTGATTTAGAAAATCCGAGTTGCGAGGGGGAGACCCCTTGAAACTTCACATGAGGACAAATAAGGGTGCTTTTTCTTGTCCCTTCCTCCACCTCTAACTTGTCGTGATATTTTTCCGTTCCAGCTCCCGTATTATAGATGTATACATCGTATAAGCCATCTTTCTTTTTTGTGAATTTATAAAGAAGCGCATGTCCCTCATAACTGCCATCACTTAACAGTTCCGTCCACCCCCCTTGCATATGAAAAGATTCACCAGAATTTAAAGAGAAGACCTTATCCGCAATGCTTTGACCTAAATTTTTTGTCTC
>JAZKAC010000113.1:0-1697 GCA_040389325.1 Chlamydiota bacterium | reverse complement strand
CCTTAAAAACAGACCCCTCCAAAGAAGTTCCCCGAATCAAAAAATCAGCTTCATGCCCAACAATCCTTGCCGTTACCTCTTTTCGAATAGGATGATTTTTAGGGATATCGGGTAACAAAGGTTCTTGAGCAGGTCTTTTTAAGGGCTCTTTTTCCGGCTTATAAAACGTAAGGGCAGGAAGAGAGATTGCGGCAAGTCCAAATGCTTTTATAGTTTTTTCATTGATCTTAGATCCTCCCCCCGAGCTATTAGGGGGCTTTACATAAGATAAAAGATGTGAAAAACTCGGGACCTTTAGCTTTCTAGACCAAGAGCTTAGAGGGTTAATTCTGCTATAGGAGAAGCCTTTCCCCCTTCCTAGAAAACCAGCAAATCCTGCTATAGTAAAAGCAAAAAGGGTTCCAAGAATCTTTGGACCTAGATTTTTAGGACTTTCCGAAGGAGATGAATTTGGAGTTTTATTAACTGGGTGCATTAATACCAATCGTTTTAATAACTTTATTATTACAATAAAACAAACAAACAATCAACTTTAAACTTTACAACCTTCTATAATTTATAAAATACATGTTAAACATCGCCAAGTGTAAATTTGAGCTTATTTAGGAAAAGTTACGACCTACACGTCAACGATTTATTAAAATATATAACATTTTAATTCATAAAAAAGAAGCAGCGCTTCCCCCTCGCACCCAAAGAGCAAGACTTCTGCGCTGAGATGAAAATGAATAATTCTATAATAGAATTTGTTGACATGGTCCCCGAAGACATGGGGGGGGGGGAATGGAAAAGAGTCTTGCAGAATACGAGAGCCGTCATGGAATTGATGTGAATTACAAAAATTTCTCAATTCATCGTTATGGATAGAAATCGCACTACAATCGGTATTCTAACTGCATATACCGCATTCTCAGAAGTTTACGTTGATGATCTTTGGGTAGACAAATCTTTTCGTGATCAAGGCTACGGAAAAAGACTACTCCTAGAGCTTGAATATCATTTTAAAGGAAGAGGTTTTAAAGTTGAATCTATTAGAAGAAACATAAAAAATCCAAACCCCACCAAAACTTTTTTATAAAATATTTTGAAGATGAGGTGCAGACCCAAGGTCTTTTTAACCGAAAAGAACTAGATACCGAGAATTGAAATTTTACATAGATTGGATCTAGACTTTATTTTTTTTCTATAATTTTTTTCATTTTAGACCCAATAAGCTTGTCATTCTGATAATATGACTCCCGTATAAGATAGCCCATTTTTTTGTAGAGCGCACAAGCTGATTGATTGTGGGCAAAAACGTAGAGTTCTATTTCGTAGATTTCTTTTTCTCTTAGTTCTTTTTCAAGGTTTTGCAAAATTTGCTTCCCTATTCCAAGACCCCTAAAGGGTTCTTTTAAGAATATTGAGTCTATGTAAGCTGTCTTATCTTTAATTGAATAGCTGAAATAACCACAGTTTACTTTTTCTTTAGCGATGTTATAGTAAATACCGCAAGGATCCGAAAGAGCCTCACATTCTTCTATAGCATCTTTCAACGCCTCCTCTTCACTTTGATACAGCCCTGCCGCAAACAGTTCCTTTGCATAAAATACAGGGATTTCTTGTTTGATCAAAGAAATTTCCCGAGGCGAAGCTTTTATAAAATAAGAAGAAGACGTATCTGCTCTTAACGCGCCATTAAAGCATAAAATACAAAG
>JAZKAC010000112.1:20981-39510 GCA_040389325.1 Chlamydiota bacterium | reverse complement strand
GAGGGGAGACTTCAAAGGGGCTGCTGAATGAAACCGATTACTTTGTCGCACCCCAGGACTAATCCTTTTCGGGCATAATCACTTGCGTGAGCAGTATTTTCCCAACGCGACAGTCCGATGTGCCAGGTTTCGAGGTACTGACAAGATTGAGTTTATTGATCAATATGATGTGGAAGGAGGTTTGATCGAAGCGATGACAGAGGTGCCTAAGTTTATAAGGCGTAATACTCGACTGGCAGCAAAAATTGAACGAATTCAGCGTGAAGATATACCAGAGTACTCTTCACTCGCAGTTAGAGAGGTGCTTACAAATGCACTCGTGCATGCAGACTATTCGATTAGAGGGATGAATCCTCGTGTGGCGATCTTTTCTGATAGATTAGAAATAGAGAGTCCAGGAATGTTGCCATTTGGGTATACACTAGAGAATTTTATGTCGGGTGTTAGTCATGTTCGAAATAAGGTGATATCTAGGGTATTTCGCGAATTAAAAATAATGGAAGAGTGGGGGACGGGATATAAAAGAATCGTCGATACATGTCGGTCAAATGGCTACATTACCCCAGCTTGGGAAGAATTTGGAACAGCTGTAAGAGTGAGTTTTCAGCCTCACATAATAACCCAAGGGGAGCATAAGATAGTGCCTAAAATAGCAGATAAAGACCTAACTGCACGTCAAAAAGAAATTCTAGCAACATTTCACTATGATGAGAGGTTGACCTCAAAAGAAATTTTGGATCGACTAGGATATCCTCTCTCAAACAGAACTTTACGTTCGGATCTTTTAGAGTTAAAGAATATGTCCTTACTTAAAACTTTAGGAGGAGGCCCGTCGACCTGTTGGATAAAAATAAATATTTAGAGAAAAAACTCATCTGGATTTGTGGGGAATTGAAGAGCGTGTTGATGATCAAACTTTACAAGCTGTTCTCATGGAGATGGAAAGTATCTTATCTAACTTACCTGTCTTGGCAACAATTGGGGAGACTTAAATAGAAGTTGTCGCAAAAGAATGAAAAGGATGGACTTATCTAAAACTTTCCAATAGAAAAGTTCATCGAGCTCTCTTTTACATCTTCTCTTTCTTCCGAGCAAATAAGTCCTAAAGTTATTGTAATAGGAGCTGGCATTGCTGGACTAGCAAGTATCCTATCGTTTTGTTTAATCATGGCGTTATTAACCAAAGCTAAGGCCACCTCAGAGGTGATCCCTCCAAAACATTCGTGGTATGCTTTTGCAACGCTCTCCCAACCTTGTCGTTCAAATTCTTTAAATGATAAAGCCAAACAAGCTTCTAGTAATTTAGTTGAAAAATAAATTAAATCTTTAGATTAAATACTTTCATCAGAGCCTCAGGATAGCGGGCTCCCTTGATGGGATTTTCTTTAATAATGGCGTTTAAAGCATCCAACTCATCCGATGCAAGCACAAGATCTAAAGCTTTAATATTCTCTAGAAGATACTCTAATTTTTTCGTCCCGGGGATTGGAATAATTTTATCTTGAGCGAGCAACCAGGCTAAAGATAACTGAGCTGCACTACAACCTTTCTTTTGAGCTAGATTTTCAATGGCCTCTATTAAACGTAGGTTGTGTTGTAAGTTTTGGTCTTGAAATTGGGGAAGATCTCTACGAAAGTCGTAGTCTTTAGAGGTTTTAAAAATGTCGGCATCTTTAATTTTTCCTGAAAGTAACCCTCTCCCTAAAGGACTCCAAGCAACAAAAGCAATTCCAAGCTTTTTACAAGTGGGTAAGACGGCTTCGGCTTGCGCACGATTTACAATCGAATATTCCGTTTGTATGGCAATAAGAGAGTTTCCCAATACCTTGTGAGCCCGTTCAATTGTTTCGGCATCTACCTCAGATAGTCCTACATAGCGGATTTTACCTTCCTTGATGAGCTCAGCCATAGCTCTCATGGAGATTTCAATAGGGATATCGGGGGTGTATCGATGTAAGTAGTAAAGGTCGATTGTTTCAATATCAAGACGCTTTAGGCTGTCGTAACAGGCCTGCTTGATATAGTCTGGGTGATTATTAACTTTTGTTTCCGGCTGATTTAATTCTAAGCCACATTTTGTAGCAATAATGATTTGGTCGCGAAAGCCTTTAATAGCTTTTCCTAGTAAAACCTCGTTTTGGCCATTTCCATAAATGTCAGCCGTGTCAAAAAAGTTAATACCTTCTCGATAAGCTTGCCGGATTACTTCTATAGCTGATCCTTCATCGGTGGAGCCGTAATTTTCAGACATTCCCATACATCCAAGACCCATAGAAGAAACTTTAGGCCCAGCTTTTCCCAATTGACGATGTCTCATCGAGTTTCCTTCGGAATAGAGATGATTTTGAGCAAGAAGACCTCCGACGACAATTAATAGTAATAGCCTAGAGGAAGTTCTCATCTGGATAGTTACAACCTTATTGGAGAAATTAAGGATTAGGCATGGCTAAAGAGTCATTGCCATTTCTCCAAGCAATGTAGTCTTTTAGTACTTGAGCATGATCAAAAGCAAGCTCATTCCATGGAATATCTTCTAACTTTACAATAAAAGCTTTTGCCGCGTCATCTCCTGCGGTGGGGGATTGAAACGCTTTTGCAACATGGGCAACTTCTACGGAGTGATGTCGAAAATCTCTTAAAGGATCGGAATAGACATGAAATTGTCTTAAATCGTTCAAATCTAAGTTGACTTCTTCCTTCATCTCGCGTCTTACCGCATTTTCAACAGTTTCTCCATACTCCACTTTCCCCCCAGGAATTGCTTTTCCAAAAGGAGCCTTTCCTCGCTCAATCAAAACAATTCCTTTGAATACTTCGCCTTCATGGATTTCAATAACTGCTGTTGTAGTAAGAATAGGCGGTTTGTGAGCTTGCTTCACAGTCTGCTCTGTCGCAAATATCCCTAAAGGGATGCATGCAATGATAAAAAACAAAAATATCTTACTGTAGGATGTTTTCATAAAATAATCCTTAATCAGTTTGTGTTTGAAAGAGCAAGAAGATCTATTCTTGCTCTTCCTCAAACTCTTCTTCTCGTTCCAGTTCTAGCTCTTCTTCCCGCTTTTCAGGGATGGGAGCCTTTCCGATTAATTCTTTAATGGCGTCAAGAAGAGGAGGGAATCCCTCTTTTTCTTTTGCGGAAATAGTAAAGATTCTTTCGGCAGGAATGTTCATTTCCTTTTTAAAGCGCTCTATATTCTCTTCGGCACCTTCTATGTCTATTTTATTTAAAGCGACAAGGAAAGGCTTTTCAAGGATATCCGCCTTGTAGGCAAGAAGCTCTTGCCAAAGGATTTTAAAATCCTCTAAAGGATCTCTTCCTTCAAAACCTGAAATGTCAACGACAAAGATAAGAAGTAGAGTTCTTTCTATGTGTCTTAAGAAAGCAAGTCCAAGTCCTTTATTGTCATGAGCATTTTCAATAATGCCTGGGATGTCGGCCATTAAAAGTTTTGTTCGGTCGGGATAACTGATATAGCCTAGGTTAGGAGAGAGAGTCGTAAAAGGATAGGCAGCTATTTTAACGGGAGTGTAACAAGCTTTAGAGATAAGGGTGGATTTTCCTGCATTAGGCATTCCAACTAAACCTATATCCGCGATAAGCTTAAGCTCTAGCTCGATTTCTTTTGTTTCTCCGGGAGTTCCTGGGGTGCAAAAGTGGGGAGCTTGGTTAGTAGAGGATTTGAAATGGTGGTTTCCTTTTCCTCCCTTTCCGCCGAGACAGAGGGTGATCTTTTGATTATGTTCTGTAAGATCAAAAAGAACTTCTTTGGTTTTTTTATCTTTGATCAAAGTTCCGCAAGGAACCTTTAATATAAGATCGGGACCAGCTCTTCCTTGTTTAAGGCTGCTGCCGCCTGCTTCTCCGCTTTTGGCCGCTATAATTCTTTTATTTCTGTAATTTTGTAAGGAGACGGTTTGGTTGTCGGCGATTATAGATATAGATCCTCCTCGTCCTCCATTCCCACCAGTAGGGCCCCCTTTAGGGATAAACTTTTCTCGACGCCAAGCGATGACGCCATTGCCACCTTTCCCTGCGGAAAGAGTAAGAGTACTAGAATCAATAAACATATATTTCTTGTGATGGGGGATGAATCAACCCCTTCTTTTTGCAAAGAAGGGATTAGAAGTGTATTTAATTTGCGGGAAGAACAGACACATACGTTCTGTTTGTTTTGCGATAGGTGACTACGCCGTCAACTAAAGCGAAAAGAGTGTCATCACGTCCTCTTCCTACGTTTTTAGAAGGAAGCCATTTGGTCCCTCTTTGTCTTATAAGGATACTACCTGTTGTTACAAACTGGCCACCTGCAGCTTTAATTCCAAGCCGTTGTGAGTTTGAGTCTCTTCCGTTTCTTGTCGAACCTTGACCTTTCTTATGAGCCATAGTAAGCTACTCCTTTACCCTGCGATCTCTGTAATTTTAACTCGTAAGTAGCACTGACGATGCCCTACTTTTCTACGGTATCTTTTTCTTTTCTTATACTTGAAAGCAATGACCTTAGGGCCCTTGACTTCGCCGATAAGTTCTGCTCTCACAGCAGATGTCGGTAGGTAAGGACTGCCCATTTTACTGTCAGATCCATTTCCTATAAAAAGAATATTCTTAAACTCAATCTTTCCATCTTCGGCGGTTTCGAATAATTCTACATCAATGATGTTGCCTTCTTCGACTGTGTATTGTTTTCCGCCTGTTTCAATAATCGCGTACATTTAGCCTCCTGAATTTTACCCGTTGCGACAAAGGAATGACGTAAACCGAGGGAAATGCCTCGATCCGACTTCCTTAGAGAGGAAATCAGAGATGATAAAAGAAGCTTTTGTTCCAAGTCAAGTATAAAAATCGAAAAGGCTGTTTTAAAGATAAAATTTATAGCATTTCTATAGAGGGTCTTCTTCTTTTTGGAGTGAATGTAAAAAAAAATTTTAAAAATAATTGATTTATAATTATTATTTTAGTTAGTATTAAGAAATAGGGCGAGTAATTATGTCATCTTGCTTTAGTAGGATTACTTTCATTTTGGAGGAAGATTTTATGAGTACAAATATTCGAAAAGTTACAAAAGCGCCTGTACGCGCTAAAAAAGTTGCTAAAAAAGTTAAAGCTAAGAAACCAAGCATATGGACACGCTGGCTTCATGGGTCTAAATAGTTTTTTTAGCAAGGCTCTTTAGTGCGATTTAACTTTAGTTTTGCAAAGAACTAGTACGTAGGTACTTGCTGCGATTAAAGTAATAGTTGCTCCGGGGGGCCAATTTAATTGGTAAGATGCATAGATACCAAGGCAGGTGAAGATGATTCCTGCTAAGATAGCTATCTTCATCATGGAAGATAGTTTATGTGTTAAGCAGGCCGCGATGGCTGCTGGCATAGTTAGCATGGAAATGACAAGCACGGCTCCAACTATCTGTATCAACACAACGACAGAAGTGGCTACAAGGCAAAGCAAAAGAATGTATAGCGGTTGCACGGCTATACCCTGAAGAAGAGCTTGCTCTTCATCAAAACAGATGGCTTGAAACTTTCTATAAAAAAATGACGTGCAGGCTATTACGATGGCATT
The DNA here is from genome assembly GCA_040389325.1 of Chlamydiota bacterium. Classification (GTDB taxonomy): domain Bacteria; phylum Chlamydiota; class Chlamydiia; order Chlamydiales; family Rhabdochlamydiaceae; genus CAIJXB01. The sequence goes on along the minus strand of JAZKAC010000112.1, from coordinate 33,947 downwards.
TAAGGTGAGCAACATCATTAAGTCTAGTTTAGTTACCCATAAAATATTACCGAAAAGAAAGTTCATGAGTTCTACGTTGTAACCTGGCGTGAACGTGATGAAGATAACCCCGATAGACATCCCTGTTGCCCAAAGAGCGGCAATGATTGAATCTTCCCTTTCTTTATATTTTAAGTGAGTCCAGCCGAGTAAAAAAGCAGAGGCCAAGGCGGCTAGAAGAGCTCCTTGCATGGGGGATAAGAAGGTGAGGTTATATGTCCTTTTTAGCCAAAGAAAGAGTCCCATACCCCCTAAAACGCTATGAGAGATGCTTCCGCTAATAAATACGATTCGTTTCGTGACTACATAAGAACCGATGATTCCGCTTGTAAAAGAAGCTGCAACGCCTGCTAATAGTGCCATGAATAAGAAGGAGTGGGTGAAAAAGATCTCAAACATGTAGTTTACTTCCTAAGCGTTTGTATAAGGGGAGAATGGTAAAGGCCAAGTCCGTAGTGTTCACATACCTCCGAAGGGGCTAGAGTGTGAACTTTTCTATGAACACAGAGGAGCTTGCCGACTTTTTGTAAAATTGTCTGGAGATCGTGAGTTACCATTAAGATAGTTAAGCTTCCTTGCAACGAAGCTAGGATAGAGAGGATCTCGTCTTCTGCAACAGGATCGACGCTAGCTGTAGGTTCATCCAGAAAAAGAATGCTAGGCTCTGAGGCCAAGGCTCTTGCTATAAGGACTCTTTGCGCTTCTCCGCCTGACAGGTGTCCAAAGGGAGAGTCTTTTTTATGTGCCATTTTTACTTTTTCTAGAGCCTCTAAGGCTTTTTGTTTAGACTTTTGTGGCAAAAGACCCCAGAAGGTTGTTTTAGATAAACAGCCCATCTGCACGACCTCTTCAACCGTGATGGGGAACTGTTTATCTACTTTTGTTGCCTGAGGAACGTAGCCGATATGAGTTCTTGCCTGAATAGGAGAGGTCCCCAGCAAGGACACCTTGCCCTTATTAGGGTTAAGAAAGCCCATAAGCAGCCGTAATAGAGTTGTCTTTCCGCCTCCGTTAGGTCCGAAAACTCCAACAAATTCTCCCTCTTCAATAGAGAGGGTAACTTGTTCTAAGATGGGAGTCTTTTCGTAGCTAAAAGAAACGTCTTGTAGGGAAATTACTGGGGATTTACTCATGGCTTGTCTATACAGTGTGCTATATAAAGCAAGTTGTCTAAGTAATTTTCGCTATAGGGGTCTACTTCGTGTACGGGGAGTTTTAAGGATTCTGCGATGAGGAGAGCTCCTTTGTTGTTGTACTGGGCTTGTGTTAAAACCGTGCGAATAGAAGAGGACTGGGCTGAGTGTAAAATGGCAGAAATTTCTTTAGGAAGAGGGTCTTTGCCTTCTTGTTCTATAGAAATTTGTTTTAGTTTATAGTCACAGCAAAAATAACCGAAGGCCGGATGAGAGACTAAGATTGCTTGACCTTCATACGGGGAAAGCTCTTGAGTGATTAAAAGATCCGTGTCTTCAAATTTCTTTTCTAAGAGAGCTAAGTTACTTTCAATTTGCCCCGTTCTTTCGGGAAATGCTTGGCAAAGAGCTTTTGCTATAAAAATAGCTTGATCTTTTGCAAGTCTAAGGCTTAACCAAAAGTGAAGATCAAGGCTTTCTTTGTGATGGCAACATTTGCAAGATCCGCTATTGCTTGGGAGGGGAGGTAAGGTAAGATCTTCTGCCAAATTTACAACGATAAGTTCTGGATTTTTTTCTTGTAGAGAAAGAAGAATTTTTTGTTCAAAGCCTTCACTTAGTCGAATCCATACTTTTGCTTCCCTAGCCTCGGCTACTTGCCTAGGAGACGGTTCATAAAGATGAGGGTTTGCTCCTACAGGGACTAAAGATTCGGCTTTAAGCTCTCCATTCGTTAGTTGGTTTACAAAGTATAGGTAAGGGGGGATGCTAACGAGTACGTCGCACTGGGGAGAGGAGGGGCTTTTTTTAGAATCGCAGCCCGTAAGAGTGAGGATGGCAATTAGAATAGGTAAAAAAAAGGCTATGTGCATTTTGTTTGCTTGTGAAGGTTAAATATCTTATTTTCTAGCTCATGTTGTAATTTTTGCAAGGAAAAACGCACAGGAAAATTTAAACACTTGAATATTATGCTTTCAATGGACTAACATTTGCGGGTATCTTTTATTGGAGGAGTGTTCGAGTGGCCGATGGAGCCCGCTTGGAAAGCGTGTAAACGTGAAAGCGTTTCGTGGGTTCGAATCCCACCTCCTCCAAATTTTTTATGTTAGACCTTTTCTTGGAAACAAGAAGAGGTTTTTTTTTGTAAATATTTTATTATTATATTATGAGGTCTTTTTATGAAAAAAACACAGGCAACTATTTTTCAAGGTCTCGTATGTTTTTTATGTGCTATACAGAGTGCGGCGGCAACGGATTTATCAAGGGGAAAAAGCAATATGTCGGATACTTCCATTTGTAATTTAGATCGAATTTATAATGTAGACTTTACCTATTCTTTACCAAGACCTGGGTTAGCAAGTTTTTTATCGGGGAAAGCTTTTGATAATAAGGAAGAGTATTCCGCAGAAGAATTAGCACGTCTTCATGAAGATATTGCTCAAATTTATCAAAGTGTAATGACATCCGATGTGTCAAAAGAGCTTATAGCGGCCATGACGGCAGGAGCTCCTGGCGCAGGGAAAACAACCTTAATGGAACAAGATTTAGCAAAGAATCTTCTAGAGGGAAAAAAATACGGTTATATTGACCCCGATGCCGTGTGTTTAAAAAATCAGACAAGAACTTATAAAGTTGATGTAGAAAACAATCCTTCCATAGGGGGGCGTTTAGCTGCATATAATAAATGGAGACCTGCTTCTAATGCAGCAAATCATATTATCCTAGCGAACCTCATTCGAGAAAAGTGTGGATTTTACTATGGAATGACATCGACAAGTCCGTTTACGGGAAAGTTTTTTGAATTCTTGAAGATGCAAGGCTATCGGATTCGTTTAATGCACGTTTCAGCTTCCGATGAGGTCCGTTTTGAGTCTATTCAAGAAAGAGACAAGACCTTTCTTCAGGCAACGAAAGAAGATGTGAGAGAAAAGGGGCTGCTTCTCCCTCAAAGAATTAACGACACATTTATTAAGTATGCCGATACGATTGAGTTTTATTGGCGCGATGGAGTAAAAGAAGAAGCAAAGCTTGCGGCTACATGGATTCGAAACGTCGATCAATCCGAGAAGTTAGGGACGCTTAAGGTAATGGATGAGAATCTATACGAAAAAATCAAAGCGACTCATGCCAAGGCTGTGGAAGTCTTGCAAAGGCAATCCGATTTGGATTGGAAGAGGTCGGTTGAGGATAAGTCGAATCTTATATTGAGCAGAAATTAGTTTTTAAGAGAGCGTTTGTTCTATGCGGTATAAGATGTTTGCTGGGATATTACTAATTTTGGGGGTGGCTGTGACTATAGGATTTCCTTTTGGTTTTGCGGGAGAATCTCAAAAAGCTTTTGTCTATCCAAAGTCCAGGATGGATTCCAAGGTAGATAATTATCATGGAGTTGAGGTCAAAGATCCTTATCGATATTTGGAAGATCTGGATTCGGAAGAAACAAAAGAATGGGTTCAAGCTCAAAATCTTTTAACCTTTGACTATTTAAGCCAAATTCCTGAGAGAGAAGCTATCCGCAAAAGGCTTGAGTCTCTTTGGGATTATGAAAGATATGGTCTTATTTCCAAAAAGGGGAGTCGCTATTTTTTTACAAAAAATGACGGATTGCAAAATCAATATGTCCTCTACACTTTTAAGCAGCTTGGAGAAACTCCTGAAGTCCTCCTAGACCCAAATTTACTTTCATCGGATGGAACAACCTCTTTAAATTTCTATTCCCCAAGCGAAGACGGCAAACTTTTAGCTTACGGTATCTCTCGGGCAGGATCTGACTGGGTCGAGATTAAGGTATTAGATGTTCAAAGTAAAAAAGAGCTTTCGGATCATGTAAAGTGGGTTAAATTTTCAGGGGCGAGTTGGTTGCAAGACGGAACGGGATTTTATTATACCTGCTATGATAAACCTGCAGAGGATCGTCTATATGAAGCACTTAACTATCATCAAAAAGTCTATTTTCATAAGATGGGCACCTCTCAAGAAGAAGATCTGCTTGTTCACGAGCGCTTAGATCATAAAGATTGGATGTTTCAGCCTCTTGTCACGGAAGACGGGAAGTACCTTGTTATCTCTGTCGTACAAGGAGCTGCTTCAAAAAATGCAGTTTTTTATAAGGACCTTACTTCCAAAGGACCTTTGCAAGAACTTTTTTCTGCATTTGATGCTAGGTACGACTATATAGGGAATGAAGGGACTCTTTTTTGGTTTAAAACCGATCTTAACGCTTCAAAAGGACGGGTCATTGCCGTTGATTTGAACCATAGAGAAGAAAGCGCTTGGAAAGAGGTGATCCCGGAAAGCCGCGATACGTTGTTGGATGTAAGTTTAGTTGGAGATAGATTTGTTGTAAGTTATCTTAAAGATGCTCACAGTCAAATCCGAATTTTCAATCTAGACGGTTTCTTAGAAAAATCGGTAGCGTTGCCTTCTTTGGGGACCGCAGAAGGTTTTTCGGGAAAAAGGCAAGATAGAGAAGCTTTTTATACCTTTACAAGCTTTACCGATCCGTCAACCGTTTATCGATATGATTTTTTAACGGGAGAAAGTTCTGTAATCTTTCAACCCAATTTCCCTGCTTCATTAGAAAACTTCGAAATCAAACAGGTTTTTTATAAAAGCCCTGATGGAACCGAAATTCCCATGTTCATAGTTTCTCGGAAAGGACTTATTCTTAATGGGAGTAATCCTCTAACTCTTTATGGATATGGAGGATTTGATGTGTCAGTCACTCCCTTTTTCTCACCTGCCGTAGTAGCTTGGCTTGAGATGGGGGGCGTATTTGCCGTTGCAAATATTCGAGGGGGAGGAGAATACGGAGAAGCTTGGCATAACGCCGGAAAACTGGAGAATAAGCAAAAAGTTTTTGATGATTTTATCGCGGCAGCGGAGTGGCTGATTGCAGAAAAGATAACCTCTCCTGCAAAACTATCAATCACGGGAGGAAGTAATGGAGGGCTTCTTGTAGGAGCTTGCATTACGCAAAGACCAGAGCTTTTTGGCGCAGCAGTTCCTTCTGTTGCAGTCTTGGACATGCTGAGATATCATAAGTTTACGATTGGATGGGCTTGGATTCCTGAATATGGGTCATCGGAAGATGCATTCCAATTTTCTTATTTATACAAATATTCTCCCTTACATAATGTCTTCTCGGGAAGAAAGTATCCCCCCGTTTTGATTTTAACGGCAGATCATGATGATAGAGTGGTTCCAGCTCATAGTTTTAAATTTGCAGCTACTTTACAAGAGTCACAAGGGACATTTTCGCCCCTTCTTATACGTATCGAGACCTCTGCTGGGCATGGGGCAGGTAAGCCTACTACAAAGCTTATTAATGAAACGGCGGATAAATTTGCATTTTTGGTAAAACAACTAGAAATGCAAGGTCTTTAGAAAAAGAGCGCCGATTATTTGGCGCTCTTTGAATTATTGAAGGGCCATGAGAATTTCTTGTCTTTGAGCTTCCAGTTGCTGTATTTGTTGGCTAAGTGCTTGAACCTGCTCGGAAACTTGCTCTGCCGATCGATCTTCTCGTCTAGCTTGTCTTGGAAGAACGCTATTGGCTCCTCGTGCAACATCCTTAGCTGCTTCAGCTTTAAGTTGGACTCTTTGTTTCACAAGCTTTTCAATTTGTTCATCAACTTGAGTTAGTTGTTCTAACTTCGTTTGGATCATTTCTTGAGTAGGAGAGGAGTCTCCGTATACGGAAGATCCAAGTCCTGATAATAAAATAGCTATAAGAATTTTTTTCATAAGACCTCTTGTTTTGTTTAAAAATTCAGAGTATCTTTTTTTTGAGATTATGAATAGATAATTTATCTTTACTTTTCGGTTTTCAAAAATATACTGACGTGGAGGTTTTAGTCATGGGAATAGTGAATCTTTTCAAAAAAATCCAACCTTTTATAGTATGGGGTGAGTGTTCTTTTAAGAGGGCAGGTATTAGGTTCTTCTGTCTATATATTCAAAATAGCCTTAACGCCTCTGGTTGCCGTTCTTGTAGTGGGTTGGCTTAGTACTCTTTGGCTGCGAGATATGAAAAAGGCTTGAAAATTATGACTTACCTTCATCTCTTGCTAAATTTCGCTGAATATCGTCTAAATGCTTTTTGAAAAATATAGTAACCGTTTCAAACGATTTTTCAAGCAAGGGGCCGTAGTCTTCGCCAATATTTTCCGTCTTTTTAATCCAATCAAAATCGTTGGCAGTTTCTATTCGCTCTTTGATCACTGCAAGCTCTTTCTTATAGGCATCTGGTTTTGGGGGATTGCCCCGTGCATCAGGAATCATCTGCTTGTAACCGCTTTCATGGGTTAGATGGAAGTAAACCAGACTATTCATCAGTCGTTGCTTCGTGTTTGGAATTTTTGCTTGCATCAAACGAAATTCCTCATGAATTTTTGTCCAGTCTTCGGGGTCTCCTGGAATCGGAAGTTCAAGACTGAAATACCCATGTGAGAAGTTATGTTCAAGGAAATCTCGTGCTCCTACAAAGAGCCTATTGTCAGCTCCGATGGTTTCTGAATGCGAGATAATCTGCACAAAATGTATTTTGAGCCCAAAAGTGAAGCTTAAGTCATCAAGTGACGGCTCTTTTGTGTTTATAATAAAGGCTTCATCAGGGAAGTGGTCTCCGACAGTCTTGGCATCATTGCGTTCTTTTCCATACTTCTTTAGGTTGCTTTCACTTGGAAATATTTGAATTTTACATCGGGCAACGTCATCGAATTCAGGTCGAGCATAAAGAGCCATGAGATTGATAAATCGGTGCATGGAGATATCCGCGGTTAGATCGGTTCCTTTGAAAGTGTTCAGTGCATTTTTTACTCCAGCGCGCGCTTCTTCTTTAGTCTGAGTGGCCGTGTTGAAAAAAGGAACAGCCCATGTGTCCGTATATAAGGTTCCTCCAGTTTCTAAGGCTTTTAGTTCATCGGTGGAGGGCTGTGTGATAAGAAGCTTTCCTTTTTCATTTCCTATAAATCGGTTTATGTAATCATGAGAATCGGTGAATTTGTGCGGTTCGGTTTTCTTAAGTTTTGCATCGAAGAATTGATCAAAATGCTCATCATAACTTTCTAAGCTGGCTAGCATCCACGTGATAATTTCTTTATTATCCTTTGAGATCATCACTTTTTGAGCAATTTCTACGGGAGTCATCTCGGGGTGCTCCATTTTCAGAGCTCTTGCATCCCGAATTTCGGGGCGTATCAAATTAGCGTTATCAATTTTCTCGATTAGGGATTTTCCCACTGCTGATTGGTCATCTTCTTTGCGTAGGGCAAAGTAATTGTAGAGTTCAGGCTGCCCCGAACGGTCATTAATTCCATCGATCAGAACGCTCATAGGAGGAATTTGTTCTTCAGGACATTTAAGATATCTAAATATATTTATTGCCGCCTGCGCCAGGTACTCGGGGGTCCTATATTTTGAATTTTCTTCTATATTTCTCTCTTCAAAAACGGAATCGTAAAAACCGAAAGCAAGTTTGTTATAAATATTATTCAAAAACCCAGGAGCGCGGTCGAAGAAATATTGAATTTTTGTAGGCTTAGAAAAGGACATTTCAAGCGCGTCAGCTCCGCTTTTTAAATTGCCGTCGAACCGGCGGTTTAGTTCCTTAAAATATTCAGTCCCCTGAACCTGGACTTCAAAGGGTTGGTGAGTTGCGGGGCCTCGAGTTAGATCGTTTAGCAAGGATTCTTTTGTCCCGCTTAAGGCGGTTTCGTGGAAAGTTTCAAATATGATGAATCGCTCCAGTTGGCGTACTTGTTTATGCTCTTCAGTAAGGCCAAGGGCATTTGGATCTGTTTTTTTTAGCAAGTCTTCTAGGAATGATTGTCTTGTTTTCATGTCATTTTGAAGTGTTTCAAAAGAGTTTAGTTGCTTGGCTTGAATTATTTGTTTGTCATATCCCCACATCCTTCGAATATGGTTGATATCGTGATACCAAAAGTCTAGAGGAGTATTGTGGTGACGATCGGCTCGGATTGTGTTAGGTATTACCCCAATCATCCCGATAGGGACGGGACGCAAACGGATCAAATCTTCGGCTGTAGCATCGCCATGCCACGGGATGAGGACGACATCGGAATTTGAGAGTAAACCAAACTGTTGATACTTATAGCGATTAAAATGATAGAGAGGAAGAATCTTTGGGTGTTTTTCGCCCTTTTCAGGATACCAAGACTCTTCCACTTCATGCCAATTATTTGACTCGGGATACTTAATCCTCTCCTTTAAATCAAACACTTCCACAGCCCGTTCGAGCGCTTTGAGAGTTCTTTTGTAGGGATAAGGAGCGTTAAAAGCTGCCTGTAGGGCTATTGCTTCGCCTTTATTCTGCATCACCTTTTCAAGTTCTGCAATGGCATCGTCAACTTCGTTTTTAAAGATGGGATCCTTGCGAGCAAGTTTTTCTATTTCATCTGAATGCAGGTCTTTTAATGACTCGGATACTGCATGGGTAAACTCTGGAAAAGAGGCGGTTTCTCCATATTCTTTTAACCTTTGTCTCAAGCTAAAATAACTATCTACAGGCTCTTTAATCATCCGATTTTTTGTGATTTCTTTAGGAGCGTGATCAGGTCCGAATGTATGACTACTTAGTTGAGTTGTAAATAGCTTGTAGGGACTATAAGTTGTTAGATCTTCAATGAGTTTATTAACAGCAACATTTTGATTATTAACATCAGCTTGGTCGAAAAGAATTTCCGAGTTTTCGGCAATGTGAGTTGCGAATCGAATAGCCTCTTCTATTGCTTCAAGCGATGGTATTTTAGGAAATGGTTCTTTATAGACAGGGTCGTAAGGGTAGGTAGACTTAATAAAAGAGTAGGTTGGCTTGTTTTTCTCAACAATCTCGGGTTCGAAATTTAAGTGAAACAAAGAAGTTAAGAGCCTGCATCGGATAATTTTAAAGGCGAGAGATTTTTCGCTTGCTTTCACAATTCCAGGGGAATTTAGATAGGTTAATATATTTTCCAGTTTTTTCTTTGCGCTTGGGAGGGGTTGAAGACCTTCTTCACTCATTGTTGATAGTGGGGCTTGGGTAGGCAAGCCATACAATGATTTATTTTTAACCGTTGTTATTTTATTTAGATTTCCAAATTCAGGAAATTCTTCTTTCCCAGGTTTGCTTGATAAGGGTCTTGAAGATTGTAAAATGTTCGTTTTAGTGGAGGTGTTTGCCAGACGATTACCAGCAGGCGATTTGAAAGCACTCTCCTGAATATCTATCCTGGGATTAGCAGTCGGCAAACTCCGAACGACCTTGGGGAGCAGATCCTTAAAGATTCTTTTTAAGGGGCCCATTTTCTTCTCCAATTGTTTTTTTAAAATAATTAAAACATCAAAAGTTAATCATAATTATGCATGTATGTTATATTTACATATCATATTAGGTTAATTATTTGTATTCAATTAAATAATATAAAAAGCAGAACTTATTAACTGTTTTTATGAAAGATTCTAAGGTGCGAACAGTTTTATTTTGTGAAATAAAGCTTTATCAAGAAACTAACCCACATTCCTAGACCCTATGAGGATTTTTTTGATCTCGTAATAGGAATGGTTTCAATCTAAATTTAAAGAAAGCACTCTCACAAAACAGCAGCTCTGAACTAATTTACAAAAAAATGAGGCGGGATTTTAGGAATCGGGCTTCAAGAGTGAGTCTTTTTTCGGTATTTTTCTTAATCCCAAAAAATTCAAGCACAGGTCTAGGAATGTGGGAGCTAAATAAGTCTGAAATAATTTTAGAACTATGCTGCCAGCTTTTGACATTTTTCTCAATTATAAAATCACTATCGAGAATCTATCCCTATCATAAAGCTGAGAGCCAAAATAATGATTAAAGAGAAAATAAACATTTTACGAGCCCATAGAACTGTATTCGTGCTTTTAAAGCCTTGTATACAAAGATAGAGCCATGCGAGGTCTAGTGGAATTATAATTGCTAGATAGGCGTAACCCGTATAGTGGAAGAAGGTGAGCATAGCTGTTGATAGGGTAAAAGCGATAATATATATAAGCATTTGGATCTTTGTGAGGGGGATCCCTTTTTTGACAGGATAAACGGGGATGGATGCAGATACGTAGTCTTGTAACCTGTAGATGGCGATCGCAAAGAAATGGGGCATTTGCCAGAGAGCTACAATGGTAAATAGGAGAATGGCTCCTCCATCTAGTTGATTTTGGATTGCGCAGTATCCTACAACGGGAGGGATGCCTCCCGAGAGACTGCCGATTAGCGTCCCGTGAACGGATCTATATTTCCAATTACTATATACAACAACATAAAGAAAAAATCCCGCTAAAGCCATGAAGAGGGTGAGAAGATTGGTCCATAAGGCTAACGTTATCACTCCAAGGGCCATAAGAATGCCTGCAAAAATAAGAGCTTGCTTAGAAGAGACTAAGCCTTTGACAAGAGCTCTATTTTTAGTCCTTGTCATTTTGCCATCTACGTTGCGATCTTTATAGTTATTGCATACGCAAGCGGAGGCTATAATAAAAGAAAGACCTATAAGAGTGATTAAAAGGGGGAGTAAGCTAATGGAGCCTTTGGAGGCTAGAGCGTATCCTCCGATGGCTGTTATTGCATTGCCGAAGATGATCCCAGGTTTAGTTAGCTGGTAGTATGTTTTAAGCATGAGGCGGCATCATCCTGTAGTTAAGGTTGTACATAATCCAAATAGATCCGACGGTCAAAATAACAAGGACGCTCACCATAGAAAAAAAAGCCCATGTATGCCACTTGGGATTAGATTCTCGGCCTACGTGGAGGAAAAAAAATAGCTGAACAAACGCTTGAAGAAGCGCAAGTCCTGCTAAGATAAATAGAAGAGGTAACCTTGGAAGAAGATGATTCGATACGATAAGGTATGATGTGAAAGTAAGCAGAAGGCATAGGATAAATCCGATGACATAAAAACGAAAGGGACTGCTAGTTTGTTCTTGTGTAGGGTTCATTTGGCCCCCATGAGGTATACGAGAGTGAAGATAAAAATCCATACGACATCTAAAAAATGCCAAAATAATTTTAAACAGGTGAGCCTTCTAAAAGAAGTTGGGGTTAGTCCCTCTTTGCATACGGGCACTAGAAGAATGATCATCCAGATAAGTCCCGTAGTGATGTGTAGACCGTGCGTTGCTACAAGAGTAAAGAAGGCCGATAAAAAAGCGCTTCTTTCCCAACTAAATCCCTCTTTAACAAGGTGATGAAATTCGCTGATTTCTAAAGTTAAAAAAGCGGCTCCTAATAAAAAGGTTATTGCACACCAAAAAAGAGTCGTTTTTTTAGGGGTGTTTTCGCCTCCGATCAGGGCAAGCCCCGAGGTGAAACTGCTAGTTAGAAGGATAAGAGTTTCCGCTAAGACAAAGGGGAGGCTGAAGATGTCGGCACCTGACGGGCCTCCGAAAGTTTTTGTATAAAGCACTGCGTAGGTAGCAAATAAAGTGGCAAAGAGGATGCAATCCGTCATGAGATAAATCCAAAAGCCTAGGAGGGTTTTGGAAAGATTTTGTGTGTGATGATCCGTCATGTTTATGATCTCCCTTGCGCTTTTTCTAAAGAGGCTACTTCGGCAGCCGAGATGAGCTCTTCTGGCTCTTTAACGGACAGTTGAAGGATCATGCAGGCAAAAATGCCAACGATCCCTAAGATGCCAAGCCAGATAATATGCCAAATGATGGCAAAACCGAATAAGAAGCTGAAGACCCCGATAAACATCCCGAAAGGGGTGTTTTTAGGAAGGTATATATCTTCATAAGGGCCCTTATCTGCAGGGGGATTTTGTTTTTCTTCCCAAAAAGGATCCAAGTCGTGGACGGTTGGAACACGAGCAAAGTTGTAGATGGGAGGAGGAGAGGGGGTGGACCATTCTAAGGTTCTTCCATTCCAAGGATCTCCCGTTAGATCTTTATTTTCGTTACGTTGTTTGATACTGACGATGATTTGTAACACCTGAATCGCAGCTCCTAGGGTAATAAGAAGGATTCCAAGACCTGCTACGATAAAAAGAGGTCTCCATCCCGTAGAGGCCTCGTAGTGATCAAGCCTTCTAGTGGCTCCCATGAGTCCTAAGGTGTATAAAGGCATAAAGGCAAGTAAGAATCCTATGATCCAGCACCAACAAGCACATCTTCCAAGAGTTTCGTTTAGCGTAAAACCCGTGAATTTAGGAAACCAGTAAGTAAAGCCTGCAAAGAAGCCGAATACGACTCCTGGCAAAATCATGGAGTGAAAGTGAGCAATTAAAAATAAGCTGTTATGTACTTGAAAATCTACAGGGGGAATAGATAGTAAAATTCCTGTCATCCCTCCTATTGTAAAAGTAATGACAAAGCCCATGAACCAGAGCACGGGAGTTTGGAAACGAACTTGCCCCCTAAACTGAGTGAAAAGCCAGTTAAAAATCTTTACTCCCGTCGGAACGGCAATCAGCATAGTCATAATTCCAAAGAATGCATTTACGTTTGCTCCAGCTCCCATCGTGAAGAAATGGTGAACCCAGACGGTAAAGGATAAAAAGGTGATAACCCCTATCGCCCATATCATGGATACATAACCGAATAATCTTTTATGAGAGAAGGTGGGGATAACTTCCGAGAAAATTCCAAAAGCGGGAAAGATAAGGATATACACTTCTGGATGGCCCCATGCCCAAATGAGGTTGACATACATCATCGGATTACCTCCGAAGCTAGAGGTGAAAAAGTGCATACCGAGAAGCCTATCTAAGGAGAGCATGCCAAGAGTTGCCGTTAAAATGGGGAAGGCGAAAAGAATGAGAAATAAAGC
>JAZKAC010000112.1:0-20971 GCA_040389325.1 Chlamydiota bacterium | reverse complement strand
AGTAAATAAAGGCATCTTCATAAAAGTCATGCCGGGGCATCGCATTTTACAGATCGTAACCATGAAGTTGATACCAGAAAGAAGACTACCTATCCCCGAGATTTGTAGAGTCCATATCCAATAATCCACTCCTACATCAGGACTGTATTCTATTCCGGATAAAGGAGGGTAGCCAAGCCATCCTGCTGCAGAAAAATTGCCTACGACTAACGATAGATTAACTAAGATCGCTCCGACAAGAAAGAGCCAAAAGCTGATGGCATTTAAAAAGGGGAAGGCAACATCTCGAGCCCCGATTTGTAGAGGGATGATTAAGTTAAATAACCCGAATACAATGGCCATGCCTACAAAAAAGATCATGGTTGTTCCGTGAGCCGAGAAGACCTGCTGAAAATGTGTTGCAGATATGAACCCAGAAGCTTCACCGACGGAGAGGATTTGTTGCGTCCTGATCATTAAAGCATCCACAAGTCCTTTAAATAGCATCAAAAAAGCGACAACTAGGTACATGACTCCAATTCTTTTTGGATCAAGGGTGGTGAGATATTCTTTCCAAATCCATGTCCATCTTTTAGAATAAGTTAAAAAACCTATGGCGAAAAGGAGCCCGAAAAGCATAGAGAGCCCAGCGCCCATTTCAATGGCATCGTGTTTGAAGGCATCAAGAGTTAATAGTCCGAACATGAGTTTTTCCTGTGCTTATTGTGGCATCATATATTTCATGATGATCCAATCATAAAGATCTTCTTTTTCTAAGTTATATGTTGTAACTGGGTTATTTTCGCTAGGTTTTGCTAACTCTTTGTAAGCATCCAGAGTAAGGGTATTTGTTGAATGCCCAACCGACTCGGTCCACTTTTGAAAGTCTTCTTCCGTATCGGAAATGGCAAGAAAGGTCATTCCAGAAAACCCCATACCGCTCAAGTTGGCAGAAGAACCTCTAAACTGACCTACTTCATCAGCTATCAGATGGAGTTCCGTTCTCATTCCAGGCATCGCATATATTTGCCCTCCGATTTTTGGAATCCAAAAAGAATTCATCGGAGCATCGGCTGTAATGGTGAAGTTAATAGGAGTCTTTTCAGGAAAATGGAGTTCATTTACGCTTGCTATATGATATTCGGGATAGATGAAAAGCCATTTCCATTGTAAAGCGACAACTTGGATTTCAATGGGCTTTACTTTGCTATCTAAGGGTTTAAAAGGATCGAGATCGTGACTGCCTTTCCAAGTAAGAACGGATAGAATGGTAATGATCACAAAAGGAATGCCCCACCAGATACATTCTACGAGAGTGCTGTTATGCCAGCCAGGGGCGTATTTAGCCTTGGGGTTTGTAGATCTATATTTCCAGGCGATGACAACGGTTAAGATGAATACAGGAATGATTACGATCATCATTAGGGCTGAAGTCGTGATCATCAGATCTCTTTCTTGCACGGCGACCCATCCCTTAGGATCTAAAACAGCTAAGTTTCCCGTACAGAAAAATAAAGTGAAAAGCAAGACTACCCCAATAGATATTAGGGTGAAAAGAGGAAACTTAGGTTCCTTCCGAGGATCTTTTAAAGGTTCTTTGCTCATAGTAAGTAGAAATATTTTAGTTAAATATTGCTCTTTGTACAGCAAGGCCTGCCTTTTGTCCAGAAAAAAGGCAATTTAAATATTTATATTTCGTTTTGTGAGAGAATCCTAACTAAATTGGAGGAGGTGTAGTCGCTTCGGCAAAAATTGATCCCATAGGAATTGGAATAGCCGTCACTTCCGTAATTGGGGTTGCGCGAGAGGTATAGCTTCGGTAGGCGATAGCTCCCATTCCAGAAATTCCTCCAATAGTAACAGAGGCTTCTAAAAGACCTGGATAATATATGGATCCTCCTTGTACAGCTGTATAAATAAGAGCTATAGACCCTGTCGCTATAGTGCCTCCGGTTCCACACGTTAAGGGAAAAGTGTACTTGGTATTTAAAGAGGGAACTTTTTTTATGGCTTGGTTAACTGCACATGCCGTTCCTAGAAGAACAGGTACGAAGATAGCTCCTAATATCGCTCCATCTTTGGCAGGGGTTCTATTAAATTATGTAAAGCAAGATCCTTATGATCCTGAATAACTTCGGTGTCAGTTGCTTGGACGTGTATAGGGAGTATTGGATTTTGGGTTGCTTGTATCACTTATTTCTTCCTTAAATGTAAAGATCGACAAAATTAGAAGATCTCATTTTTTAAAAGATTTTTTTCTGGCGTTAAAAACAAAATATGATACCGTTTCGAAAAAACGAAGGAGCTAGCGGATGGATCATATTGTATTAACCCAAGAGGAGATCCTTGAGCAAAAGATGCATAAGAATACTTTGCTAAGGGCTAAGCATCTTTTTGATGTACAAGGTTTTTTGAAAATAGAAAACCTTTTCCCTAAAGAGTTGATTCAATCTGCAGCCGATATCTATGAAAAAGGGCTTAATTTCAATGAAGAGACCATGAGATTAGACTCGGGAACGGAGGTGAGTGATAAACGATACATTGTTCCTATTGCCCTTACATCTCCCTTTAATGATCCTATTTTATATGCAAACCCTTTGTTGAAGCCACTTTTAGAGATGATTTTAGGCCCTCAACTGATTGTAGGTAGCGTAGGGGCTATAACGGCCCTCCCAGGAGCGGGAGAACAACATTTACATGCAGACTATCGCTGTTTATTTGAGGAAGATAAAGGGGTGTCTTGTAGCATCCCTACCTATGCAATCACATTTGCTGTTCCTTTAGTAGATATCGATCCCGTTAACGGGCCTACTAAAGTTTGGGCAGGATCGCATAAGACCTATCCTATAGAGCAGAAAATGACATCGTACCCGATGCACCTTTTATATGGGCCTTTGGGTAGTTGTTATTTTTGGGATTATAGGACCTTCCATGCGGGAGGATCCAATCATTCGGACAAGATGAGGTCTTTACTATATATGAGCTATACGAGGTGCTGGTTTAAAGATTTTTTTAATCCGGAACTTTTAGAGATGGGGAGGGAAGAGTATAACTCTCTTTCTGTTGAACATAAAAAATTATTTATAGCATTGCAAAATAGACGAGAAATTCAAAAGGTTTGTTAAAATATGTCTTTTTTTTTAACAGGAAATCTTTTAAAATATCCTGGTTTAATATGGACTTAATTTTATTGAGCAATGAGAAAAATGGGGAGTAGTATTTATGCGTTGTCCTTTTTGCCATCATGAGGAGTCTAAAGTAACGGATTCCAGAATGGTTGTAGAAACTAATTCCATTCGAAGAAGAAGAGAGTGCTTGCAGTGTCTTCGTCGCTTCACAACGTTTGAAACGCTGGATCTTACCATTCAAGTTTTAAAAAGGGATGGATGCTATGAAGATTTTTCTCAAGAAAAACTACTCAAAGGATTAGATGCAGCTTGTCGTCATACGGCAGTAAGCCGGGAAGAAGTGAGGATGATTGCTTATCGTATTACAGCAGATTTAATGGAAAGACCTCAAAAAGAAGCGACGACAAAAGAAATAGGGGAAATAGCGATGAAGTCTCTTCAATCGCTAGATACTATTGCTTATATTCGCTTCGCTTGTGTATATCGTCGTTTTAAGCATGTAGATGAACTCATGGATGCTTTGGAAAGTATTCCTGAAAGAGAAAGCCAAGTTGTAAAATAGAACACTGGAGATATAAAATGCCATTAGACAAACAAGAAGTTGAAAAATTCAAAAAAAGATTAGAAGAGTTGAGAGATCAACTTTCTAATATGGTTCGAGGCGCAACGGAAACCGTAAAGTTGTCGGATGATAACGGCGGGTATTCTCAGCATAAAGTTGATGAAGGAACAGATGACTTTGTTCGCAATGTCAACTTGGAAGTATCCGAAAAGGAAATGAAGGTTTTAAGACAGATCGAAAGAGCTCTTGAGAAGATCGGTGAAGAAAGCTACGGCATCTGCGATTTGACAGAAGAAGAGATTCCTATTGCTCGATTAGAAGCAATCCCTTACGCAACCATGACAGTGAAAGCTCAAGAAAAAATAGAAAAGGGACTCATATAATGCGAGTAAAGTGGATGATGACTGTTTTGGGGTTTTGCCTTATGATACTTGGGATAGATATATTTTCAAAAATGTATACCTATGATCATATAACTCTATTAAGTCGGTCATCTCCTTTATATCCATATGGGGGAATTGCAGTTTTTAAAAATTGGGTTGGCGTAGATTTTTCGATAAATTATGCCATGAATAAGGGTGCTGCATGGGGGATTTTTTCAAGCTTTCAAGAATACCTTTTGTATGCACGCCTTTTAATTATGGGGGGCTTGCTCTCCTATATTTTACTTGTGAAAATGTCTTACTTGAGAAAGTTTTCTCTTTTTTGTGTTTTGACGGGCGCCGTTGGAAATGTGATTGATTTTTTCCTCTACGGTCACGTAGTGGATATGTTTAATTTTTCTTTTTGGGGCTATTCTTTCCCTGTGTTTAACGTAGCGGATTCAATGATTTTCTTTGGGGTTGTCTGCTTGTTGTTACAAAGTTCTTTAGAAAAGCGTTTTTCTTTTTTTGCTAAGATTATTTAAGGGATTAAAAGATGGATCTTTCTTTTCCTCTTGATATAAGCACGGTTGAAAAAGAGGGAGCCCTCCACTGCTCTAAATGGGTTAAACATGCAGTTTTATTAGATAGAGAAGAGATGGAAAGTCTTTGGGAGGTACTAGCTTCTTGTATTATCATCTCACCTATACAAAAAGTTTCTAAAGAGAAATGGCAAGTAAGTAAAGAACATTTTTTTACTTGGTATGAGAAGTATCTTTCTTGGTTGCGATTAGAAGATGATTTCCCCCCCCCTGACCTTAGAAAAGAATTTACCCTTATGCTCTCTACTTTCGTGGAGGCTTTTTATGCCGTTTCTCTTTCTTCGGACCAATTTTTAATAAAAGCTAGATGTCCTGTCATTCAAATACAAATATATCATTGTTTTATATCAAAATTTGATAGAAAAATCTATCCAATGGCAATGAATGCAGATAGTTTTACCTATGGGTTACAAATTTCTTATCCTCAGATCTACGAAGAGCCGCACGTCGGGAAGTTTAAAAAGATGCTACTAGAAAAAGATTTTCCTAATACGATACTTTATAAACAAATTGTTCAGTGGTTAAGAAATCACACCAAGCCTGCTACTTTTTTTTTAGGCGATAAAGAAGAGGTGGCTCCTTTTCGAGTAGGAAAAAAAGAAAAAGATGGGATCGGGGATCATAAAAGATTTAAAAAAACACTTGCAGGGTTTGTGTAGATGAGCCTAGCGTTACAAGAATATATGGTGAGAGAAGGAAAAACCCTGGCTATAGCGGAATCTTGCACGGGAGGGTTTTTAGCTCATTTGATTACAAGACGCTCGGGAGCTTCAAAGTATTTTCTAGGATCATTTATCACCTATTGCAATGAGTTAAAACAATCTATTTTAGCTGTGAAAGAGCATTCCTTACAAGAGTTCGGGGCTGTAAGCGAGCCTATCGTCCTGGAAATGTTGGAAGGAGTTTTTGCCATTACAAAAGCAGATTTTGGGATAGCGGTATCAGGTATAGCAGGACCTGAAGGCGGGACTGAAGAAAAACCTGTTGGAACCGTTTGGGTTGCTATAGGGGGAAGGGGGAGAAGTCCAAAGACTTTTCATTTACGGCTTCATGGAAATAGGGACAATATCATTCATGAGGCGGCGCACCTTTCTCTTAGTTTTTTGTATGAAAAAATACAAGGTCAGGGGTGTATATGAAAATTTTAATTTTATCGTGTGTTGCTTTAAGCTTAATAGGATGTTCTAGCGGACATGATCAAAATGATCCTTATGCAGTTGAGGAGACGGAAGTGGAATATCAGCCGCCTGCCCCATACTATGATGAGCAAGATTACTAAGGATATTTTTTTCTATCTTGGTCTTAATGTCTATTGTGCTAAAATCTTAGGAAAAATCTTACCAATATAGTGAATATGGTCATAGAAATTACAAGTGTACAAAATCCTAAAGTAAAGATAGCTACAGGGTTAGCGGATCGAAGAGATCGTGATAGAAGCGGGCTTTTCCTTATCGAGGGCTTTAGAGAGATAACAAGAGCCTTGCAAGGGGACGTTATCATAGAGCAAGTTTTTTTTGCGGAGTCTTTATTTTTAGGACATAATGAGCCTTCCCTTCTAGAGCAGTTGCAGAAAAAAGGAGCTACCCTTTTTTCTTGTAAAGAGTCTGTGTTCAGGAAGATCTCGTATAGAGATCGTCCCGATGGATTAGTCGCCATTGCAAGACAGATGGATACATCTTTTGAAAGTTTTTGTAGTACGTTTTCTTCCGAAAATCCTTTTCTCCTGGTAGCGGAAGGCATTGAAAAGCCAGGTAATTTAGGAACGATCCTTCGTTCTTGCGATGCCGTGGGGGTAGATGCAGCCATCGTTTGCGATCGTTGTACCGATCTTTTTAATCCGAATGTTGTTAGGGCTAGCGTGGGGACTCTTTTTACCCAACCTATAGTTGAAGCAAAGGGACAAGAGCTTTTAACTTGGTGCAAAAGCAAGGGTATTCAAGTAGTAGCGGCGACTCCTCATGCAGAAAAAGAATTCACGGAGACCGATTTATCGGGACCCCTTGCGATCTTGGTAGGGACAGAGCAGTTAGGCCTTTCAAAGTTATGGATGGAATCCGCAGATATCCAAGTGAGTATTCCGATGAGAGGAGCTGCAGATTCTTTAAATGTAGCGACGGCAACGACATTGCTTTTATATGAAGTATTAAGACAAAGGAAACAAAAAGGTTTGCATGGAGATCCTCTACGCCGATAATCACCTGATTGTTGTGAATAAACCTTTTGGAATCCCTACGGAATCCACGGAAGAGATGAGTTTAGAGCATCAAGTAAAACTGTGGGTAAAAGAAAAGTATGATAAGAAAGGAGAGGTGTTCGTAAGAGCAGCTCATAGATTGGATAAGTCGGCAACGGGTATTGTTGTTTTTGCTAAAACTTCAAAGGCTTTAGAAAGATTACATGAATCTTTTCGAACAAGACAGGTACAAAAAACCTATCTGGCTTTAGTGGAAGGAGAGATAATGGAAGAAAGTGGTCTTTTTGAAGATCATCTACTTAGAAAAGAGTATTGCTCTGCTATCTGTTCGGCAACACACCCGTTAGCTAAAAAAGCAGTCCTTTCTTATAAGGTACAAAAGAGACTAAGGGGATATTCTTTAGTCGAAATTGATTTGCACACGGGCCGATATCATCAAATCAGGATTCAGTTTTCGTCTAGAGGACATCCCGTTGTGAACGATGGTAAGTATGGAGCTAAGAGGATAGAAAAAGCGCATCATATTGCTTTACACCATGCAAAGTTGCAAATTATTCATCCCGTTTCTAAGGAGACTCTTATATTTACGCTGCCGCTTCCTACGGAGTGGAAGAGATTTTCAAGTGATCTTCCGGAATTTTTCGTAGTATAATTTTTGAGGAGAATTCTTTTATGAAGTCTGATAAGGAAAAGGCTATAAGAGCATCTAAATCTGCAAGAGGACGCTTTATGGCAGAAGGATTGCTTCCATAGGAGCATTCATAATCAAGGGCTGAGCAGATCGCTTTTTCAAAGATCTCTGCCGTCCAAGCGCTTCCTCTTTGGTAAGGGGCCATATGAGCAAATAGATACCTAAAGATGGCTAAGTTTTCTTTCAACTCATTCTCGTTTTTACTATGCATGCATTCTATAAATCGGTTTTTTGTTTCTTCTAGAGTGTGTTTGATTTCATGTGGCTCTTGATGCATTACTACCATTGTGATTTTTTTATTGAAATCAATGAAGTCTTTTTCAATTTCTTCGTTATCAATAATAATAAAATAAGAAGAGAGCGGGTGCTCGGATCCCGCTTTAGTAAGAACCGTATTCGTGTAAATAAGAGTTTTTGTAGGATCTTGGAGTGCTTCTATGGGATTAGAGGGATTCTTGGCATCAGTCAAAGATAAGTCGACTATGGCATCTAAATGGTCAAGAATAGACTGTTCATAGGGGGGAGCGTCATTTTTATCGTAATGCGATAGTAAATGATCCTTATCAATAAATTGAATGTTAAATTCGGAAGAATATCCTTGTACGGAGTCTCCGAAAAGTGTGTTAACGGAATGTTCTCTAAATTCTTCTTTTTCTAAGTTATATGTTGTAGATAAAGAATGGATGAATTTGATCAGGTATTCTTTATACGAATTGTCGGTTCTAAAGGGAGTATATAAATCCAGTCCTATGAAATCTTGCTTTTCAAGATTGTATCTCGGTTCTCCAAATCGATGAGAGTTCTTGGATTCTTGTTTTATAGCGATGTCTTTACGTATCTTTCCGAGATCTTCCAGTAACCGATAAAAACAGGGCCCTAGATCGTTAGTTTCGACTGCTTTTTTTAATAGGATGACAACCTCGATGATAACTTCCATAGATCTATCATCAAAGTACGTTGAAGGAAGAGGACTATCTCTATCAAGATAGGTAGAAGAAGAAAATTCATAAAGGGGAGATCTACAAGCTAGGAGAGAGAGGATATTGTTGATTTGACAAGATAGGGGGTCTTGATTGTTAGAGATTTCATTTTTAAGTACATTTTTTATTCGGCGCGCTTCCGTAGAGAGCACCTCAACCGTGGAAAGAGGAAGAGAGGGAGAGTTTTGAATCTGATTTGCAATATTTTTTAAGGCGGGTAAAGCGATATCTTGTATGGCCCGAGTATTATTTGCACAGCTTTCTAAGATTGTTTGAAAATAAACGGGAATGGATCTTACATTTTGAATATCTAAAGGGCTATTCATCTTTGATTCTCATTTTTTTTAGGTTAGCTTGCAATAGATAAGTTCTTTTAAATTGCGATAAACAAAGATTGGAAAGGGCATCCAAGTCTGCAAGGGAACGTTGCCTAGAAGGGGTTGGGTTTAATCCATAAGAAAATTCATAACCTTTGTATTGATAGATTGCCTTTTCAAGGCTTTCAGCAACCCAAGCGCTTCCTCTTCTGCAAGGGGCTATGTGAGCTAGTAAGTATCTAAAGACAGCCATGTTTTCTTTTAACTCATCCTCGGTTGTACTAGTAACACATTTTACGAAGCAATCTTCTACTTCTTTCAAACTTCGTTTTATCTCTTGAGGGTCTTGATGTATAATTACTAATTCCGTATTGTTCGATACAAAATTTTTATTCTCATAATCTTCTTTTTTAACAAATATAAAATAAGTGGATAGAGGGTAAGATATATTATTTTTCGTTATGCTTTCTTTTATATAAATAAAAGAAGCGGAAAAGTCATCAATTGCGGAGATTGCAAGAGCCTCCGTTTTTGATTTTTTATTTTTATGAAGATCGTTTTCTTCCGTTGAAGAAAAAGTGCTCGAGGGATCGATAAATAAATTTTTTCGCATGAGAGATAAGGTGGTGAGCATCTTAAGTTCATCACCTGAGTAGTTTTGTACAACAGTGTGTTCTTGTAAGGGAACTTTATTAAAACATTCTATCGTGTAGCTAGAAGTATATCCTTGTATAGGAATATCACTAGGGGTCTTAACCTCACCCAGAGAGTTTTTCTTACTTAGGATTGCGATCAAAGAAGATAGATTTCTTAAAAAATAGTACCGATGTTCCAGATAAGGACCTACTGAAGAAAAAGGAGTACTCAAAACCCGACCTGGCTCTGGGGCGTCTTCATACCTGGGCTCTCCAAAGGCAAGAGGATTTTCAGTGTTTTGCTTTTTTGCAATTTCTTGGCGCTGACCTCTTAGAGTCTCGAAGGATTCTAAAAAACATTCGGAAATCGTGTCATTTTGGACGGCATCTCGTATTTTATCGAATATGATACCGACTGCTTTTTTTGATTCATCTTCAAAATAAGTACTCGGTAAGGGATTGTTCGGGTTATTGTATATGTAAGGGTCAAAACGAAAGTGAGGAAGTCTCGTGTCAAGAGAGATGAAAATTTTTTCTATTTCAGGAACTATTAAAGTCATCGTCTCCTTGGAAGAGGTTTTTACTGTTTCTTGAAGTTCCTTTGTTTGATTGGCAAGAGTTTCTATAGAGCTTAGAGAAAGAGTCGGGGCTGTTTGCACTTGATGGACTAAAGCTTGCAAGGCGGGCAATGCAACATCTTGCACGGATTGAGCCTTGTTTTCGCAGATCTCTAAAATCGGGTTAAAATAGGAGGTAATGGATCCTACATTTTGAATATCTAAAGGGTTATTCATTTGTGATCCTCAATTTTTTTCAGGTTAGCTTGTAATAGATAAGTTCTTTTAAATTGTGATAAACGAAGAGTGGAGAGAGCATCTAAATCTGCAAGGGAACGTCTGTCTGAGGGGGTCGGATTTAATCCATAAGAAAATTCATAACCTTTATATCTATAAACTGCTTTTTCAATGGTTTCGGCAACCCATGCACTTCCCCTTCTGTAGGGGGCCACATGAGCTAGTAAGTATCTAAAGACGGCCATGTTTTCTTTTAACTCATCGTCAGCTCTGCTATTAATACATTTTATAAAGAAATTTTGAACTTCTTTCAAGCTTTCTTTTATTTTTCTTAAAGTCTGATGTACAGCTACTAATTCGGTGTCATCCGACGCGAATCTTTTATTTTCATAATCCTCTTTTTTAACAAATATAAAATAAGTGGATAGGGGATAGGATGTCGCGTCTTTTTCTAAACTTGTTTTTATATAGATAAGAAAAGCGGAAGGATCATCAAATGCAGAGGGGGGAGGGGCGTCTGACTTTGCTTTTTTGTTTTTAGGAAGGTCTTTTTCTTCCTCCTTGGAAGAAGTAGTCATTTGGTCGGAAGACAGATGCTCTTTTATAGACTTTAAGTCAGTGAGCATACGAGCTTCATCGTAAGAATAACTAGTTGAATCAGAATGATCTGGTAAGGAATTTTTGTCAAAACATTGTGCCGTGAATGTAGAAGTGCATCCTTGTACGGGTGTATCCGTAGTACTTGCAATGTTAATTAAAGAAGGGAGGGCGCGAAGAAAATTTAGTCGGTGTTCGTGGTAAGGACCATGCACGCTAAAGGGTGTGAGGATGGTTTTAAAAGATCGTAGATCGTTGCTGTATCTCAGCTCTCCAAACTTTGAAAATCGACAAGATCCTTGATTTTTTGCGATTTCTTGACGTTGAAGTCCTAGTGTATGGAGGGATTCTAAAAAACATTCGGAAATCGTGTCATTTTGGACGGCTTCTCGTATTTTCTCGACTAAGCCATCGACTGCTTTTTTTGATTCGTCTTCAAAATAAGTATCGGGTAAAGAGTTATTCGGGTCCTCATAACCAGATGAGTGAAAACGAAAGCAAGGAAGCCTACCGCTAAGAGAAGTGAAAATTTTTTCTATTTCAGGAGCTATTAAAGCTGTCGTCTCATTAGAAGAGGCTTTTACTGCTTTTTGAAGTTCCTTTGTTTGTTTAGCGATAGTTTCTAAGGAAGAAAGAGACATGCCCTTGGGAGTCTGAAGTTGAGTGACTAAAGCTTGTAAGGCGGGTAATGCAATATCTTGCACCGACCGAGGATTGTTTTCGAAGATTTTCAAAATCGGTTTAAAATAAGAGCAAATGGAATTTTGATCTTTGATAATAAGTGGAGGAATCATTAATTGTTCTTTATTTAAGTCTAAAACTTATCTTTACCAGCATTAACTATTTTTTGTATAGAGCTCTTCGGCAATTTGAATGGCATTTAAGGCAGCTCCTTTTAGGAGCTGATCTCCGACAACCCAAAGATCTAGAGTATTTTCTTGAGAAAGGTCCTTTCTGATTCTTCCGCAAAAAATGGAGTCTTTGCCAGTGGCGTCAATAGGCATGGGGAAGCGATTTTTAGAATAGTCTTCCAAGAATTCTATCCCGGGAGCTTTTTGTAGAATCAGGTAAGCTTCTTCAGCTGAGATGGGGTGATGAAATTCTGCGTTAATAGACTCTGCATGGGATCTTAAAACAGGAACCCTGACGCAGGTAGCGGCTATTTGTATGGAAGGGTCTTTGAGGATCTTTCGAGTTTCTTGTAATAGTTTAATTTCTTCTTCTACGTAGCCGTTTTCATGTAAAGGAGAGTTGTGAAGAAATAAGTTAAATGCATAGGGGTGTGGGACGACGGTCCTTTCGTAAGAGGTTCCTTGTAGATGGGCTAACGTTTCTAACTTTAGATCTTCCATGGCTCTAAGACCTGCTCCGCTAGCTGCTTGATAAGTAGAAATGACAACTCTTTTGATCTTAGCTAAGCGGTGAAGCGGGGCTAAGGCCATCAGCATCAAAATGGTTGCGCAATTAGGGTTGGCAATAAGGCGGTTATGATTTTGTAAAGACTCGGGGTTAACTTCAGGGATAACAAGAGGGACATCTTGATCTAGTCTAAAGGCGGAGCTGTTATCAATGATAAGCGCTCCTGCTTTAAGAGCTAAGGGGATGTATTTTTTAGATATGGAGCTTCCCGCACAAAAGAAAATAAGATCTAAAGAAAGGGCAAAGGAATCCGATAGTTCTTCGACAATAATAGTATCTTCTCCAAAAGGAAGGGGGGTGTTGACTGAACGGGAAGAAGCGAAACATCTTAGGGTTTTAACGGGAAAACATCTTTTTTTTAGGAGTTTAAGGATTTCTAGTCCTACAGCGCCCGTAGCGCCTACAATACCAATATTAAATTGTTTCATAAAAAATCTTTAGTTATTATTTTAAATTCATTGTAACTTTATAGATCGATTTATGGGAAGTTTTTTGAAATAACAAAATAGTGTAAAGTTTTTACTGTGTCATTAGAGGATGATTTGCCACCAAAGGGTTTTTGTTATATGCTAGTGGAGACAGTTTTTATTTTTTAGGTTTTTTTTATGAGACACGATATTTTAACTTCTTTACAAGACGGGATTCGAGCGATTGAGTTACTGACGCTTGAAGAAAATGTGCACTTTATTGAGCAGGCCGCCGAAGCCTTATATCAATGTTTTAAGAAAGGGGGGAAGGTCCTCTTGGCGGGAAACGGAGGGAGCCTTTGCGATGCGATGCATTTTGGTGAAGAGCTAACGGGCCTTTATAGAAAAAAAAGACCCGCTCTTGGGGCAATAGCCTTAGCGGATCCTGGGCACATGAGTTGTGTGGCAAATGATCTTGGATACGATCAAGTATTTTCTAGAGGCATTGAGGCTTTAGGGAAGGCAGAAGACGTATTTGTTGCAATGACAACAAGCGGCAACTCTCAAAATCTTATTAAGGCCGTGGAGGTTGCTAAACTTAAAGGGCTTTATACCATTGCCTTTTTAGGAAAGACGGGGGGAGCTTTAAAGGGGATGTGTGATTTGGAGATGATCATCGACGGAGGATTTATCTATTCCGATCGGATTCAAGAGGCGCATATGACAGCTATTCATACGTTGATTGAAATGGTAGAAAAAAAATGTTTCCCTGGGTTGGTCTCATGACCCTTGAGTCTTTTGTTTTAGATTACATCGAAGGAAGAAAGAAAAATCCCTTTATGCGAGGTTTTTTATATGGGATTAGCCTTTTTTTTCACCTAGGCTGTAAGATAAGACATATTTGTTATGACTATGGGATATTTAAAAGTTATAAGCTTCCTTGTCTTGTTATTAGCGTAGGCAATCTAGTTGCAGGGGGGACGGGGAAAACTCCTTTTGTAGAGATGCTCGTAAAAGAGCTCTTTTTAAAAGTCTCTTCTATTGCTATTATATCTAGAGGATACCGCTCAACGAAGAAAAAAGGGTTAGATGTTTACCGAGTGTCTAGGGGAGAAGGACCTATACTTCCCGTAGATGTATGTGGAGATGAGCCATACTGGCTTGCTAAAAAAACAAAAGCCTCTATTTGGGTAGGCAAAGATCGAGTTGCAAGCGCAAGATTAGCTATAGAGCAAGGATCTCGTGTTATTATATTAGAAGACGGATTGCAGCATAGGAAGTTAAAAAGAGATGTAGAGATCGTGCTTTTGCATGCGGCAGACCTTTTTGGGAAAGGATTCTTCCTTCCAAGGGGATATCTAAGAGATCTTCCTGAAAGACTGCAAAAAGCTGATTTTATTATCGTAACTCATATGGAAGAGGGATCTTCTAAAGAAGAGATCCTAGAACGGATCCGGCTTTACTCCAAGGCCCCCGTTATAGGTTTTTCTGCATATTATAGCTTGCAAGAAAATATAGCAGGTAAAAAAATAGGGGCTTTTTGCGGGATAGCAAAGCCCGAGTTTTTTTATAAAGCTTTACGGGAGTTAGGCGGGGAGATTGTTGAGACGTTATCTTCAGAAGACCATAAGCTACCATCTCAGGGAGTGTTAGAGTCTTTTGCAGGGGAATGTAAGCAAAAACAAGCCACCTATTTAGTCTGTACGGAAAAAGATGAAGTGAAGCTAGAGGGAGACCGGATTCTTGGGTTACCGGTTATTGTACTGAAAATGGGATTTGAATGTGTGTGGAACAAAAATCTTTGGCAAGAGTTGTGCCAATCAATGCTAATAGGAACCAATCATGAGTGAAGAATACAAAATTGTTTTGCCGAAGTTAGGGGAAAGCATCGTTAGTGCAACGGTTGTCAGATGGTTTAAAAAAGTGGGAGACACCATTGTCTTGGATGAGCCTTTATTAGAGGTGTCTACGGATAAGGTTAACAGTGAGATCCCGTCTCCTGTAGCAGGCGTACTAAAAGAAATACTAGCTTCTCCCGATCAAGAATTACAAGTTGGCGAGACTCTTGCTATCATAGAGCGTAGTCTAACGGGTAGCCCTCTTGTAGAAGAGGTCATTAAGAAAACTCATACGGCAGTAGCTTCTGAAGAAAAAAATAATGATTTTCTTTCCCCTGCCGTCCTTAGAGCAGCAAAAGAAAAAGGGATTTCTTTGGAAGTTTTACAAAAGATACAAGGCACAGGTTCTGGTGGTCGGATTACAAGACAAGATGTAGAAAATCATCTTACCGTGAAACCCGTCCCCGTAAGTACTCCTTGTCCTCTAGCCAATACTCAAGGGGCTGAAGTGGAAAGACTCAAGATGACGGGTATGCGTAAGGCTATTGCGGATAACCTAGTTAAGTCTTTTTATGGAGCGCCTCATGCGACGTTGATTCAAGAGATTGATGTGACAGCCGTAATGAAATGCATACAAAAGAAAAAAGAGATCTTTGCTTCCCTCTATGGAGCAAAGCTCACAGTGACAAGTTTTATTCTGCAGGCTTTAGGAAAGGCCTTACAAGAATTCCCTCTGCTTAATTCTTCTTTAGAGCAAGATACGATTCTTGTTAAGAAGCAGATCAATATCGGCGTGGCAGTTAGTGTGGAGCAGGGGCTTATTGTTCCCGTGATTAAAAATTGTCAAAGGCTATCTTTGCCGGATATAGCGCAGGCCGTACAAGCACTTTCTGAAAAAGCAAGACAGGGGAAATTATCTCCAAGCGACGTACTGGAAGGTACCGTTACCATGACAAACTTCGGGATGTCGGGAGTAGCTATTGGAGTGCCTATTATAAGGTATCCTGAAGTAGCCATCATCGGAATCGGTGCGATCAAAAAACAGGTAAGGGTTATGGAAGAAGATGTACTTGCCATCCGCTCTATGATGCATCTTTCTTTGACCTTCGATCATCGAATTATAGATGGGATGTATGGATGTGGATTTTTAAGTAGCTTACAAAAACATTTAGAAGAAGATCTTTTTACAGAGTAGGAAAACAATCCAGTTGCCGCATTATGATAATAATTTTATTTTTATATGGTCGCCTGGATTTGTTTTTTTTATGAGAAAAAAAACCATTTATCTATATTATTCAAAATAGCTATATTATATAATATAATTAAACCTTCGAAGAGGATAAGGACCGTTATGAGCAAAAAAGCAGACTCAGGACAAGTTTATGGAATACCCACCCTGGATTCGGCTTTTAAATGGGTTCTTAGTGATGATTCGATTAGAGCTTCTTTTTTTCACACTTTTATCCCTCATGTTCATATAACATCGTCTGAACGTTTAAATGAATACCTACATCCTCTTCAAAAACATCAATTACTACGCAATTGGCTAAATAAGCCCGCCTCAAAAAACCAAGCGGCCTTTTTGCACGAAAAACTAGATCAAATCAAAGTTTTTATTGGTGATAAGAAAACT
Source organism: Chlamydiota bacterium (assembly GCA_040389325.1). Taxonomy (GTDB): domain Bacteria; phylum Chlamydiota; class Chlamydiia; order Chlamydiales; family Rhabdochlamydiaceae; genus CAIJXB01. Next base: position 4,833 of record JAZKAC010000112.1, on the reverse strand, counting down.
AAACATCATGACAAAAAAGCAACGCAATTTTTTGAGCAGTTCTTACGCCATTACACGGAAGTCACCAAAGTATTTCCTAAAGAAAAATATAATGGGACGATAGATTTTGTCTGTAAGTTAGATACTGGAGAGTATGCCCTTATAGAAATGCAAGTCATGCCGACGGATAACTTCGATAATAGAGCTCTAGCCCACGCAGCCCTTCTTTATGGCAATCAACTTGAAAAAGGGAGTAATTGGGGGCAAATTAAACGAATTATCGGAATAAACATTCTAGGGGGAGGCTTCGGTGATCAAATGCACTGGGCAGATACCCCGAATGACTATATTCGACATTACAAGTTTCAAGATCAGGTGAATAAAGACAATCCCCATTTTATAACTGGAATGGAGATTATTCAGTATGCATTAAACAATGTACCAGAAAAACTACCCTCGCAAGCAGAACAAAATTGGTTTTTATTTTTAAAAAATGCTCATAATATGAAGGAGGAAGAAGTGAGAAAAGAAATTAAAACCCCTGAAGTGCTTCACGCATTTGATATGATGAAGCTCAAGAAGATGCCAGCGAACGTACTAAAAGGATATCAAAAGGATAAAGCGCAGTATGAGTGCTTTTCTGAATATATTGCAGGTCAAGCGACCCTCATCAAAGCACAAGCAGCAGAAGCAACCAAACTAGCAGTAGCAGAAGCAACTAAAAAAGTAACAGCCGCAGCAATCAAGAAAGTAGAAGCCGCAACTAAGCAGGCAACAGCCGCCGCAGCTAAGAAAATAGAAGCCGCAACTAAGCAAGCTGCAGTCGCAGTTAAGGAAGCGGAAGACGCAACTAAGAAAGCCGCAGCCGCAGCTAAGAAGAAAATGAGAGAGCAAGAAATTCAAAAATCCCATGAAGTGGCACGTATCTTATGCAGTAAGGGTATGTCTCTTTCTGATATTCGAGATGTAACAGGCTTATCCCTTAAAGAACTTCGATCTATTCAAAAGAATGGATAGATTCAATCGAGTGGGTGGAACTCACCCACTCGATTAGATGGTTATCTTAAAAGTAGATATAAACCCATTCCCGCCAGGTATCCGATGAAGGTGGGAAAGGTTGCTTTTTTAAAATAAGTAATGAAATCCATCTTTTCCATTCCCATCATGGCAACGCCTGCAGAAGATCCTATAATGAGGAGGCTACCTCCCGTTCCCGCTGCATAGGCAATCATATGCCAAAAAGAGCTGTCCATAGGAAATTGCGTTGTAGAGTACATACCCATGGTGGCTGCAACTAAAGGCACGTTGTCAATAACGGCAGAAAAAATTCCAATTAAAGTTGCGATGAGGGGTAGGCTTTTAACATCTTGGATAAGCCAAACGGATAGAGAGTCTAAAAGACCTGAGGTCTGCAAGACGGCTACGCTAAGCAATATCCCTAAAAAGAAAAGGACGCTTGAGGTGTCTATTTTTGTTAAAATAGAAGGGACCTTAAGATGACTTCTATGCTCATGGTCTCTATGGATGAAATCCGTAACAAGCCAGACGACGCCAAGGGCTAAGAGCATACCTACGAAAGGGGGCAATCCCGTAATCGCTTTAAAGATGGGGACGAAGACAAGGCCTCCGATTCCAAATAAAAATACAACTTTTGCTCCTGGTTCTTGTACCTGTTCCTCTTTTTTTATAGCAATGAGGTTATTAGTTTTTTTCATGGTGAAGGAATAGTAGAGCAAGGGGATGAGTAAAGAGAGGACGCTTGGTAAAAATAGCGCTTTGATAACGGCCATGGAAGAGATCTGCCCATTAATCCAGAGCATCGTCGTTGTCACATCTCCGATGGGAGTCCAGGCTCCACCTGCATTGGCGGCAATGACAATAATGCAGCTAAAGAGAATCCGTTCTTTAGCAGCGGGAATTATTTTGCTAAGCAAGGAAATCATTAAAATGGTCGTTGTTAAGTTATCAAGTATACCAGATAAGAAAAAAGAGATCCCTGCAATGATCCAAAGGAGCTTTCTTTTAGAGCGGGTGTGGATAAAATCCGTAATCAGCTTAAATCCCTTATGAGAGTCTACAAGCTCTACTAGAGCCATGGCACCCATTAAGAAGAAGATGATTTGAGAGATATCGGCAAGGTGATGACTTAACTGTTGTAGATCTTCTGCCATATGAACACTGTCGCTCATGAAGTAAAAGCTCCAGCAGAGCGTAGCGATTGTTAAAGCTATGGCGCTTTTATTGAGTTTGATTACATGTTCAAAGATGATGCCGAGGTAGCCGATAGAAAAGACGGCTAGGATTAGGGGGACGGAAAGAAAATGGGAAATCATAGAGGAATGTCCTTCATTAATGTTATGTGAGGCCAGCTTGAATGATATCATGCATTCTTAAGAGCCCTACTACTTTATTGTCTTTAACAACGGGAGAAACCATAACCCATTTGTTTGTGTCTTTTTGCATTTGTTGCATAGCGTCCCAAGCTAAGATCTCGGAGTCTACGGAGATCGCGGTTGAGGTCATAAGATTGCCTATTGTCTGTTGAAGAACGGTAGACCCATGCTTTTGTAAAGCTCTTCTAAGATCTCCATCCGTGAAAATGCCTTGTAGTTCTTGATCTTCTCCTAAAATAACAAGAGCTCCACATTTTTTTTGTGTAAGTTCAACCAAAACCTCTCCTAGTGTATCATAAGGCCTACATGCAGGAATATTGTCTTCTTTAATCATGAGATCTTTGACCGTTAAGGTCATTTTTTTCCCTATAGCGCCTGACGGGTGGTTAAGAACGTACTCCGCTAAATTAAAATTACGAAGCTTCATAAGAGCTATGGCTAAAATATCTCCGAAGATCAGTTGCACTTCAGCGGAAGTCGTAGGAACCAGGTCAAAATGACAAAGTTCTTTTTTAACAGGTAGGGTGAGGCTAAGATCGCTATCTTTGGCAATACGGCTAGTTGGTTGAGAGGTGAGTCCGATAATTTTTGCTTTTTTCTTATGGATGAAGGGAATAAGGGTCAGAAGTTCTTCCGATTCTCCGCTTTTACTAAGCATGAGAACGGTATCTCCTTCCGATAAAATTCCGATGTCGCCATGAAGAAAATTTAAGGTAGGGAGGTATAATGCCTTGGTCCCCGTGGAGGCTAAGGTAGTAGCAATCTTTTCTGCAATAATGCCGCTTTTGCCAACTCCCGTACACACAATTAAGCCTTTGCAAGAAAAACAAAAATGAAGAATAGCTTCAAATTGTGTTGCATTTACATTTTCAAAAAAGTAATCTATATTTTTTTGAGACTCTTCGAGTAACTCTTTTATCATGAAAAATCCTTGTTTTCAGTAACACTATAGCGGATTCTTCTTTTTGCTTGAAGTCTACAAATAAATTTTGTAAATTTTTGTTATCTTACTTAAGGAAATAGTATGTCAAAACAAGGGATACCGATAGCTGTAGCGTATGGAGACGGGATTGGGCCCGAGATTATGGAGGCAACACTATATATACTTGAGCAAGCAGGAGCAAATCTTGACTTCCGCCCTATCGAAATCGGAGAAAAGGTGTACCTAGCAGGACACCTGACTGGCATCGAAGCCTCTTCTTGGGATGTGATTAAAGAGGCAAAAGCTTTTTTAAAGGCGCCTATTACGACTCCTCAAGGGGGTGGATTTAAAAGTTTAAATGTCACTATCAGGACAACGCTTGGTCTTTATGCTAATATAAGACCTTGCGTGTCGTATGCCCCTTTTATTAAAACAAAGCATCCCAAGATGGATCTTGTCGTGATTCGAGAAAATGAAGAGGATCTTTATGCAGGGATTGAATATAGACAAACACCCCACGTATGTCAGTCTATAAAGCTCATTTCGAGAGAAGGGTCCGAAAAGATCATCCGATATGCATTTGCCTATGCAAGGCAATACGGCAGAAAGAAAGTGACCTGCTTTACTAAAGATAATATTATGAAGTTCTCGGACGGTCTTTTTCATCAAGTCTTTGAAGAGGTGGCAAAAGAGTATCCCGACATTATTAATGAGCATTGGATCGTAGATATAGGAGCGGCTAAGCTTGCCGACACCCCCGAGGCTTTTGATGTCCTCGTGCTTCCGAATCTTTATGGAGACATCTTATCGGATGTTGCAGCTCAGATTTCAGGATCCGTCGGATTGGCAGGCTCTGCCAACATAGGGACATCTGGAGCCATGTTTGAAGCGATCCATGGATCTGCTCCAAGAAGAGCCTCTCAAAATATGGCGAATCCTTCAGGGCTTATACAAGCTTCGATACTCATGTTAAATTACCTAGGGGAGATAGAGCTTGCAGAAAGAATTCATAATGCCTGGTTAAAGACTCTAGAAGCTGGGATCCACACTTATGATGTATTTGTTGAAGGTAAGAGTAAGCTTCTTGTAGGGACAAAGGAGTTTGCAAGAGCCGTCGTGAAGTTCTTAGGAGAAAAGCCAGAAGTTCTTTCTTCCGTCTCGTATCAAAAGCAAGCTAAGATCATCTCAAGCGGCGTTTCTCATCAAGAGATAGTTTCAAGAGAGCTTGTCGGAGTTGACATCTATCTCTATGATCCGACTTCCGCAGAAGCCTTCTTGAAAAAAATCAACCTAATCTCCTCCCCCCTCAAGCTTTCCATGATCTCCAACCGGGGCGTTCAGATCTGGCCCGAAGGGCATATAGAGACCTCATGTATAGAGCAGTGGAGATGCAGATTTTTCGATAATAAAAAGATCACCCAACAAGAAATCATAGCCCTACTCACTTACCTAACAGCCCACGGCTACGACATCATCAAAACAGAGAACCTCTACCAAATAGATGGAAAGCCCGGGTATTCTTCTGCTCAAAGGTGATGG
>JAZKAC010000111.1:0-1753 GCA_040389325.1 Chlamydiota bacterium | reverse complement strand
ATCATCACCCAAAGCCCTCTCTAGGTTCTTTACCTCAGGTTTATGAGCAGTTGCCTTCACAGGAACCTTCGTATGACGAGTTCAATATCAAGCCAGAATGGATAGTCCAGAAATTTGAAACAGAATTTAAAAAAATGTTAGAAAACAACCTAACGTTAGTCAATGATATAATAAAAAAAGAAAACCCTCATTTTACTATAACACTTTCATCGGAAAGCGATTGGTTGTCCATTACGGTGGACGAAAAAACTGCCACGTAAGGTTCACCTACCCTAACTCCCCGACTCAGTTAAAATAAAGACCTTACGAGGGTCGAATGGCCCTTTGAAAACTTCGACAACCAAGCCTTCTTCGCGTACCTGTTTTAATCCTTGACTAGCACTCTTACGGGTGACTTTCCATATTTTATCAGCTTCTAGGGCAGAGATTCTGCCACATTGTTGCATGCCCTCTAAAACAGCTCATTAAATTTTAGAGGGCCATATTGGAGCCAACTTTCCTGCATACGATTTCCCCAAAACTCTCCTTAAAAAAACATACTAGCCTAAAATAAGCCAACTCTGTACCATAAAGTACAGTAACACAGGTTACAGTAATATAGGTTACTAACGAATGTATAGTTACCATGGGATGCCGCCCCAGTCTCATGCTCTAAGACTTGTGTTTAAACACGCAGAAGGGTTAAGCGCGTGATGCAAGTACGTAAACCGTCGGATAACATTGGCGAGGGGAACTTTACCCGGGTAACCGGAGATGGCGAGTAATCGCCAAGGGGGAGCAATCCCCCTTTTTTTTAACAATTTAACAGAGGAGCAGCGCTTCCTCCCCGTCCTGAAAGATGAGGTTTCCGCGCTGTCAACAGGATGAAATTTTATGGCAGAGAATCAGAAAAGAAAGAATTAGGAAAGCTTTGGACACAAGCAAGTAATGGAGCTAAATTGGTCGTTATTACAGGTAGACGACGCTTAGGGAAGACTCTTTTAGTTAAGGAATTTGCAAAAAATCATAACTACATCTACTTTTTCATAGAAAAAAAACCAGAGCCTCTTCTTTGTCAAGACCTTATATCTATACTTCAAGAAAAAATTCCTCTCCCCGTCCTAGGCGAAATCACCCGATTTAAAGACATCTTCACACTTCTTTTAGAATATGCTAAAAAAGAGAAAATCATTCTCATTATAGATGAATTTCAAGAATTTTATTCTATCAATCCTTCCGTATACTCCGAAATACAAAACTTATGGGATGCTTATAAAGAAGCCTCTCAAATGCTTCTCATAACTATTGGCTCAGTTTATTCTTTAATGCACAAAATTTTTCAAAATGAAAAAGAGCCCCTCTTTGGCAGAGCGGACCGAATCATAAAACTCTCCCCCTTCCCTATTCAAACGCTGATCTCAATCCTGGAAGACTACAAAATTACGGAAGAAAAAGATATTTTTGCTTTTTACGTTCTTACGGGAGGAGTCCCCAAATACTTGGAACTCTTATTAGAAAACGGAGTAAAATCTCAAACGGAAATTTTAGAATTCATGCTAACGGAATTCTCCCCCTTTTTAGATGAAGGAAGAAATTTACTTACAATGGAATTCGGAAAAGAATATGGAACCTATTTTGCTATTTTACAACTTATGTCGGAAGGAAAAACTTCCCGTCCTGCCATTGAGTCAATCCTTGGACGCACGGTTGGCGGCTATATAGAAAAACTAAAAGAAACATACAACCTTATCGACAAAATTGCACCTTTAGGAGA
>JAZKAC010000110.1:17741-26408 GCA_040389325.1 Chlamydiota bacterium | reverse complement strand
GTCGCTTCTTGGATAGAGGAGGCTTTAGAAATTAAATTTGCGGCATTAATGCATTCATAGTAGGTGTTCTCACAGTATAAAATACGAGGAGGCCTACCTAACATTTTTTTTGTAGCTTGAAAGATTCCAGCTATAGAGGTCATTCCAGATGAATGAATGCCATAAGAGGTTAACTCTTTAAGGCCCTTAGGAATTAAGCTAAGGGCTTTTTGATAAATAATTGAAAAATCATTTGGAATAAAGGGATTTAAGACTTCTAGAAGAGAGGAAAGGGTTGCGTGAATTTGTTCTAACTTTGAGGTGAATTCAAAAAAGGTAATGGAGTTTCCTTCTTTTTCAAGCAATTTAAGTTGCTCTCGGATGTTAAAAAAAGAGAGTTCCGTAATCGATAATTTGGTCTTACAGTAAGAGATTTCTTCCCATTTCTCTTCGGTAACAGCCGTAAATAATCCGTTGAGTACCGATAAAGTTCCTTTAAGCATTAGAGTTTTTTGAGGGTGAGATATTGTATAATTTTGATCGAAGTAAGTTAGGTAAGTGAGGAAGTCTTTTTTTGATAAGAATTCGACAGGAATATAAGAGGATTTTTCTTCTAAAATAGAGGAATCTGATGGGGCAGGTGAACGATCCAGTTCGACACGATTTGCCGAGAGTCCGAAAGTAGAGAACCATTGCAAGAGAAATTGATGGTCGAATTCACTTTTTGCTAAAGAAGAAAAACCGAGAGGAAGCAATCGAATGCCTCCAATGTTTTCTTGTCTGACTTTTTGGATACAAAGGATCTCTTTTTGATTTATATTAAGCTTTTCGCAAGCTTTGGAAAAAGGGATTTGATAGAGATTCCAAAAATGAAGCCATTCATCTTCGGTTTTTATGTCATTTGGAAAGATACGAGAGAAGTCAACAAGTGTTTTCGATTCGGCTGATTGCATTTGTATAGCTAACCTGTTTGCGGTTCTTTGGATGTCTTCTGTCGGGAAAATTTCAAAGTAGGAAGGGAAATAGTTTTGAAGATCAAAAGGACGAGTCAAAATTAAGGGGAAGCTATGGGGATGTGGTAAGGAACTCTTCCACATCGATATTCTGTTTTTGTATGCTTGAGAAAAATTAATGGCGGGACTTCTTGCGTAAGAGTTTGTTGTTTCGGGATGAGTTTGAATAGATAGTCCGAGGCAAGGATAAATCCTGTTGATAAGAAAAGAGAGGAACCCCGTACTCTTGGCAAGCCAGCGATTTTTTAAAAAGAGGAGAAGCTGCTTTTCTTCTTGAGAAAAAGTTTGAATTAGAGAAAGTTGCATTTGATTGACATACCATGAAGAATGAGTGGGAGGAATATTTGAAGAGAGAAAAAGATGTTTTTTGATAGGAGGGGTGTTAAGCATTCGATTAAAAATTCGAGAAGATACATGATCGCATAATTCGACAAAGAGGAGACACTCGCGCTCTGTAGCTAAACCGAAGTTTAGCCCACTTCCTAGCCGAGCAAAAAAAGACATCAATTTCAAGGTACTGCCGATTCCAAAATATAAGACACCCTCAGAGACTTTATAAAAAAGATCTTGGTCGAGTTCCAGGGTTGTAGTCTCGTGCGTATGTATGGGAGTTGGAGTTTCTAAGACAAAAGTATTCTTGGCGAGTATAGGCTCTTTTAAAAGACTCACTAAAGTAAATGTTAAAATCCATGCAGATTTATTCATTTTATTTTTTTCTGATTTGTTTAATGCTAATAACTTTTTGATATCACTTTATTTTATTTTGTGGAATGTTTTTTTTTGAATAGAATAAATAAGGGACTGTAAATCTCTTTTCTTCGGAATTCGCCAGTTCGAGTCCAACCGCCCCCAATTGGTTGGATGCAATGAGCAACCAACCTTCATTCAAGCGCTTACATAGTTTATAACCAAAAACTTGCGTTTATCGATTGCAAGTTCTGAAGTACTAAGCTAAAAATTTGCCGTTTTTCAGTAACTTCAGAACTATTGAGGGATGTTTCAGCCAGTGATAAGCTCTTTAATGTTTTCACAAATGTTTAGTTTTAGCAATTTCTGTACATACGCTTTAAATTCGGAAGGAATAGGGCCTTCAATAATTCTCCTAAGTTCTTCCCTATCTCCATCAACCACATTTTTAAATAGCATAGGGTTGTAAGTAGATGACATCTCCCGTACGATTTCTTTCCACCGTTCCAACTCAGAAGGTGCGACAGCTAAAATAGAATCAGAAATAATCTCAAATGTATAAGGATATCGGTTGCCAAGCACCTTATTAAAGCTGTATTTAATCAAAGGATAGTGAAATCCGTTAGCTATAATCACTATTTCTTGAGGAGATAAATTTTCGATAATTTCTGCACCGTAAAATGCATTTCCAAAAGTGGTTGTAGATTTTTCTTCTTTGTAAATCTTGCTTTTAGGAATGCCATTTTTTACTAAATAAAGCTTCATGGCATGGGCTTCAGACATTGTTTCACACCTTGCGGGCACTAAACACCTGGGAGGCATATTACCGCAGACTAATACCGTATCTTGGGATTCATAGATCGACAAACTCTTTTCAAGCCTTGATTGTAAAATGGGTTGTATATCACCCTGCTGTCCTAGCGTATATCCTAAAATGATGATTAACTTTCCTAGCATTAAAGTACCTTTTTTGGACTCTCGTCATGTATTTTTCGCCAAGGCTTCTGCCGATTGGGATATAGCTTGCAATTCTTTCAATGTGGCCCGATCGACATCATCGGCGATTTGCTTTTCAACTTCTCGTCTTTTCCCATCAAATACCTCATAGCATTCCAAAGCCAACTTTTCAGCGACCTGAGCCGAAATCCTACCTGCGTGATCTAGTAAATCCCTCTCTTTAAAAAGAAGAAACGCATCTAATTTTTCTTCCCATTCTGCCATAGTCATTGCTTTACGCCGCCTAGCTTGATCTTCCGCATGATCAAGATACATAACAATAACCCGATTTAGCTCTTCGATTTCGGGCTGATCGAGATAGTTTTTTGCAATTGTTACGTCCTGTTGGCGCACTCGACTTCCTTTCCAGCTTTTGAGGCCCATATTCGGCAGCTCTGAATTTGCACGCTCGACAATGAGCTCAGCTGCCGTGCGATGTGTCGTTGCCCAAAGCATCTTATTTTGCACCTTCTTGAAGAAAAGTTGAGCCTGTTCACTCTTGGGATTATAGTCTAGGGCTGTCGCATAAATATCTCGTACTTTGTGATAAAATCGCTTTTCAGAGGCCCGAATCTCACGAATCCGCTCCAACCACTCATCAAAGTAGTCCCAAGGCTTTGGTTCCTTTAAGCGAGCATCATCCATTACAAAGCCCTTTACAAGGTACTCCTGTAAATGAATAGTAGCCCACCTACGAAACTCAACACCTCTTTGGGATTCTACTCTATAGCCAATTGCAAAGATCATACTGAGATTGTATAATTTAGTCTTATAACGCTTGCCATCAGCGGCAGTTGTCAAGTTATCCTTGACTACTGCTTCTGAGAGTTCATTTGTTGAAAGTATATTCTTGATATGCAAGCTGATATTTTGCTTGGTTGTTTGAAATAGGTCAGCAAGCTCCATCTGCGTCAACCAAACTGTCTCTCCTTCAGCTTTAAGATGAATCGCAGTTTTTCCATCTTCAGTGGTATAAAGAATGAGTTCTCCACTAGACATAATCCACTTCCTTTGAATTTAGTTTTTTAGAAGAAATCGTAGCTGAAATGGGAAAACCTCTCCAGGAAAAAGTTCTGATTGCCGATCTAGTGAGAAGTGACTGTCTAGCCTTTGTAGTCGTTTAGTAATCGTATTGCTTACCTATTTCATAATTTTTTCAAAATCAATAATTTACTTTGTTAATAGAATCATACAAAACCCTCACCTCTATATCCATGAAATTTCCCCAATTAAAAGCCTATTGATCCGTCTATGCTCAGGGAATTTTAAGCTGAAATAGATGCAAAGACTGCTTCGATTTTTTTACCTGTATCTTTGAGGTCTCCAGGTACTGAAGGGGCTTTAGGAGCTAGCGTTGTTTTTCTTTCAGTGAGAGCTTTCTTAAGGTTTTTATATTTTTTTCTTCGTGTGAGATATTTTTTTCTAAGAGAACTTTGTGTGTCTTTTGTCATGTTTTTTAAGACAGCTTTTCGAAATGTCATCTTTATTGTTAACATGAGTTTGTCAATAAAAAACATAAGATCTCTTCTAGTATATTCGAGTTTTAGCTCTCGTAGTTTTATATTTTTAATATCTCTTTTATCAAAGAATTCCAGAGATTTTCTCGGAAGAAAAAAACTTGCTATGGCAAGGTTTTTAGAGATAAGGGGAGCGGAAGGAAAGTTGGTTTTTAAAGAAATGTATGTATGTTGTGGGTTAACGTTATTAATCATTTTATATCCTTGATTTAGTATTATTATATCTTGTAATTGATACTTGTCAACGGAAACTAAATTAGTCAATCTAAGCTGAAGGAATTTTCTTTTCAGGTAAGATGACTCCACAAGAAACAATGTACTTGATGGCATCCTCGGGTTTGATATCAAGACAGATGATTTCTTCTTTTTTAAACATGAGTAAGAATCCCGTTGTAGGATTAGGTGTAGTCGGGACCAGAACGGAGATTAACTCTTCTCTTGTAGCATCGCAGCAAGCGTGGGGGGACTCTCTAGCAATTAGCCCCATCACATAGACGCCAGGTCTTGGAAAAGGGACCATCACCACTTGCTTAAATGAGTTTTTATCGGCAGAAAAGATGGTCTTAATAATGTCTTGAGATGTTTTATAAACCGTATTGATTACAGGGATTCTGTGAAGTATTTTATCGCAGACCGCAAAGAAGGAATGGATTAAAAACCATCTAGCTATTATTCCAAGCAAGATGGTTACTCCGAATAACATCATTAAAATAAGAATACGACTTACATATTGAATGATGTTGTCTTGGCTTAAAAAACACAATCCTTTAGGAAATAGATTCCAAGTGTGGATAAGATTGGAAGTGAATTGAATAAAAGGTTCTGTAAAGAATTTTATTAAAAATAAAACGATGGCAATCGTGATGGCAACGGGAAGTAAGAGAGCAAGTCCCGTGATGAAATACTTTCTCATGAGTCTCTCCTAGGTTTATTTTTAGAGCGAGATTGTCTTCGTTTTTTATCTTTTGTTTTTTTTGAAGATTTAAAATCGGATAGACTTCCATTTTCCAAGACTCTTTCCCATTTAGATTCTAAAAGAACAAGATCTACCGAGCAAAGACGCATCCGGATCGGATCTCCGATACAAAATCGAATGTTTGTTCTTCGTCCTACAAAGCTATTTTTTTCAGGCTCATAAATGAAATAATCTCCGTGTATTTCAGAGACATGTAAAGAACCTTCTACCGATATAGGGGATAGTTCAAAAGATAGGGCAAAGGGTCTTATTTTGGTGATATGACAAATATATTCTCTTGAAGGATCTTCATCAAACCATCGCTTTAAAAAGCGTAGTTTTTTTAAAGTTTTTACGCTTTGTTCGGCTTTAAAGCTAACCCTTTCTTTGTCCGAACATCTTTGTGCTATGGCTTCTAAATTTTCTTCGGGGGAATGCTCTCCAAATAAAACTCTTTGAATGATCAGATCGGGATAGCGGCGAATAGGACTTGTAAAATGGCAGTATTCTTGTAAGGATAGGCCGTAGTGTCCAATATTTTGAGAAGAGTAAATGGCAAGTCTCATACTGCGGATGAATGCAATGGAAAGTTGCTGTGCATAAGGGGTCATTTTGATGTCTTCGAAAAGTTTTTGAATTTCTAGAACGGTTGGCGTTCCTGACAGGTGGAATCCAAGAGTTCTTGCAAGAGCATAAAAGTCTTCCTTACTTTCTGCTGAAGGTTCTTCATGAACACGGAAGATAAGAGGGATGTTTTTGTCTTGTAATGATTTAGCGACAACCTCATTTGCTTTTAACATGTACTCTTCCACCATTTGGTGAGTGATATCATATTCTATGATTTTAAAAGATGTAGGTTCTCCTTGGGGATCGAGTTCCAAGACAACTTCAGGTAAGGAAAAATCAATACTTCCTCGAGCGTTTCTTTTTTTCTTTAAAAGGAGACAAAGTTCTACCATCAAGCGCAAGGTAGGAAGGTGTTTGCTTTTCTTTTTTCCGTCTAACACAAGTTTTGCTTCTTCGTAGCTAAAGCGCTTTGCACTTTTAATGTAAGTTCGCTTGATTTGATGGTGAGAAAGTTCTCCAGTAGGTGTAAATGTCATGAGAACGGAAACGCAAAGGCGGACAACTTTTGGTTTAAGGCTACACAGGTTGTTAGACAGTTCTTCAGGAAGCATAGGGATGCAACTTCCCGGAAAATAGGTAGAATTGGATCGTACGGAGGCTTCCGTGTCTAAGGGAGTCCCAGGGGTGACATAATGCGCGACATCGGCAATATGAACGCCTAGATGGTAGTAGCCTTCTTCATCTTTATGAAGAGAAAGGGCATCATCAAAGTCTTTGGCCGTTGTCGGATCCACGGTAAAACATTCTATTTTTGTAAGGTCTTGCCGGTCTTTAAGATCGCTTTTTTGTACTTTATCTCCAAAGATTTTAGCTTGTTTTATGACGGATGCAGAAAACTCTTTCGGGATATTAAATTCTTCGGCAGCAGCTATGTTGTCGATAGAGGCATCCGAGATAGAGCCTAATATGCTTTTCACTTCACAGAGAATGGGTCTAGTTTTATCGCCCCAGTCTATTACTTGCAAGATCACCCTGTCACCGTACGAAAGAGGTTTTTTTGTAGGGGCAATGGATTGAATGAGTTTGTTAAGTCCTAAGAGCGGGGAATAGAAGATCACGGTTCCTGAAGGTTCTATGATGTGGACAAGAGCTGCAAATTGCGATCGACCTCTTTGATGAATGTGGATGATTTTCCCTTCAGGACCCTTATCTATTTTCTTTTCTAAAAAGAGCTCAACTTCTACCGTGTCACCGTCAACAGCGCCTCCAAGATAGTTTTTTGCTATGAAGGCATCCTCAGGGTAGTGTTTGGGGTTATCGGAGATGACGAAGCCAAAGCCTCTAGGGTTCATTCGAAGAACGCCTTTAAAAGGCTCTCCTCTTGCTTTTTTTAGATGTAAAGTTGATCCTTTTATAAGGATTAACTCTTCTTGCTCCAACTTTTGTAAAACTTCTTGCGCTATTTTTTTTTGTGGAGCCGTGAGGTTGCAAAGTGTATAGAGGTCTGTTTTAGCAAGAGGGGTGTAAGAAGGATCCGTAAAAACTTTTGTAAAAGTTTTAACAAGATCATTCGCTAGGTTTTCTGCATATGTTTTTGGTTTTTTCTTCATGATTCCCTTTTTAAGTCAAAAGCTCTCTTTTTTTCAACTGTGAGCGAAGGATGTCTATATGTAAATATGATTCGCAGTCAAAATCTAAAAGACGAGCTTTTTGTGCATGTTCTTCTACCCCTTCAATAAAAAAGGAGCGTTGTTTTTCTGTTGAGGCTTTTTGTAGAGCATAGTCGTACAAATGATAATCTGGTTTTTTTAATCCTGTTGCGTAAGACAGGATATGTCCATCAAATAAATGCAAAGCGGGAAAATGAATGTAAGCATAGCTAAAATGTATTTCACAGATATTTGACAGGATAAATAATTTAATGTTGTTTTTTTTTAATTCCTTGAGTAGTTCACTGATGGAATCGTTTGGTTCAAAAATATTGGAAATGGCTTCGCTCCAGGCATGAAATCCTTTAGAGCTCCTGATCTCGGCAGGAAGGTAATGAAAAAGAGTTCTGGTGTCGATTTCTCCTTTTTCATATTTTTCTCTCCAATCCGTTTTTTTTAAAAGATCTTCAAGCATAGGCTCTTCTATTTGACAAAACTCCGCAATCTGTTGGTTCATTTTTTTTTGATCAAAGCTGAGGATGACATTTTTAATATCAAAAAAAACAGTTCGTTCCTTTTCCAGCAAAAGGGCTCTCCTTAAGAAGGTGCATAAAAAATTGTATAATGCGCAATTACCACATTTTTGCCTAGAGGCTGTTTGCTAGGATAGCAAAAAGCTATAAAATTCTCATCTAAAATCGAAAAGAAATAGTTTGTGGAGTTTTTTGTAAATTTAGGAGTTAATTTTCTTTATATTAAAAATATTGTTTGCTGTTTAATTGAAATTAAATGTAATTTGCAATTAAGTAGATAGAAGGAGTTATTATGCGAATATTTGCAATCGGTTTGTGTTCTTTATGTTTTGGCTCTGTTTGTTTAGGACAAACGGATGAAAGAGTCGATAGTGTCAAAGCCGAAAAAAAACCTAGTTCTTTTCCTTTAGGGGGAGATCTTTCAGTCGGTCTAGATAGCTTTCGTAGTTTGCCTGACGGTAGTTGGGGTGGTAACATGGGAGCTTATCTAGCACTTAACTTAGCCTTGGCAATTCCTCCTAAAACGGGGAAGGGAAACGGAATACAAGGAGGCTGTAGCTTTGGGGTCTATGACTGGGACGGTAGGGGGTCTACGGAGTCTAAATCCTTGCAAGAAGAAGGTTTTATTACACTCGGCCTTTTTCATAAGACCGTTGATCCTTCGGGCGTTAATGTAGGGCTTGTATATGACTGGTCCATTAATGCTAAAGCGGGTGTTTTTGGGTTAAGTCCTAAAATGGGTCAGGTAAGAGGACAGCTCGGCTATCTGTT
>JAZKAC010000110.1:0-17731 GCA_040389325.1 Chlamydiota bacterium | reverse complement strand
GAGTTCTTACGGAACGACAACCTCTCATAAATCGTATGATGGCATTCCCGTTGAATTTAGAGCCATAAGTCAGGTGAATGCTTTTTGGCGTCATATTTTTAAAAAGAGCGGAGAAATAATGCTTTGGGGAGGGACTCCCTATCGAAAGGGTTTGATGTATGATTCGGGAAGGGCAGGTGCTTATATTTTAGGATCAAGCTTTAAAGCTCCTTTATCTCATTCCTTAAGCATCGAGGGTCATGGGATGTATATGGGTTCGAGAAGCGGTTCTGCATCAACGGAATCCAAAAATTACGCCGCTAACGTTTCTTTGGCTATTACCTATTCTTTCGGGGGACGAAAAGCGGGAGCAAGACCGTATCTTCCTTTAGCCAATAATAGCAATTTTATTGCTGATACAAGCATAGCTTACTAAATCTTTTTAGTGCTGTCTGAGCAAGAAGAAAAAATCTTCTTGCTCAGAAATGTTGGCAAGTCCAACTTTTCTTTCATTCATAACAAGCCAGTTAAAAGGTTGAAAGGGCCAGTTTTCTTTAGACTTCCCAAGAAGAGCTCCTAAAACAAATTCCTCGGGAAAGCAAGAGAGAAAAGGGGTTCCAAGTTCTACCATATGATAGTAGTCTTGAATAAGAGATTGCACCTTTTGGGTTTTTAAATTAAGTCCGATAATGCGAGCTCGTATACAAGTTGTGGTATACATATCAACTCCCGTTTCTTTTAAAAGAGTATCACGTGTTTGAGGAAGCAGATATCGTTTCGCATTTTTCCTTGGATGAAAAAAACAACCTGTTTTTTCGATCCAATCAAAAAGAGGTTTAGGGTTTTTTAAGGGGAGTAAAGCTGTATCTAGCCAAAGGACCTTATGGAAGCCAAGTTTTTTTGCTTCTAGAAGAGCAAAGATTTTAAAAGAATAGGGGACGGCGCAGTATTGCATCTCATTGCCTGTCGGATTAGGAAATCCGCCCATTAAAAGGAGGAAGTGTCCATTAAATCCCGTTTTTGTAAGTGCTTCTGGCATAGATTCTAAAAGGCGTGGATAAATACCGTCATAGGAGGCAAAGCTCACGATGCAGCAATCGCCGCCGTCATTGATTTTTATAAGGTTTTTTATAGGCTTTTTGTTGTTAGAAAGATCTATTAAAGTTTGTCTTGCCCCTTGGCTGATCCGACCTGCAAAATCGCTTTTTTTTTGAAGAGTCGGTTTTTGCCAAAACCAGGTAAAAGCAGTGTCGGTAGGGTATAAACTATCTAACAAAACCTGCGTGTCAAGAGCTCTTAACTTATTTTGTATCTCTATGAAATCCGCGTTTTCAAGTTTTTCTTTTGGAGGGGTGTCGATAAGAAATGGGTTTGCCGAGCAAACGGTAGAAATAAAAAGAAGGGTTTTATAAAGGTAGTTTTTGATCATGTTAATGCTCTTTTTGTAAGAAAAAATATCCTTCTTTTTGAATCAATTCTTCCGTTTTTCCACGGAGTTTGATTTCAGGGAAGGTGAGGTTGTCAAAAGGCTGCGCTTTCCAAATATCGGGTTTTTGTCCAATAATAGCGGTGAAGACATACTCTTCGGGAAAACAGGAAAAAAAAGGAAAGCCGAGCTCGACAAGTTCGTAATATTTATCGATAAACTCTTTTGTTTTTACCTTGGCAAAGTCAAATCCTAATATCTGAGCGCTAACGTACCTTGACTTTAGAACATCGACTCCCGTGACATCTTGAATATAGCTGACGGTCTTGGGTAGAATAAATTTAGTAAAACTCTCGTGAAGTTTTAAGAAAGATCCCTCTTTTTCTATCCAATCAAATAAAGGAGTCGGGTTTTTTAAGGGGAGGAAAGCAGAGTCAACCCATAAGACTTTTGTAAATCCCAGTTTATTGGCTTCGATCATTGTAAATATTTTAAAGCAGTAAGGGACGGCGCAGTATTGAATTTCTCTACCCGTAGGATTAGGAAATCCTCCGATTCTGTAAAAAACATAACCGTTGAATCCTAGTTTCTCAAGTTTTTTAGGTAGGTTTTGAATGAGATCGGCATATTTACCATTAAAACTTGCGTAACATACAATGCAGTTGTCTCCGCCCTTTCCAATTTTTATGAGCTCTTTTAAGGGGAATTGATTTTTTTCGGGATTGATGAGCGTTTGAGAAAGAGCTTTTGAAACTCTTCTGTAAAAATCTTCTTTTAAAGCGATGGAAGAAGCCCAAGGTTTAAAGAGTTTTTTAGGGGGAGAAGAAGGGTATAGCTTGTTTAAAACGGGCTCAACATCAATTTCTTTGAATTTTTTTTGAATTTCTATATAATCTTCATTGGTGATTTCCTCTTTAACTGGGAAGTCAATTTTGAAGGGATTTCCGAGCAACCCAAGAGGCACAAGAAAAATAAATACCCAAAGACTTTTTCTTTGCATGAGCCACGCCTTTTTTTGAGAAAAATATAAAGAGTATATTATATATTTTCAAGTGTTATCATTTTTTACATTTATCGGGATAAACTATGTTCTTCTGGCAACGGTGGATTTTAAAGAATTCTTTTCTGAGTAAGTTGGCCCCCTCTATGGGGATTCGAGGTCAGATTGTCAAGATAGGAGGTAGTGATCTTTGGTGCGATTGTTTTGGGGATAAGAATAATCCCGCAATGATTCTTTTGATGGGAGGTGGATGTCAAGGAATTATATGGACAGAGGTTTTTTGTCAAAAGCTGGCAGCCTTAGGACTTTTTGTGATTCGTTTTGATCAACGAGATACGGGACTTTCTTCTTACACTCACCATCCATACACGCTTTTAGATATGGCAAAAGATGTCACGAGTCTTTTAGACAGGCTAGATGTTAAAAAAGCTCATTTGATGGGTATTTCCATGGGTGGAGCTATAGCGCAGATCATAGCAGCTCACTTTCCCTCTTACGTGCACTCTTTAATTTTGATGGCTACGACAAATAATTTCTATCCCATTGCCTCTGCCATGAAAGGAGAATTTAGTCATGAATTTGCGCTCTCTTCTCCAGAAGAAGCTTGGTTTCTATGGGTAAAAGAGGTGGAGCAATTACCCATATTTTCTTTTAGAAGAAGAATTCGAAAGCATATGGACGGGTGGAAGATCTTGAATGGTTTAAAGACAAAGTTTCCTCGTGAATATTATTTTCACTTACTAAAAGAAAGTGTCAAAAGGCAAAGATCTTATAAGAGCCTTTTAAATCATAGAACAGCCCTTTTAGCTTCTTTGGACATCTTGCAAAAGACGGAAGGGAATATTCATGTCCCCACATTGATTATTCACGGTGAACACGATCCATTATTCCCAAAAGATCATGCCGAACACCTGTCTTCTACCATGGCCCATAGCAAGCTTTTACTGATAGAAGAGATGGGACACAACTTCTGTCCTTGTTTTCAAGAGCAAGTGGTAGAGGAAGTCGGGTCGTTTGTCTCAGCTTGTTCTTAAGGTTTTTTAAATTCCCTAGAAAAGAGTCATGTCTTTTTCTGGATTTTATTTATATCGATGGTAAGATTGTTAATATCCGAAGGGTCTTTAGCAAATTCGAGACAATTTTTGAAAGCTTCAGTTTTTTGCGCTTCAGGAGAAGCATCTTTTAGTTTCTTTAATAAGTTATTACCGATCTTGGTCGTATCCTCATCGGATAGATTTTCTTGAGAGAGTTTGTTCAGGGATATCTCAATGCTAGGAAGGCTACTTAAAAGATCTAGACTTTCATGCGATTGATTTGCATTTATTAGCGTAGGGAGAGTGAAGGCTGTTATATTTGGATTTTTAAGTTTTTCTGTGGAAAGCGTGAATTTTTCTAGGCTGAAGTTGTATCTATGAATGCCGTTCTGCATTAGGTGCTTTGTGTTTGTCCTATCTTTAAAAGACTCGTTTATGATTTTGTAGGCCTTTTGCAAATCACATTTAGAGAGAGCTTCAAGAGTTGCTTTTTGAAAAAAAGAAGAGTTTATCAGAGGGTGGTTTTTATCAAGTGTGTTGATGTGATTTAAAAAATCCTCAAGAGTTCCGTTTGTTGCATATGTGTTTAAAGTCTTTGTAAGGGCAGTTTGAATCCCGGGAAAGTCAAGTTGCTCTGTAGTTTGGGCTGTCACATCAAAAAGAATATCACTATGTTTTTGATGAATCTCGTTAATGATTTTTCCAGCAATTTTTGGGCCTAAAGATGGGGGTGATTGTGCTCAATTTCAATCAGAGGTCTCTATTTTTCTTATTTTCAATCTACATAGTGGAGTACAAACATTAGCAAATTTCTCGAAAGCAAGAACTTAAATCATCTGGAATAAGATTCATCTAAAATGTCACAGTATTTTTTTTGATGTGACAGCCCATCTGTAGTTAAGGCTGTCAATGCTCCTGATGTATCACTTTCTAGTTTTTTAAGGAAAAACTATTTTCGGACACCTCCTATTCCACTCTTTACATAATCTATTCCATCCTCTACATAAGCTTTTGCAGATGTAGCGTTTTTAGTTGCCGACTCCTTTACGGATTCACCTATATCTTTAAAGCCTCCTTGTTCCAAGCAATATCCAACAGCACATAACGTAGCCGTCGCAGTCGTGATGGGTCCTAATAGAAGGCCAACGACTGCAGGTGCAAGCTCGTCTGGAAAAAGGATTGCAGCTATTGCAATGACGGAAGCGCAAGTAATTAAGAAAGGCCAAGAGTTGAAAGCAGCTATAGTTAAGGCCCCTCCTATAGCTAATGATGCGGCTGCTCCAGCTAGGCCAAGAAAAGCTTTGCCTACTTTGTGTGCTGTATCTGCTGAGAGACGTTTGGAGTCTTCCTTGGGTAAGGCTGCGTGCTCGGAACTTGGGTTCTGGGGGCAGGTAGTTATTGATTGTTGGCCTGTGGTGCTCACAATCGGGTTTGACATATAAACCTCCTAATTGATAAAATTAATTACGTCATTTAGTTAAGTGTTGCTTAATGGCTTCAACTTTGGAAATGTAGAAGGGGTCGTCGGAATATTCGTGTGGGCTGATTTCGTTTTGAAATACGGAGTAAAACTGCTTAGCCTCTTCAATGCTTTTATTGAGGATCAGACAGTCGATAATTTGTAGATAGGTAAGAAGTAGAGTCGGGTCTAGCGTTATTGCCGTAAAATAGGACTGAAGAGCTTCCGTGTAGCTTTGTAAATTTTGTTCTGCCATTCCTTTGCAGAGCCAAATGTCGGCGTTAGAAGCATCCATTGCAGAAAGAAAAAGAAAGTAAAGGTGAGCCTTATCAAAATGCCCGTCATTGAAGTGTTTTTTTCCGATTTCGGTTAACTTTTTGAGCTCTTCTCCTGTCAGTATGGCCATTGTGGCTTTTTTTAGTTCTTTGAGGGCTGTGTAGTCAGACAGCTTTTTTTTAAGAGTTTCTTCGTCTAGAGCTCCCGCTTTTAGTTTTTCATAGATTTGCATGTCATCTACTTTTAGCTGTTCTCCAAAGGGGATACATTGAGTGACAAATTTTTCTAATTGTACTTTTATGTTGTCGAAGAACTCTTTTTCTTTTTTTACCCTAATTTCTTTAGTATTCACATCCTGTGAAGTCTTGTATCTGAGAAGGATTTCTTTATCCGTCAGCTCGTCGATCTCTTTATTTAGGGCTGAGAGTAGAGCAATATCTTCTTCATCAAAGTTAGTATCCATAACAACCTTTTTTATGATCTTTTTATTTCATTTTATCAGTAAATTTATTTAATTTAAGATTAAATTTATGTTAAGTTGCTTAAAGGTGTGTGAGTAGGTGTTTTAAGAAAGGTTTTTAGATCAAGAAACCCTATCTTTGGGTCGCCATTTCATAAGAAAGGAGGGGATCCACTTTTCTATAACGGCTTTGATTTTGTTCTTTCTGCTTTGATATTTCACACAAATAAGCAAAATGGCTAGACCTAAAAATGTTAGAATTAGGGGAAAGGCATAGGAATCCGTAAATAGATGCCAAGCTAGGTGACCTAGGTAAATCAAGACTCCAAAAGTTCCGAAAACAGCAAATACTTTTCGACGCAAGTAGACGGCTATAAAGATAAAGCTGATATTTAAAAGACAAAAGACAAATCTACCTAACTCGGTATTAGTATCCATAGAACTAAGTCCCGACCAAAATGTTAGCATACCATATAGATAGGTCCAAAAAGCAAAATCGACTGTTTGGAATTTTTTGTCCACGAAGTAAGAAGAGATGAGAACGATCAGTCCAAAAATGGATGAGGCTAGATGTCTTTCGGTAGAGTTAAAACTATTTGCACCCAAAAGAAGCGGTATCAGATCCATCGACATAAGCCATAGACTGAGGGCTAAGGGGAATATAATGAAGGAAAATCTATAAAAGCGAAGGGCTGTAAGAGCCGCAAGGATAGTTCCGAGCTCCATAAAAATTTGATTTCCCGTTATCAAAAAATAATGGTTGTCGAAGCTGTCAAGTGGCCACAAGCCTACCGTTTTTTGAAATCCATAAATAAATAAGGGGGTTAATCCGACGGCTGCGGTGATTAGAATACCTCCAGGAATTTTCATATTTTTTTTCCAAAGCTTGTCCCCTATGAATGCATGGATTAGCGCAAAGAATCCGGATAAAGCCATGAGAGCTCCTCCGTTTTCCCAAGCTTTTATTAAAAATAGAGACATCGCAGTGGAAATGAGCAGCCCTGCAAAATAATATAAGACGTGTAAAGTTTTAAATTTTCCCGTATGGGTCCTTATAGACTCAAGGTGGTCCCATAAGTTTTTAGCCTGATCCGAGGAGAGTAGTTCTTTTTGTACGGCAGAATCTAAATCCGATTTTACTATTTTCAACGTCAAATTCCTTTATTTTTTAACTTATATAAATAGCTATAACGCTTGTATTATCACAATGCTCTCGTGAAATTGCAAGGTTAACGAGCGCTCTTGAAGTTCTTCCCGGAGCGTTAGTCGTGAGGCTTACTGTGTGGGCTATATCGGCTTCAGGATACTCTTTAAGTCCATCGCTAGTTACAATAATGACATCGTCTTCTTGTATGCTACTAACGGTTATTTTAAGTTTATGAGAGTTGGCCTGCCCGTAATGATATTTGCCGAAGGCGCGGCTGACATTAGTGGTAGAGCGACAATCAAAAGATTTTAAGCGGCGATCTTTTGAGTTTTCAGGGATGAAATTCCAGTTTCGAATTTTACTCTGGCCGGGAAGGATAGTTCGAAGCTGAAGAGGATGGCAGTGGAGTCTAGCTCTTTCTTCATCTTTTTTAGAGGTCCAATCTCTTAGGTTAGAAAGAGGGATGGAGATAGTTTTTTCATCTTTTTTTCTATAGATGTTTGCTTCTGAATCTCCGAGAGTTCCTGTAATCACCAAGCGTTTAACGGGATCAATTACGCTAAATACTGCCGTGCTACCCATCCTGTGCATAGTAGAGTCTTCAAGAATAGCTTTTTGAATTTTTGCGGTAGTAACTTCTAAGGCTTGATGAACATGCCCTTTAGTTGCACCCATTATGCAAGGAAATATCTCTTGAAATTTTTTGCTAGCAAACTTTGCTAAATGATCACCTCCATGTCCATCTAAAACTCCTGCAATAACGAGGTCTCCAAACGAGGTAATAAAAGAAACGTCTTCCATCTTCTTTCTACTTCCCCAGGCCTCAGCTATTCCATAAGTAATGTTTAAACGCTTTTCTAGAGAAGGATTTGTTGGATCCAGAAAAGATAGGGCTTTCAAGCTGGGATAGACGGAAAAAGGTTCTTTGTCATGATGTTCTATAAGAGCTTTATTGCCATTTTTTATCATTTTTTGAAAAGCCTCTTCTTCGCTTAGAGGTTCTTTTCTAAAGGGAGAGAGGTTAGATTCTAAAGCAGCCAGATTGTAGTAAGGACAACTAAAAAATGAATTCGATATTGCCATGAAAGTCCTTCGTAAAAGGTTGAAACTTTAATGGCATGTGTCTTTTATTGCAATTTTTTAATAGTGTAAAGTATGCTCGGTTCTAAAGTAATAAACTCGTTTTAAGGGGAAGTACTATGCAATGTTGGAATTGTGGAGCAGGACTTGAAGTGGGGAAAATCTCTTTTAGAGGTTTTTGTGAGGCTTGCCAAGCCGATTTGCATTGTTGTCAAAATTGTAAATACTATCAAGTGGGACTGCCTAACGACTGCAAGATTCCTGGGACGGAATATGTAGCGGATCGTGTTAAGAATAATTTTTGTGAAGAATTTTCCCCTTTAGGAACGTTCATAGAAAAAAAACGGGGAAACGCTAAAAAATTCGAAGACCTTTTTAAGTAGTGGCTATAAGGTCTCGGATGACCGATTTTCCAAATTCACCATGCCAATGTATTACAATGGCATCGGAAAGATTATTGGAAAAACGGCTTTGGTTATATATGATGGGAAGTTCATAGAGAGGGACTTTTTTTTCGATGATGAGGTCGTACAAAGCATCTTGGTCTCCTGGGTAAGCATAATTTTTTTCTAAAGAGGCTTTAGCCCAGTCTTGAATAATGGTAGCTCCTTTTTGAAAGACTATAACCCCCGAGTTAATGCCAAGCTCTTTTCCTTGAACGTACTCTTTTGTAACAGCCACTCCTTCCGAGGGAAAAGGGAGCGAAAATAGGGGCGATAAGGACCCTCTAACTTCGCAATCAAGATCCATCCATACGGAACGGGTATAGGGAGCTTGCAAGCAGGCTAGAGGTTTTTTAAACCAAGCGTTGCGACTCTCCCAAAAATTTTGCCCGTATCGTTTTTCCCAACTTTCTATTTGTAGTGTAGAATGAAAGTTTTTTATAGATGTCGGAACATCGATAGGCAGCTCAATATAATTACCTTGTTTTTTACACCATTCTTTCATTTTTTGAGATAAGCCAAAATCTACAAAGGTAACGGGATATTGATTGTATTTCGAGTACCTTTCCCACCACCAAGGAAGCAGCCACTCTTGTTTGCTGTCAGCTCCTACGATAAAACCTTGTGTTGCTGAAGGGAGGTTCAAAATAAGAGTCCTTCTTTTTCCATTTGGGACCTTTGCCATTGATGGTTGATCACAACTTTTCCGTGGTTGCCATGCCAATGAATCACGAGGGCTTCTGGGTTGTCGTTATTTAGTCGACTCCAATTGTAGATGGGGGGAAGGTCTGTCAAGGGAGGTTTGTTTTTTAAGATAAGGGCGTACAGAACGTCTTGATCTCCAGGATAAGATACATTGTTCGCTAAAGACTCTCTTGCCCAGTCCTCTAAGATGGCGGCATCTTTTTCAAAAAGGATAACACCTGAATTGACGTTAGGATCTTTGCCGGGAAGGTGCTCTTTGATAACGGCAATAGAGGTTGGAATGAGGGGTAGGGAAAAGATATCATTTAAGTTATCTTTTACTTCGCAGTCTAGATCCATCCATACACTTTTTTTAAAAGGAGACTGTAAACAAGCTAAAGGCTTTTTAAACCACGCGTTGCGGCTTATCCAGATGCGTTCACCAAATTCTTTTTCAAGGTCTTTGGCTTTTTTAGAGGGGAAATTTTCTTTTCCAGATACAAACAAATCTGCAACTGGCAGATGAATATAATGTCCTCGTTCTTTGCACCACCTTTTCATTTCTTGTGAAAGTCCAAGATCTATAAAGGCTACAGGGGCATTGTTATGTTCCTTGTATTTTTCCCACCACCAAGGAAGAAGCCATTCTTGGGTAAGATCTGCTGCGACAACAAATCCTTTTTCGGCTAAAGGGTCTTTTACGTTCCACTTACAATAAGTTTCGTAAGGCGATTGTGTCAAAGAAAATACCTAGGGTTTATAAATTTTTTGATAAAAGATATTCGTAATTAAAAACAAGAGCTTTTCAGCTCAGTAGTCCTTCTTTTTGCATCATCATTTTTTGGATTTGATGAGAAATAACCATTTTCCCAGTGTTGCCATGCCAATGAACTACTAATGCATCCTCGTTATTTTGGTTTAATCTGCTCCAGTTGTAGGTAAGAGGAAGGTCTGCCATGGGAGGATGATTTTTTAAAATGAGAGCATAGAGGCTATCTTGGTCTCCGAAGTAAAGGGAGTTGTTTTTTAAAGACTCTTCGGCCCAGGTTTCTATTAAAGGGGTGTTTTTTTGAAAAAGGATGACGCCCGAGTTGATGCTAGGGTCTTTATTTGGAAGATGTTCCTTTGCTGCAGCAACAGAGTATGAAGGAAGAGGAACGGAAAAAATATCACCTAAATAGCCTTTAACTTCACAGTCAAGATCCATCCATACATTTTTTTCAAACGGAGATTGCAAGCAAGCTAGCGGTTTTTTAAACCAAGCGTTGCGGCTTTCCCAAAATTTCTTTCCATGCAGAGTTTCCCAGTGATCTATATGTTCTTTAGGAAAAGATGCTTTTTCTAAAAGAAAGGCATCGGGGACAAATAGATGAATATAGCGACCCCTTTCTTTACACCAATTTTTCATCTCTTTGGATAGTCCTAGATCTACAAAGGCTACGGGAAGGTCATTGTATTTTGTATAGTTTTCCCACCACCAAGGAAGCAGCCACTCTTGCGTGGTATCTGCTGCTACTATAAATCCTTTTTCGGCTAACGGTTTTTCAGTACTCCATTTGCAAAAATTCTCGTAAGGTTCTGTAGATTGGTTCAAAGATGACCTCAAAAAAAATGGTATATGGTTTTCTTAGATAAAATATTTATGCAATTAAAACAAGGTGAATGTTTATTTCTTTTGCAAAGAAGAAAAATCTTGTGTTGGAAAAATAATAGCAGGTGAGTATGTTGGTTATTTTCAATGGAGAATATCTATGAGTGTAGTGTCTTTATGGGGGGGGGTTTCTTCTTGGACCGTATATATAGGGCTACCTGCCACTGCAGCCTATCATTTATTATGTGGGAGCACTTTTATCAATGTGGCAGTAGAAGATGCCGCTGGTTTAGAAAAGATTGCAAATATCTGTTTTATCCCCGTGCAGTATTTGTTGGCAGGCAAAAGTGCAAAGCCCGTGATATCTGAAGAAGGGGTTAGAATGGGGTATGCTTTGGATCAAAGATTTGACTACAAAGACCCTGCAATCTGGTGGAAAACGGCTTCTTCCTACTGCGCCCTTCCTTCCTCTCTTTTTTTAGGAAGTATTTTCAAAGGTTTATCTTTTTTGTCATCGGATACCTTGAAAAGACAAGAACAACTTTCTCTAACCATTTCTCAAGGAGGCTCTTTTTTTAACTCACAAAATAAGTATTATGAATCTATAGGGATTGAGCTTGTCAGTATAGATAGTGCGGAGGTTATGCAATCGGAGGGTCATCTTAGAAGACCCGCAGATGCAGATAAACTCAAAGCGGAAAAAGAAGCTCTTCAAGCTATTGTTTCCCTTTTACATGAAGCCGAGATTGTATATTGGTTAGATTGCGGAACGTGTCTTGGAGCTTATAGATATGGGGGGAATATTCCTTGGGACTGGGATGTCGATATTGCCATTTTACAAAAAGATTCGGATAATGTTCGTCATGTTTTATCTAGGCTGGATCCTGATAAATACGTTTTGCAAGATTGGGCAGGTAGAGATAAGCCCAAGACGTATTTAAAGGTGTATGTTAAAGAAACTCGTTCTTTAATTGACATCTACCACTTTGCTATCCATGAAGAAAGTCTGACGATAGAATCAATTTTATCGAGTGAAAATAGCGTGTTCTTGCCAGAGTCTTGGAAGATTCGGGAAAAAAGGTACATCATGGAAACGCCCTTTTCTTTCGTATTTCCTTTAAAGAAGATCAACTTTGACGGTGTTGAAGCCTTTGTTCCTTGCTCCACAAAGCAATACTTGCAACAAAGATATGGAGAGAATATAGGACCTGCAAGGGTTTATAGCCCAGTAACGGGTGAATATGAAAAAGATCTAAACCATCCTTACTGGCAGATGCTTTATACAAGGTAAATTTTTGTAGCTAGCTCTTAGTTTTTTTTACGTAATCAACGATAACCTTACAAAATAGGATGCCATACTTCTCCCACTTTAAAGGAGAAAATCCATTTAACATCATCATGGCATCCCTTGTTGTCGGATATGTTTGGCTCATTTCGATAAGGGTTTGGTCTCCAAAGATCACATGAGTCGGTTCCCGAAATCGTTTGGCAAGTTTTTGACGTAGCTCGGTTAGTAGGGCAAATAGCTTTTTATCGTACTTTGCTTTAACAAGGGCTACTCCATATTTTGCTTTTCTTATTTTTTTACGAATAAGAACCTCTTTTATTCCTTTGATGACATCTCCTGAGGTTGGTGACCATTGTAAGAGAGGCTTTTCCTCTTTTGTTTCAATGAGAAAGCCGAGTTGAATCAAAGAATAGATGAAGTCGTGAAGAGTAGAGCGGGAAAGGTCTTTCATTAAACCGAAAGTAGATAGTTGCTCTTGTCCGTTTTCTAATATTTCTTGAGAAGGAATCCCGAGAAGAACATTGATCACATGAGATATGCTGAAATTACCTCGTAATTTATATACGCAGGATAAGATTTTTTGAGCATTTATCGTTTCGCTAAACAGCTCCGTGTCATCTAAGCAGTTATCGCACCCGTTACAAAAGGTAACGGGGAATGTTTCTCCAAAGTAAGAGAGTAGACCCACTCGTCGACAAAGAGAGGAGTGGCATAAAGCTTTTATCTTTTCTGTCTTTTCTTTCGTTTTTTTACGCAGTACGGGATCCGTAATTTTGCCCAAGAAAAAATCATAGACCAAAAGCTCTTTAGGGGAGTAAAGCATGAGGCATTCGGAAGCAAGGCCATCTCTTCCTGCTCTTCCGATCTCTTGATAGTACTGCTCAATGGACTGGGGCATGTCGAGGTGTATGATAAATCGGATATCTGGTTTATGGATCCCCATGCCAAAAGCAACCGTTGCGACTATAAGAGAAAGCTCTCCATAGACAAAGTCGTGCTGCGCTTCGGCCCTTTTAGCAGAAGATAGTCCCGCGTGGTACTTGCCAACCGATAGTCCTTTCTTTTTTAATTGATCGTACATGTCATCAACGGAATCTCGAGTGGCAGAATAGATAATGCCGGGCTTACCTTCATACTTATCTAAAAAGTCGCAAACTTGTGTTAAAGCATCTTTTTTTGGATATACACGAAGGGTTAAGTTGGGTCTATCAAAACTTGTTTTGGCTACAAAGGGATCTTTCATGGCAAGTTGTAAGAGGATGTCTTTTTCTACCTCTGCCGTTGCCGTAGCGGTGAGCGCTATAATAGGGACTTTAGGAAAGAGTTTTTTTAGAAGGGAGAGTTGTCTATAGTCCAGTCTAAAAGCATGACCCCACTGTGAGATGCAATGAGCCTCGTCAATGGCAAATAAGGAAACGGGTGTCTTTTGTAACTCTGCCAAGAACTCTTTATCGGCAAACCGTTCGGGAGCGATATATAAGATCTTATGCTGGCTTAAGTTTTGCATAATATTTCTTACCTCTTCCAAAGGTAAGCTGCTATTTAAAAAAGCGGCAGATAGTCCATTTTTAGATAAACTTACAACTTGATCTTGCATAAGAGAAATTAAGGGAGAGACTACAAGAGTAATGCCTGGTAAAAGCATCGCGGGTAACTGGTAGCAAAGGGATTTGCCGGCTCCCGTTGGAAGGATAGCCAAGACATCACGACCTGCTAAAAGCGTCTTTATAATTTGCTCTTGGGAGTCTCGAAAGCTGTTATACCCAAAAAGGGCTTTTAAATGTTCTTGTAGGGAATCCGGCATAAAGGTCTCTTAAGTTTTACTTAGAGATTTTAAAGTAAAAAGGACTTATTAGGAATGTTTAAAAAGATTTTCTTTCGGTGTTTTCTTAAACAAGGTAGAATCTTTATCTCAAGTAAAATTTTTACCAAAAGCAACGAATGATTAATATAGATCCCATCGGCTATGTGCATTGCCGATACACGGAAAAAGCGGATGTTCCAAGACAGGGGGCATTAGCAAGAGGTAATCAAGCTGTCATCCGTCTTTTCCCCGGTAAGAACTTTGAGCAAGCCTTAGAAGATCTTGAGGGTATGGAAAGGGTATGGATTTTATTTTGGATGCATGAGGTTACTCATTTTAAAGCTAAGGTGCAACCTCCTCGCGCGGTTACTAAAAAAGGGCTATTTGCGACAAGGTCTCCGCATCGTCCGAATCCCATTGGTCTGTCTTGCGTACGATTAACTGCCGTAAAGGGGTTGGAGTTGTATATAGAAGATCACGATTTACTTGAAGGGACTCCCGTCTTGGATATAAAGCCCTATCTGCCTTATGCAGATAGCTTCCCTGATGCAAAGACGGGTTGGATGCAAGAAAAAGTGGAAGCCAATCAAATTAGGTGGTCGGATAAAGCGTTGAAAGAAGTTTTAATTCTTCAAGAGCAAGAAGGGATAAATCTACAAGAGAAGATAGAGGCGAGACTTGATTTTTTTAGTAAACCCTCTTCGAGCAATCGAATTAAACATATAAAAGGAGATTTTTATCTACAATCTTATAAGTTTTGGCGTATTGTAATAGAGAAAAAAACGGAAGAGCCTGTTCTATATGTCTTGACGGTTCTTAAAGCGTGTGATACAAATAATCTCAATACATTTTTTTAGGAGAGGTGAGTATGGGTAAGATCTTTAAGCGGGGGCTAATAGCCATAGCACCCCTTGCGTTGACTTTGGCTTTAGTCTTGTGGTTATTTAATACCCTGGAGTCCGTATTCAAGCCTCTTATGGAATACCTAGTAGGCTCAAAGCACTATTTTAAAGGTCTTGGAATCCTCATATCTTTACTCGTGATTTTTTTGATTGGAGTGGTCATTAATAATTGGGTGTTGCAAAAGATTTCAACGGCTTTTGAAACACTTTTAAAGCGTATCCCCTTTGTAAAAACCTTGTATAGTTCCATAGGGGAAATGATGGGCTACTTCCGTTCTAAAGACAATCGTAAGGAAGGTAAGGTTGTATTGGTAGAAATAAACGGCATGAAGCTTGTTGGGATTATTACGAGAGAAGACTTTTTAGACACCCCAAAGGGGCTTGCGGAAGAAGGAGATATAGCCGTATACCTTCCTATGAGTTATCAAATTGGTGGATATACACTTATTTTACCTAAGTCGTGTGTGAAAAATATTTCCATGACTATGGAAGAGGGGATGCGCTTTGCCGTTACCGCGGGAGTGTTGACTCAAGCTAAAAAATAATAATGATAGATGCGCCTTAGTTTAATTGTAGTTTTTAATTGCATAATTAATCCAATTATGGCAAATTAAAATTTAAACTATATTAAAAAAGGGGTGGTTATTATGGATAAGGAAGTCATCATTATTACAGGTTGCAGCGGACGAATTGGATTTAAGCTCGCGGAGAGATTTGCCGAGAAGTATCAAGTAGTCGGTTTTGATATTTTCTTAACGGGACATCTTCCTGGGGTAGAGTTTATTAATGTGGACATCAGCTCCGATGAAAGCGTTGCGGAAGGGATGGATTATGTTCTTAAGAAATACGGGAATAAAATCGCCTCGGTGGTACATCTAGCAGCCTATTATAGCTTTACGGCAGGTAGCTGGAGTCCTTATCAAAGAATCACTGTCGACGGATCTAAAAGACTACTTAACAGCTTAAAGAATTTTGAGTGCGGTCAGTTTATTTTCTCAAGTACTATGTTAGTACACGCTCCTTGCCAACCTGGTCAAAAAATCACGGAAGACTCTCCTGTTGTTCCCAACTGGAGCTATCCTAAATCCAAGGTTTTAGTAGAAGCTTTAATGCATGAAGCCTCGGATAAAATTCCTACCGTTTCTTTACGGATTGCAGGGGTGTATGATGACAGATGTCACTCGATTCCTCTTTCTAATCAGATTCAAAGGATTTATGAAAACCAATTAGAAGGGCACGTTTTTGCAGGAGACCTTTCTCATGGTGCTTCTTTTGTTCATATGGATGATGTGATTGAATCAATCGCTCTTTGTGTAGAAAAAAGAAAGCAGCTTCCTAAAGAGTTAACCTTGTTAATCGGTGAAGAAGAAACTTTAAGTTATGATGAGTTACAAAGAGAGTTTTCTCGACTTATCTACGGAAAAGAGTGGAAGACGATTGCTCTACCCAAGCCATTAGCTAAGATAGGTGCCATGATAAAGCAGCATATACCTTTTATCAAAAAGACATTTATCCAACCTTGGATGATAGACATAGCTGATGATCATTATGAAATCAGCGTAGCTAGAGCTAAAAAAATGTTAGGTTGGACTCCTAAGAAGCACGTAAAAGATCTACTGCCTCTTTGGATAGCAGAATTGAAAAAAGAGCCTCGCGCTTGGTACAATGAAAATAAACTCAAACCTACTGAATGGGTGGCTAAGCAAAAATCATGATAGATCGAATAAGATACAAGGTATCGTTACTTATTACTGCGCTGGGGTTTTGGCTTATTGCCGCCCCGGTGACATTTGGGTATAAAGACTCAAAGATGTGGCTATCGGATCCTATTTCAGGACTCTTACTGATGGCGGTTGGGGTTTTTGCTTGCACGACAGGGAAAAAGTTTTTTTATCTATCGGCAGTTGTTCTAGGTTTTTGGCTGCAACTCGCGCCCCTTGTATTTTGGGCTCCTGATGGAGTTACCTACCTTAACGATACCCTTGTTGGACTTTTAGTGATCATTTTAGCTTTTTCTCTTCCTGGTATGATGGGATCGGATAAAGAAGAGGGGGGAGAAACTCCCGAAGGGTGGTCTTTTAATCCTTCGGAGTGGAGTCCTAGGATAATAACGGTATCTTTAGCTATGGTGTGTTGGTTTTTAGCTCGATATATGTCAGCTTATCAGCTCGGTTATATCGATCACGTGTATGATCCGTTTTTTGGAGACGGGACAACAAAAGTGATCACATCAAGCGTAGCGCATATGTGTCCCGTCTCCGACGCAGGACTCGGAGCTCTTGTTTATTCCTTGGAATTTATCCTCGGATGGATGGGAAGCGATCGCAGATGGCGTACTATGCCGTGGCTTGCAGGTATTTTCGGCCTTATGGTTGTTCCTGCTGGCGTAACAAGTATTTTACTGATCGTGTCACAACCTGTTTTGGTTGGGGCTTGGTGTGGGCTTTGTCTTACAACGGCAGCTTGCATGCTTGTCATGGTTTTATTAACCATCCCAGAGATGGTGGCTGTTTTTCAACTTCTTTATCAAGCTAAGAAGACGGGTAAGGGATTTTGGAAGGTCTTTTGGAAGGGAGATCCTATGGCATCTTCTGCTAAAAGGGCTCAACCGATCGCTAGAAAAGGTTTTTCTAGGTTTGGGTTCACCTGTCCTTGGAATCTTGTAGCATCGATTTTACTTGGGGCTTGGCTGATGTGCGCTCCCTCTATCTTAGGGGTTATGCATCCAGCTTCCGATAGTAATTTCGTAGTAGGTCCTTTAGTGATCACTTTTTCGATCATTGCCATGTCAGAGGCTACGAGATCTTTACGGTTTGTTAACCTGCTATTAGCTATATTCCTTTTGTCCGCTCCTTTTTGGCTTATAGGCTTTTCTTCTTTAGGTACAATGAACAATCTCATTGTAGGAGCTCTTATAGCGCTTCTATCCTTTAGAAAGGGAAAAGTTTTAGAGCAATACGGGAAGTGGTAATCATTTTGAAAGGGCAGGATGTTCCTTCTGCCCTTTCACTATCTTTCGTTAAAAAATCCCTTCATTTTATTGGATAAATACTACGCCCTTTTGTACTATGAAAGTTTTCATATACTCTAAAGGTAGGTGTTTTTAATCCTAAAAACGGCACCTTTTAATGCGATTTAGAGATGACCTCTTGAAAAAG